>CANFBW010000019.1 GCA_947444925.1 Flavobacteriales bacterium | reverse complement strand
TATTCAAGTTCAGTTCCAGGCACAGTGACTTTTGATAATGTGAAATCTATACTATTTGATGGAGCATATGTATGGATTGGGACGCACGGCGACGGAATCAATTTGTACGATTGGAAAAAGAAAGAATTCATCACTTCTAATACTGACCCACGAGCTCCATTTAATTTGAAAACACCATTGTGGATTATTGGGTTGTATAAAGATTCAAAAGGATTCATGTGGATGGCAACCAGTGAAGGATTGTACCTGTACGATAAGAAAAAACTACATGGCTTTTTCGTAGATCCTACAAAAAAGAATGCGATTGCCTCTAGTTATAACGCAACAGTGTACGAAGATAATTTTGGTAGTTTGTGGGTGGGAACGATTGAAGGGTTATGTATGTATAACTATACGAGTCGTTCTTTTGTAGTAAGTGCTCAGCCACTTTTGAAAGGCGCTATTAAGGGAATGATTTCAGATGATGACGGCAATATGTGGATTTCAGTAAACAGTAATATTGTTAAATACAATTCGCAAAAAGACAGTGTGATTGCTTTGCTGGAAATTGATGGAGTTGAAATGCCTCCTTATTTTGAAGGATCAGTATATGCCGACGACAACGGAGATTTGTATTTTGGTCATGCCTTAGGTTTTACGTGCATTTCACCTGATGAGGTGAAGCCAGATTTGAAGGGTTTAAAAATAATATTGAAGTCTTTAAGTCTGAACAACACAACTATTGATCCTTACGATTCGCAAAGCAAGTCGCTCACAAAGCAAATGTATTTGACCAAGTCTATTGAATTACAGCCCGATCAAAACAACTTCGCCATTGATTTTACAACCCTCGATCCATCGAATAGAGGAGCGTATTTGTACGTTTATAAACTTGACGGTTTTGATGCGGAGTGGCAAAAGGCGGGAGAAGGGAATCGTGCCGTTTACACCAATTTGTCGCCTGGAAACTACACTTTTTCAGTAAAGGCTACGAATTTGATCGGGCAAGAAATATTAAGGTCACAATCGGTTGAAATCACAATTTTGCCGCAATGGTATCAAGAACTGTGGGTAAAGGCAGTTGTTGTTGCTTTAATTTTATTGCTCTTCTACGGGTTGGTAATTTTGAGAGTGCGCGCGGTAAGAAAGAGTATTGAACAAAAAGCACAATAAAATACTGGCTTACTTGTGTCGCAAGCCAATGACATTCGGTAATTTCCAAAAACTTTTGTTGTCGTCATTGGGATACAATCCTGAGATGTACGAACCCACTTTTTCAATGTTAGTATCAGCTGCATGAACATAAAGACTTGTTTCGGGGCCACCTTCAAGGTAGATTGCGTTTTTTAATGCGATGGGCATTGCAAGCAAAAAGCAAATCATGTCGTTGTGAGTATAAGGTGATCTGCTGAAAATAAAATAGATGTTGCCATCATTGTCGGCAGCGGCAAGCAGCATGGAGCACGACTGATTGCGTTTGTTCCAAGTCAATGCTTTTCCATTGCAATCTAGCATACGCATGCCTTGTGAAAATGAATTGTATTTTGTTTTTAATGAATCCCATTTATAGCAGGATAAATCCGCAATTGTAAAATTCGGAAGCAAGGAATCTTTTGGGTTGAAGGCAATCATTGCACCGAAATTGGGATTGAAATTTGGGTTGTTGAAATGCTGGTAATTTTGCATGTAAGCTTTGTTGCTCAAGGTTTTTCCAAGGTCATACATACCTGCATTAATGATTACGTCCATATTGAAGTCCTTGGCCCACTGTGCTGCCGTGCGGGTGCTGTCACCATTTTCACTGCCAGCCAGCATTCGAAATTCAAAACGATCAGGATTGATTTTGAGAATGCTGATTTTTGAATCATTGACAATGGATTTTTCCGGTGCATTTGTTTCGCAGTAATCGAGTCCGTCTTGCAGATGCTGCCAATTCAAGAGGAGTGCACTGTCTTGCGCGCAAACGCAGAAAGAGCAAATGGCAGCTACGGCCAAGGTCAATGTTTTTTTATTCCACATCCCAATCGAATTTTTTCGACTTATACGGAAACTCGTCGTACAACTCTCCGGAGTAGTAAAATTCATACGCAATGGAGCCAAATGAATGTATTTTTTCATAAATGGTAATGCTTGATCCGCCTACGCGCGGATTGCTTTTGGGTATCGATTGTTCGTATCCAACGTTGAATAAGGTAGCTAAAATTTCAGGGCGATCAGTGATCGGAAAACCTGCCTTTTCCCATTGCACTTTCATTTGTTTGATAAACAATGCTGCGTACATATAGGAGTAGTAATGGCTTTTGAAAGAGGTCAGTCTTTTGAATCGTTCACTGTCGGTTGAGTCGCTGCTGAAGTCGAGCAAGTGTTCGCAGGGCTTTCCTAAGTAAAAAACAGAAGTGCTGTCTTTGATGTAATATTCAATTCTTCTGGCGGTAAATTCTTTAATACCAGTAACACCCAATGAGAACTTACTTTCAACAGAAAGAATTTTAAGGGGACCAATCCATTTTTTGTAAGCCTCGCGTTTTGAGTTGAACAAACGGATTTGCTCTCCCACAAGCACCGATACGATTAGGCGAGGTTCAACACCGGTGAGCAGGGCTACAGAATCGATGAGTATTTTGTCTTTTACCACGGCAATTTTAAAATCTGACCATTCAGAGATATTCATCCAATCAAAAACACTGCCATTGATGTAAGCGGGTTGAGGTCCCGTTTGCTTTGTCTTGAATTGGTTCAATTCAGCACTATACTCAGCATTGCCTTGCATATACATGTCGGCTGCATCGAGCATGCGCAACACTGACACATCGTTGTTGCCGATTTGGTAAACTTTCAAAATCATTTCGGCATTTTTCGGACAGTATTTATTAAGGATCAAAATGCGTTGCAATGCTTCAAAATTTTTCATTTGGAATTTTGAAGTGTCGGTTTTAAACGACTGGTTGTACTTGTCTTTGATTTCGTGAAAATAGCGGTCATTGCCATCTACATGTCCGCCGTCATTGGTGAGTTTCATTTGCATCGCGAGGTAGGTGCCTGTGAAAAATAAGCCCACCAAGGCGAAAACAACAACGATGACCTTAAGGATTAACTTCAACCATTTCATGCGGATGTATTTATTTAAAAGTTACGGAGCGCAAAGCGCCGATGAATGTAGACAAATCTTTCGGCTATTTTTTTTCGATGTCACGCAGGTTTTCCATTTTCTTACGTGCCAAAAATCCATTGATGTCTTCAAAGTGTTCCTTTACGCGCTTGTTGCCGAATTCGTAAACCTTGGTGACAAGTCCATCTAAAAAATCGCGGTCGTGCGATACCAATACCAGCGTGCCATCAAACTCCTTCAGCGCATCTTTGATAATGTCTTTGGTTTTCATGTCAAGGTGGTTTGTAGGCTCATCAAGAATTAAAAAGTTGACGGGTTCAAGCAAGAGTTTCATAAGTGCAAGTCGCGTTTTTTCTCCGCCCGATAAGGACTTTACTTTTTTGTGAATGTCATCGCCGCTAAACATAAAAGCACCAAGCATATCTTTGATTTTGCTGCGAATGTCACCCACTGCAATGCGGTCAATGGTTTCGTAAACGCTTAATGTTTCATCGAGCAGTGAAGCCTGATTTTGTGCGAAGTAGCCTACTTGTGCATTGTGGCCCAATTCGAGTTTTCCGTCGAATTCAATTTCACCCAAAATGGCTTTTACCAAAGTAGATTTACCTTCGCCATTTCTTCCGACGAAAGCCACTTTTTGACCGCGCTCAATGGTGAGCGAGGCGTCATTGAAAACTACGTGGTTGCCGTATTTTTTTGACAATTCGGTCACAATTAAAGGGTAGTTTCCTGAGCGCAGTGATGGGGGAAAGGTGAGTCGCAGTGCCGACGAATCAACTTCGTCCACCTCTATCAATTCAATTTTCTCTAAGGTTTTCACCCGCGATTGCACTTGCAGTGTTTTAGAGTAAGTGCCTTTGAATCGGTCGATAAACTGTTGAATATCGGCAATTACGCGCTGTTGTTCTTCGTATTGTTTTTGTTGTTGTTCGCGACGTTCTTTGCGCAGTTCGAGGTAACGGGTGTAATTCACTTTGTAGTCGTAAATTCGCCCCATCGTAACTTCAATCGTTCGGTTGGTGATATTGTCAACAAAGGCCTTGTCATGCGAAATAACCACCACTGCTTTGGCGCTATTGATGAGGAAATCTTCGAGCCATTGTATTGATTCGATGTCCATATGGTTGGTAGGCTCATCGAGTAAAATCAAGTCGGGTTTTACCAATAAAATTTTCGCAAGTTCAATGCGCATTCGCCATCCGCCGCTGAATTCAGAGCTGGGACGATTGAAATCTTCGCGCAAAAAACCGAGGCCTTTCAGTACTTTTTCAACTTCGGCTTCGTAGTTTACTTCTTCAATCGAATAAAATTTTTCACTTAGATCGGTTACGTCCTGAATGATTTTTGAATACTCATCAGACTCGTAATCGGTGCGCGTTTCAAGTTCTTTGTTGAGTGCGTCAATTTCGTTTTTCATGGCGAAAATACTTGCAAAAGCCTTTGATGTTTCTTCAAAAACAGTGCAATGGTCTTCGGTAAGCAAGTGTTGCGGCAGGTACGCGACAACAAATTCTTTAGGTGCCGAAACAGATCCGCTGGTGGGTTTGTATGCGCCGGCGATGATTTTCAAGAGTGTTGACTTGCCAGCTCCATTTTTTCCCATCAAAGCTATTTTGTCGTTTTCATTGATCACAAAGGAAACGCCGCTAAAGAGCGTTGTACCGGAAAACTGAACGGAAAGTGCATCTATCGAAATCATCTATACTAATTTTAAGCGGCAAAGATAAGCAGAGTTTGCTAAGAGCGGTAATGGAAGCTAAATTTAAAATTATTACCTTTTAAACAAAAAAAAGCGATGGAAAGTGCAGTGAAAATGAAAGTGGAAATATGGAGCGACGTGATGTGTCCCTTTTGTTATATAGGTAAGCGCAAGTTTGAGCAGGCCTTGGCGCAATTTGAGAATAGCGATCAAGTAGAAGTGGAATGGAAGAGTTTTCAATTGTCTCCCGATATGAAAACGGATACAAGTGCCAATATTAATGCGTACTTGGCCACGCACAAAGGCATTTCTTTGGCTGAAGCACAGCGCATGAATGCGCAGGTAACTGATTTAGCAAGAAAGGTAGGATTGCAATTTAATTTCGCGCAATCGATTTTGGCCAATTCATTTAATGCCCATCGTTTTGCTCATTTTGCTAAACAAAATGGCAAGCAAAACGAAGCGGAGGAACTGTTGTTTGAATCCTATTTCACCAATGGAAAAAATATTGATGACATTCCCACTCTTATCGCTTTAGGAACAGAAATAGGATTGTTTGCTGAAGAGTTGAGTGATGCATTGCTCAATGGACATTTTGCGAAGGCGGTGAAAGCTGACATTCAAGAAGCGCAGGATATAGGAGTGCGAGGGGTTCCGTTTTTTGTTTTCGACAGGAAGTATGCTGCTTCTGGGGCACAAGAGAGTTCAGTCTTTTTAAAAACACTGCAACAGTCTTTTGAAGAGTGGAAGGTGAGTTAGAGGTGATTGGCACTTTGAAGCTGTAAGTGAATTCATTTGTTTGTTCATTATAATCGATGTTATAACGGCTTTTTACTTCTAGTAGTGGACGGTTGTGCTTTGATTTGATACTGTGTTTTAACAGAATCCTCATGTCTAAAGTTGATGGTTTTTTAAATTTGACCGCAGCTCAAATAAATGGTAGTATAATTTCCTAATTCATTTTTTGAATGGAGGACAACTGTTATTCTATGCGGAAGTTTCAATGAAATCAATGAGAAATTCTTGTTTTTAAAAATACGGAGTTATATAGAATTCACTGTTTTATTGTTACAGGTATTGGCACAAAATATTGGCTATGTCATAGCACTTCGGCATCTTTGTCGAAATTCTGTACATGAAAAAATATTTATTATTGCTGCTCATTTTTGCTTGCGTGCTGTCTTTCGCACAAAACGTCAATTACATTACCAAACGCAATGTATTGTACTATGGTGATTCACTAAATAAAAGTGATGCATATATTCGTGAGCTCTGTAATTTGGATTTGTATTATCCAACAAACGAAAGGAATTTCACAACCATTGTTTGGTTTCACGGCGGTGGATTGACCAGCGGGAATAAAGAGATCCCTGAAGCATTAAAAAATCAAGGTTTTTGTGTTGTTGGTGTTGGTTATCGTTTGGTGCCAAATGTTTCCGCACCAAAATATATTGAAGATGCTGCTGCTGCAATAGCTTGGGTTTTTAAAAATATTGCGCAGTTGGGTGGTGACACCACAAAGATATTTGTATCCGGACATTCGGCCGGTGCTTACTTGACGGCTATGGTTGGATTGGATAAAAAATGGTTGAAAGCGGAAGGGGTTGACGCGAATCGTATTGCAGGTTTAATTCCGCTCAGCGCACAAGTGATTACACATTTTGAAGTCCGAAAAGAAAAAGGTTTGCCGGAAACACAGCCCTTTATTGATGCGCTTGCACCTCTGTTTCATATTCGTGCCGATGCGCCGCCCATGCTTTTGATTACAGGTGATAGGGAAATGGAAATGTTGGGCCGCTACGAAGAAAATGCCTATTTGATGCGCATGATGAAAGTTGTTGGCCACAGCGAAACTAAGTTAATTGAGCTGAAAGGTTATGGGCACCAAATGACTGAGCCTGCTTTTCCGCTGTTGCTTCAGGAAGTGAGAAGAATTGGTTTACTTGAGAACAAATAATGGAAGTACAGATTGAAAATTTGCCGCAAAAGAAACTCGTTGGAAAACGAATGCGCATGTCTAGAAGCGACGATAGAACAGTTGCCTTGTTTCGCGGTTTCAAACCGCATCTTGGATTAATTGAAGGAAAGTTGAATGCTACTATTTGGTGTCTGCAGGTTTACGAGGGGGCTTTAAATTCTAATGTTGATGTCTACTTTGATAAATGGGCTGCTGTTGAAGTGAATGATGCTGCTACGCTTCCTCCTGAAATGGAAAAATTCACTATTCCAGAAGGACTTTATGCTGTGATTTTACTGCAAGGAATTCATACAGAAGCCTTAAAAACTTTAGTGGATTTCTATCAAAATTGGTTGTCTCAATCTCCTTACATTTTAGACGATAGGCCTCATTTTCAAATCATGGGCGAAAAGTACCATCCTTTGTCGCCAGACTCTGAGGAGGAAGCGTGGATTCCAATTCGATTGAAATTTTAATGTTGCTTTTTTGTCAAAATTCAGGATGATGTTTTTGAGTATTAATATGTATCATTGTTAAAAAAAAATAATGGAAGAAAACGAAAGTATTGAAAGCGTTGCAGCTACTAATGAGGAAACATTTAACGATTCTTTCGCAGAGGTGGGGGCAAATCAAAATTTGGTTTTGGGCATTATTTGCTCGTTGTTAACAGCAATTGTGTGTGCCTTAATTTGGGCCGCGATTACAGTGGCGTCGGGATATCAAATTGGCTATATGGCTATTGGGTTGGGGTTCTTGGTTGGAAAAGTAAATCACTTTACTGGCAGAGGAAATACAATTGTGTTTGGAGTAGTGGGTGCTGTTATGGCTTTGTTGGGTTGTGTTCTCGGTAATTACATGACCATTATTGGCTTTACCGCGGGTGAATTAAATATGGGTTATATTGAAGCTTTTAATTCGTTTTCTTTTTCAACCGTATTTGAAGCGATGAAAGAAAATTTCAGTGTCATTGACATTCTGTTATACGGTATTGCTGGTTACGAAGGGTTTAAATTTTCTTTGATGCATTAATCGGTGCAAATAAATAATCTCAATATTCAAGAGACAGTAGTTGTTGTACTACTGTCTTTTTTTGTGCATGTACCAACTGTTTTTATAAGGCACAATTTTCACTTCAATCCATTTTGTCTTTTAGTTCCTCTAATCGCAGGATGATTCCATGGATCGTCGGGCCAGGCGTGCTTTGGATAACGTGGTTTTAATTCTTTGCGCACTTCGAAATAGGTATTTTGCCAAAAGCTTTTTAAGTCGCCGGTGATTTGCGCGGGTTTGTAGGCCGGCGACAGCAAATGCATGAGCACACTGATTTTGTTTTGATTCACATTTGGGGTGTCTTCCAGTCCGAAAACTTCTTGTATGCGCACCGCAATTACAGGTGCTGAACCGTTGGCGAAATACTCAATTTTGATGTTCGATCCGCTCGGTACTTCTATCGTTGATGGTGCCAATTTATTGAGTTCTTGCTGTTGCGTGTAGTCTAAAAAGTTGTACAAAATTTCGTGTAGGTCAAGTTTTTTTAAATCCTCGTTTGATTTTATTTGTAGTAAATAGGGTTGCAGCCATTGTTCAGTTTGTTGCAACAAAAGTTCGGTTGAAACATTTGGCCAATCTTGTTGAGGATTCCATTTTTTTAGCGAGAGAATTCTATTTTGAAACTGCGATACTTTGTCATTCCAGTCGAGCAAGTGGGAGCCTTCTTTTTTTAAAACCTCACAAATTATTTCTTGCACTTTTATGGTGTCAGGTTTTTGAATTGCGGTTGATTTGAGTACGATGCTTCCCAGTCGCATTTCGCGAAGAGCAGTCAGAGCGCCTTTCTTTAAGTCCCAATGCATTTTCTCTTTTTCTTTCAATAGAGGCATCAAATCTTTAGGGTTGAGCGACGATGCCATAAATATTTTACCCATGCCGTCGCGCGCATCAAGATGGGCGATGGCAAGCCAAGCTTCATGCGCGAGATCGTCGTGATGGGAAGCTTGCGCTAAATTGCCTCCCGACAATTGAAACTGTGCGTTGTTTCCAGGGCGAGCGCAAGCGATGCGCTCGGGATAGGCGTGCACCAAAAGCACTCCGGTTTCGCATGGATCAGCAGGATTGTTGTTTTCAACTTCGTCGAACATTTGTCGGTAGTGTTCAGCTATTTTCACAATGCGTGCAAATTTTTTGCCTACTGATCGCTGCGCTCTTTGTCGACGCAGTGCTTCAATTCGCAAGTTAATGTCGATGCCTGTTTCTTTTCCCAAGGGATCGCGTTCTTCAAGCAAGGCGGCTATGTCAGCGGCGAGATGCACTTTTTTTTGTTCGTGGGCTTTTAACATCATGTGTGCTACGCGAGGGTGACAGGGGAGTGCGTGCATTTTTTTTCCGTGCTCGGTGATTCGACCTTCTTCGATAGCATTCAATTCTTCCAACAGTTCACGTGCCGTTTTCACATTGTGCGCTGGTGGTGGATTTAGCCAGGTCAGCGTATTTACATCCTGCACGCCCCATTGCGCCATGTCTAAAACGAAGGAAGCTAAATCGGCTTCTAATATTTCTGGCGTGCGGTGTTCGGCAAGTTTAGCGTGCATGGGTTTTGACCACATGCGGTAGCACACACCGGGAGACAAGCGTCCAGCCCTGCCTGCGCGTTGATCAGCACTGTCTTTCGAAATAAATATAGTTTCAAGTTTAGACAAGCCTGTACGTGTGTCAAATTTTTGCACGCGTCCAAAACCTGAATCCACCACCACAGTGATGCCTTCAATGGTCAAACTTGTTTCGGCAATCGACGTTGCGATGACTACTTTTCTGTTGCCATTTTTGGAGGGCATAATCGCTGCCATTTGCTGTTGCGGTGGCAAAGTGCCATATAAGGGATGGATCTCCGCACTGCTGCTGCTGCGCAACAATATTTCTTCGCATTTTCTAATCTCTGCCTCACCAGGAAGAAAAACCAGAATGTCTCCTTTTTGTTCTTCAAGTGCGCGAATCACCATATGTGCGGCACTCTCTCCAATGAGCCAAGGATTCTGGTCATTTTGTTGGCTGTAAATGAGGTCGACGGCATATTGCTTACCTAGGCTTTCAATAACAGGAGCCTGCAAAAGGTTTTGTAATACTTCTAAATTTAGTGTTGCTGACATGACAAGAATGCGCAGATCGTCGCGTAAAATTTGTTGTGCTTCGCGACACAAGGCCAAGGCCACGTCAGCATAAATGCTGCGTTCGTGAAATTCGTCAAAGATGACAATGCCAATGCCTTCCAATGAATTGTCGCTTTGCAGCATGCGCGTTAGGATGCCTTCGGTGACAACTTCTATCTTTGTTTTTGATGTCACGCGCGATTCAAAACGAATGCGGTAGCCTACTGTTTCGCCAACATTTTCGTTGAGCAACTGAGCCATGCGCGTAGCTACTGTTTTGGCGGCCAATCGCCGCGGCTCTAACATGATTATTTTTTGCTGTTTAAGCCAAGGTGCATTCAATAAAGCCAAAGGTACTAATGTGCTTTTTCCAGCGCCAGGAGGTGCACTGAGTATGGCAGTACTGCTCTGTGAAAGTGTGTTTTGCAATGTTTCCAGTACATCGCAAATGGGTAAACCTGTTTCTTTAAAATCAATCATTGCAACAAAGGTAAGTAAAGCAAGAGTCAGGATAAAAAGGAAAATTGTTTTTTACAGCAAGTATATTTAGCTGCATTTGTTGTTGTGTATTCATACTTTTGTACTGCGAATACCTAAAACAGTATGCAATGGAATTGACCATTCAGAGCGCCCTAGCAATATTTTACAAAGACAATAATTTTGGAGAAGATGGTGGTGTCACCAAAAAAGTAGCGTGGATTAAATTTGGTTTTTTTTCTGTTCCCATTCCCAATGCCGAAAGCAGAAAAAAGAATGTGTGCTTTCACGACATTGGTCATTTATTGACCGGTTACGATACCACGTGGAAAGGTGAAAGCGCCGGCGCATCTTGGGAAATCGCCAGTGGTGGATGGGGAAATTTTGTTTTTCCGTGGTTGCTGACTTTATGGGCGATGGGACTCGGTGTGGTTTTTTATCCAAAGGAAGTTTACCGTGCTTTCATCCTGGGCAGAAGCTCCCGCAATCCATTGGGTAGTAATTTAACAATAGAAGAACTTTTAAAGATGACTGTGTCCGATCTTAAGCTTCATTTGCAGAGAAAAGAACAAAACAACAAAAGCTTTATGTTGTGGCTGAGTATTTCATTTTTGGTTTTTGCCACTCCATTTTTTTTGGGAGCGGTTTTGGCCTTTGAATGTTGGAGCTTTTTTACAAATTAAGACGCTGAATTCTACATTTGGATATGACACTGCATCGGAATTATTTGATTGTATTCGTCAGTGATAGCCGCTATGTATTTGTCGGAAAAAGGGGTAGCCCTGTTCAGAAGACGAAAACTATTTTTTTTAAATGCAATGGATAGAGATAGTGAAAGTTATTCCTCCTCATATTCCAGTTCAGCGTCTTTTTCCCAAATCTCCATTTCACAAGGCTTGCAGTTGAATTTTAATTTGTATTCTACTGCGCCGTGCTGAAGTGTCAGTGGTTCAACCAATTTGGTGCCCATGGTGTTTTTGTGGTATTTCGGACATTTTCCCAATTCGTATTTCACGCAGTACTTCGTTACCATTACGCGAGATTTACCAGGATCCCATTGTAATTCAAAAGCTTTTTCAATTTCTGTTACGCCGTGACGCTCATAAAATTGTCGCGCCAATTTGTTCGATACGTTGTAGGTGAAGTCGAGTTTGCTTACAGGATAAGGATGATCGGTTTTTACGATTTTCTGTTCTCTGCGTTTGTAATTTGCCAAGCGTGTGGTCGTCAATTGTTCGTAAACCGTTCGGCGCATTTCATTGATTTTTGAAATGGGAAGGAACCAGTTTTCAGAGAAGTGTATTTCTATGGCGTTGGCAACAAAAGGCGTATTGCCGGTTTTTGAAAGTTGCGTTTTTATATTTTCGGCTATAGATTCGCTGTTCTTTGTTTTTTCTTTCGCATGAATACAAGTTGCTGTGCTTTGATTGCCATCTTCATCGCTTACTAAAAGTTCAAAGCCGCTTTCGTTTTCGCTGAGCGTTAAAGTTGTACTTATTTTGCGTACAGCGCTGTCTTCGCGTTCCACCGATTTTATGAAGGCGGCGTCGTTGTTGCGGTAGATTTCTGTTCCGGCAGCAATCAGTTTCATCATATTGGGATGCACAATGCCGTCCACTACTTTGTTAACTTGAATGCCATCGGCTTCACCTTCATCGTTGATGAAACAAAGTCCATCACCATTGTTCAGCATTTTTCCGTTTTCAATAACATAGGTATTTCCTTTGCTTTGAATGAGTTTGCCAATGTATTGTCCTTTTGATTTCGGACTCTCCCAAGAGCCAATTTTATTGTGACGCTCGTTTACAAAATAGTCTGTATAGCCGCGGTTGAAACTGCGGTCCAGGGCCGATTCGAAACCGTAAACCGTTGTGCCCGAAGATGCCTTGGTGTATTGGTCGTTGGTTGCTAAAAAAGCATCTACCTTTTTGCGCAGATAAGCCACATTGTTTTTCACGTACACGATATCTTTGAGGCGACCTTCAATTTTAAATGAAGTGATGCCTGCTTCAATTAAGTTTGGAATTTGATCGGTGACGTCGAAATCTTTGATGGACAAAAGGTGGCTGTTTTTGATAAGGGTTTCTCCTGTTCCGTCGATCAGATTGTATGGTAAACGACAGTTTTGAGCACAAGATCCACGGTTGGCGCTGCGTTCGCCATTGGCGATACTCATGTAGCAGTTTCCGCTGAAGGAAACGCATAGGGCGCCAGTTACGAAGAATTCGAGTTCAACGTCGGTGGCTGTACTGATCTCTTTTATTTGGTGGAGATTCAATTCGCGAGCGAGTACCACGCGTTTGATACCCGCATCAGAAAGGAATTTCATTTTGGCAGCATCTCTGTTGTTGGCTTGCGTACTGGCGTGCAAGGTAATGGGAGGTAGTTCCATTTCCAGCAAGGCCATGTCTTGAATGATCAATGCATCAACGCCAATTTTGTACAAATCCCAAATCATTCGTCGACACGTTTCAAGCTCGTTGTCGTAGAGAATGGTGTTGATCACCACAAAAACTTGCGCGTTAAAAAGATGGGCGTATTTCACCAATGCCTCAACATCAGCAATCGAATTGGTAGCATTTGAGCGCGCACCAAATTGCGGTGCGCCAACGTACACAGCATCAGCACCGCTGTTGATGGCAGCCATGCCGTGAATCAAATCTTTTGCAGGCGCCAGTATTTCTATCTTCTTTTTCATGTGTATTTCTGTATGAACCAAGGCTTTGTTCGCGTAAAATATGCGTGCAAAGTTCCGATAAATTCTCAACTATAACAAGTGCGTGGAAATCAGTGCGCAAGGATAACGAATAGGGTAACTGTGCTTTCAAGTAAGAAGTGGAAAATGAAGTTCACTTTTTAGAGCTACTTAAAAATGGAGTTGTTGCCAAAATCGCAATAATTGTTGTGTTTACAGGTGGTTCAACGAAAATTCGTGTTCATTGAAAGGGTGCGGCTTAATGTAAAAAAAGAAGCCCCGCATAAAATGCGGGGCTTTTGGCGGAGAAGGAGGGATTCGAACCCCCGATACCTTGCGGTACGACAGTTTTCAAGACTGTTGCATTCAACCGCTCTGCCACTTCTCCGCCGCGAAAATACGACAAACTTTTAATTCACGAAATTTTATTGCAACTTTTTTAAGATAATCTTAACGACAAGCAACCTTTTTTAAGGCTTTCTGTCTTATATTAGGTCTGCGATACTAAGGGGACTTCTTCTTTTTATTATTTTTTTTACAACATTATGAGAAAAATTATTGTTTTGTTTTTTGCGCTTTGTGCTGTGTTTAGTGCTTGTCGCAAGGACCTCAGTTCGTCTTCATGGGACGCACACGAAATTACGCCTTTGATACATTCGTCAATGTCAATTGAAGATTTAATGGGCTCTGATCTTGCTCAAAAAAACAATGATAACAGTGTAAGTGTTGTTTACAAACAATTGATGTACTCGGCCAACACCGACTCAATGCTGCGCTTTAGAGATACGACTTTTACCTATGGCGCAAGTTTGAGCACATTGATTTTGACCGACGACTCAGTGGTGCATCCTATTACTTTGGGAAGTATTGCGCGTGGACAAGGGTTTTTAGGTGCGATTATTCTTGCCAGTCAAGGGAATATGGTTTCATTTCCTGCACTGAACAATATTTCTTCATCGAATATTGCTATTGATGGGGGTGCTTTTTTTGAAACGATGGATGTTCAAAGTGGCTTCATGGACATTACCATTCGCAATGGATTGAAAGTTGATATTACCACTTTGGATTTTTTACTGAGCAATCAAGTAGGCTTGAGTACTATTGTTTCGGGCTCTTTTCCGCCAATTCCTGCGGGAACATCACAGTTGATGAGTTTTGTGCTTGACGGTAAAACCATTAACAGCAAGATGCTCGGTAAAATTACAACACTCAATACAGCCGCATCACCTGGCACCGTGCTGGTAGACACCAACAATGCCGTAACAACGGTCATTAAAATACGGGATCTTAAACCCAAAACTGCAACTGCCTTTTTTCCCGATCAAGATGTATTCAATGAAACTCAGGGCATTATGCTGGGTACAGGAGGGAAAATGATGTTGAGCGACATGACGGTGAAGGAAGGGACTGTGAATGTTGAGTTTTTCAGCAGCATCAACGATACTATATTTTTTAGTTATAAAATTCCAAGTGCTTCTATTGGAGGGGTTCCTTTTCAAATAGACACTTTTGTGCCGCCGGCACCCATTGGCGAAAAGGTATCGCTCATCTATTCTTATCCTTTTAAAGGGTATCATTTGAATATGAGGGGTTTTGGTATAGAAAATCAATTGAATGTGGATTTGAATCAAAACGGACACCTCGATGCAGATACTGTTAATACTATTGTGCAGCAATTGGTGGGAAAAATAAAAAGTAAAAATCAAATGGTGACTTTGGCCTTGGGTGATACTTTTTATGTTAATGCTGGATTACACGGCATTGTTCCTTCTTACGTATTGGGATATGTAGCTGATCAAACGATGAAGGTGGGGCCGTCAACAGTGGGTATGTCGGTGTTTGATAAATACCAATCGGGTTCGCTGAAAATGGAAGATCTCAATGTCAGTTTAGAAGTAAAAAATGGTTTTGGTGTAAAGCTTAAGGTTGACGCTCAAAACATTTCGGGACACAACAGTAAAACAGGTAAAACGGTGGTTTTGACTAATGCAGAAACATCGGCGCCGATTATGCTTGACAAGGCATTGGATCCTTTTGTGAATGGTGATATAACGTATTCTACGAAGTTGATTTCGCTCAACAAGTCGAATTCGAACATCAAAGATTTCATGGAGATTTTTCCAAATCAATTGAATTATCAAATGACCGCACAATTGAATCCTGACCTGCCTTCGATTCCTTATCAAACAGTGCTGGCTACACCTCCTAATTTTGTTTACAGCGCCACAGGTCTTGAAGCAACAATGAATGTGGAAATTCCACTGTCGCTTATGGCAGACAGTTTGTTGCTGGCGGATACTATGGATTTTTCTTTGGCGAAATCAGATCAGTCGGAGCGCTTAAACAGCGCTAAATTTACTTTGATCACTGAAAATGGCTTTCCTTTTTCAACCAATATTAGCATTTACATGTTGGATGCTTCCATGCAAAAAATGGATTCACTATTTGTCAATGGTTTGGTTGCCGCGGGTACAGTAGCGCAAGAGGGAGGTGAGTGGAAGGTTACTGAAAAAACGATGTCTACCATCGTATTTGAGGTGCCGGCGGGAAAAATCGAAAATCTTTTCAATACCAAAAAATTATTGGTTTTGGCCGATTTCAATACGGCGCAACCCAAAACAGATTTCGCTAAAATTTATAGTGATTACGCAATTGATTTCAAGTTGAGTGGTGATTTCGATTTTAAAGTCAAACTCAAATAACAGACGCAGAATGATGAGAATAAATAAAGTATTGAGTCTCGGACTCCTTCTTGCCACAGCAACTAATCAAATGGCGCAAGACAGCAGTGCAACAAAGGCTAGAATTGAATTGTCGGGCAACTATGCCATCAACAGCAATGCCATCACAGCAAAATTTTATGAGCATTTCTACTATGGAGGTTTTATTGACAATGAACTGAAAGATCAGGTTGCACATCGCTTGAGTGCTAACAATAGTTTTGGTGTGGAGGCAGAAAGTAAGGTGTTGTATTTTTCGGAGCCGATAATTGGACAGTGGTCGGTTTACGCCGGATTGGGCTATAGTGTTGATTTGGGTACCCAGTTTACGAGAGATTTGTTTAATGTGGTGTTTTATGGCAATGCGGCTTACGCTAATAAAACGGCTGATCTGAGCGAAACACAAGTGAAGTATTTGGAAAGTCAATCACTACACTTCGGCTTGTCTCGAGCGCTAAAAACGGATTCGTCAACTGCTAAAAAAAGCATTCAGTTTGGCTTCAATGTGGTCAAAGGGCAAAATTGGTATGACATTAAGGTAGATAAAGGTTCGTTGTTTACTGAGCAAAATGGTGCGTTTTTAGATATCGTGCTAAAGGGGAATAGTTATCATTCTGACAACACACGCAGTGATTTAGCTGCATTTAATGGTGTGGGCTTAGGTTTGAATTTCGCATATAAAGTGGAGAAAAAAAATGGTATTCAATACAGTGTTGAATTGGCGAATTTGGGTTTGATGCAATGGGGCGCGCATAGCGTGCACAGTAGTGTAGATACTTCTTTTCATTTTGAAGGCTTGGCCATCAACAATATATTCACCATTAGTGACTCTACCTTTAACAACATTAGTGTTGCAGGTGCAAGTGACCATTTAAAAAGCGAAACAAAGAGTCAAACAATGGTTCTTCCATTTACTATTCGCGGAAAGTACCTTTATCCTTTAAATGCGAACAACTATTTAACGGCGGAGTTGAATTATAAATACTGGGCGAACTACATTCCTAAATTAATGTTGAGTTACGGCTATCGTTTGTCAACATTGTGGAGTGTTGAGTTGAGTGGTGGTTATGGCGGATACGGGCAAATGCACGCTGGATTAGCGGCAAAGTATAGTGCGGCGCATGTGCAGTTGAGTGCCGGAGCGTCAGATTTTTTAGGATTCGTTGCGCCGTCCTCATTTTCAAATCAAGGCGCATTTGTAATGGCGTCATATGTGTTTTAAATATACTTTTACAGCAATATTGTAAAGATGCAAAACCACAACTTCATTACCACTCATGCTGTGCTGCATATCAAAAATATGGTGAGCAACAGCTGTATTAAAGTGGTGCTTGAGGAGTTGCAGCGCACAGGTTTTATTCAAGTGGTAAATGTGCAACTGGGTGAAGCCGAAATCAACTACGATGCTCAGGTGGTAAGTTTGGCTGTTATCAATACCATTCTTCAAAGAAACGGATTTGAACTCATTCAAGACAATAGTGCCAAGTTGGTTGAACTGATCAAGAAGGTGGTGATTGAACATGTTTTCTATGGTGCAAATTCAAGTTCGCTCATAAGAAATTCAGATTATTTGAGTGAACGCCTTGGACATCCGTATCCCTATTTGAGCAAGTTGTTCTCAGAAGCAACTTCTTCAACACTGGAGAAATATATAATCTTGATTAAAATTGAAAAAATTAAAGAGCTGCTTGCTTACGACGAGCACTCCTTGAGTGAAATTGCCTACATGATGGGCTATAGCTCGGTGCAGTATCTCAGCAATCAGTTTAAGCAGATTACTGGCTTAACGCTGAGTGAGTACAAAAGTCACGGCGCAAAAGACCGCAAGTCTTTATCGTCGCTGTTGTAATTTCACCTGTTGGAAATGCCAATTGCGGCACCAGGATACCAATGATTTTTTTGGTTCTTCTTGAAAACGAAGGAAATTTCTGCCAGTTTGCGCTGAATATGCAGCGAGCTGGTCGGTGCAGTTGACGTTGTCTCCCAGAATGATGCTTTTGTCGTTTAGAAGTTTTTCAATAGCAAGGTATTCTTGGTATTCATATTCGGCAGAGTGGTCGCTGTCGTTTATAAACAGATCAATTTGTTGATTGAATTTTCTCAGGCTTTCTATTGAATCGCCTTAAAGTACTTCGCTCACTTCCTTGTACTTTCTACTGAGCAAGTAATCAGCTTGCGGATTGATATCGGTGCCATAATATCTTCCCTCAAAACCTTCTTCTTTATTTTTTAGCAAGGCAGCGCAAAGTACTACTGAGCCCAATCCATTATCGATTCCGGTTTCAATGACTACCTTGGGTTTCATGATGCGCGCAAAGGTTTGCCATCCCAATCTTTTGCCGAAGCGAATTTCTTTATCGACATATCGACCAAATTCTGATTTCGCTGTTTCTGAAAGAATATGCGTCATCAGTTCTTTGTTGTTGGCTGCTTCGTTAAAGTAGTTCAACTATGGTTTGGTAGTCTTTTTTTGTAACAGCGGCAATGGTGTGGGCCATGTACGAAATATTTCTCTCGCTGAGATCGTAAGTAAAATTAGTGTCTTCTCGAGAGCTGAAGCCCCATTTTAAAATTTGCGGATATTTTTTATTCTACTACGCCGATGCGTATGCAATTCTTCTGATGAAATTTAAAAACCAAATGCGTTTGACTAGGCGTAGAACTGGTCTCGTTTATTTTTTCATGTTATCAATAGCAGCGCGCACGCTGCCATATTTTGTGAGTAATTCTTTTGCTTGTGCGTAATCGCTTAATTTCAATTCGTCCATCACCATTTTAACGCCTCGGTCAATGAGTTTAACGTTCGCCAATTTCATATCGACCATCTTGTTGCCTTTCACTTTTCCCAGTTGAATCATCACCGTTGTGGAGATCATGTTGAGAATTAGTTTTTGTGCTGTGCCAGATTTCATGCGCGTACTGCCTGTTACGAATTCAGGACCTACAACAGCAACAATTTTGTGTTGTGCCGCAGCAGCTAGCGGACTTCCGCCATTGCAAGTAATGCAACCTGTTGTAATGCCTTGTTCATTGCATTTCAGTAAAGCCTCTATCACGTAAGGCGTGGTGCCTGAGGCTGCAATGCCTATTACAACGTCTTTGTTGCTTACTTTATATTGTTGAAGATCTATCCAACCTTGTGTAGTGCTGTCTTCGGCAAATTCAACTGCTTTACGAATGGCGGTGTCACCACCTGCAATTAGGCCAACAACAATGCCATGATCTATGCCAAAAGTGGGAGGGCACTCTGATGCGTCAAGCACACCCATTCGTCCGCTTGTTCCTGCGCCCATATAAAACAAGCGACCTCCAATCTTCATTTTTTCAACAACAACGGCCACCAGTTTTTCAATGTCGGGAAGGATGTCTTCAATGACATTGGCTACTTTTTTGTCTTCTCTATTGATGTTTTGCAGTAGCTCAGCAACACTCATTTGATCGAGGTGTTGGTATTGAGATTCAGACTCGGTTGTTTTTTTGAAATCCATATTAGTAGATGCCGGGGAATTTATTAGGCTGCGCCTCTCTCATTAATTTGTACGCTTTATCGAATACGGTTTCAACATTCGGCTTCGAGAAATAATTGCCATCTGATCCATAAGCGGGACGGTGGTCTTGGGCCGAAATCGTTTTTGGCTCTGAGTCAAGGTAAAAATAAGCGCCCTGTTCTTCAAGTATTTGTTGCAGCATAAAGCCTGTTGCGCCCCCCGATACATCTTCGTCCATCACAATCAAACGACTTGTTTTTTTGATGGACTCCAAAATTATTTTGTGCGTATCGAAAGGAAGAAGTGTTTGAATGTCGATGATCTCGCAATGGATGTCAAATTCTTTCAATTGTTCAGCAGCTTCTAAAACAATGCTTACGCAAGAACCATAAGTAACGATGGTGACATCGCTGCCTTGCACCAGTATTTCAGGAACGCCAAGGGCTACTTTGAATTCTCCAAGATTGCTGGGTAATTTTTCTTTTCTTCTGTATGCCAAAAGTGGTTCAATTACCAATGCTGGGTCTAGTGCGCTTAACAAGGTATTGTACATTCCGCTGGCTTGTGTCATGTTGCGAGGCACGCAAATATAGATGCCGCGAAGCGAGTTGATGATCATACCAAGGGGAGATCCCGAATGCCAGATGCCTTCAAAACGGTGGCCACGTGTACGTATGATGAGCGGTGCTTTTTGTCCGCCTTTTGTTCGGTAATGAAGTGAAGCCAGGTCGTCAGAGATGGTCATCAATCCGTAGATCAGGTAATCTAAGTATTGAATTTCGGCAATGGGGCGCAATCCTCTAATGGCCATGCCCACGCCTTTTCCAAGGATGGTGGCTTCTCTGATGCCCGTGTCGCTGACGCGCGCTTCGCCATATTTTTTTTGCAGTCCTTCTAAACCTTGATTGACACCACCAATTTTACCGGAGTCTTCTCCAAAGATGACCAGTTTTGGTTCCTTAGCGAGTAGTGCGTCAAAATTGTCGCGAATGATAATACGTCCATCAACAATAGGAGCGTCGTCATTGTAGATCGGCTTAACTTCTTTGATGTTGATAGCTGAATAATCGTCGTGACTATAAAGTAAAGAGTTGTATCGATCGAAGTTGGCAATGTTTTCTTGCAACAGCCAGTCTTGCAGTGTTTTTCGTTCGTTGCTGTCTTCTTTACTAACGTAGCGCAAAACTTTTTTTGCTGCCATTGTAAGATCTTTCCAATTGGTGTCTAAACCATTTAGTAATTTGTACTTGGTTTGCTGAATTTGTTCTTTATTGGCACTGGCAGCGGCTAGTCTGTCGAAAAGTAGGCAAAGGTTTTTGACTTCGTTTTTGATGGGCGTGATGTAAGCTTTCCAAGCAGCTTCTTTTCCTTCTTTCACCTTTAAAAAAGCCTCTTCTTCAATCTTTTTTAAATCTTCTTCTGATGCAAATGCTTGTTGAATGATCCACTCTTTGTATTGTTTGTTACAGTCGTATTCTTTTTCCCAAGCCAAGCGCTCTTCTGATTTGTAGCGCTCGTGAGAGCCTGATGACGAATGCCCTTGCGGCTGTGTCAATTGTTGAACGTGCACCAAAACAGGAACATGTTGCTCACGGGCCAGTTCTGCAGCTTTTTTATAAGTCAAACACAGTGCGCTGTAGTCCCAGCCGTTGACGGTCATGATTTCCCAGCCCTTGTATTTTTCATCGCGCTGAAATCCTGCCAAAGCTTTGGAGATACTCGCTTTGGTGGTTTGCATGCTGGTAGGAACAGAAATTCCGTAGCCGTCGTCCCAAACAGAAAGTATAACAGGAACTTGCAGCACGCCCATGGCGTTGAAAGCTTCCAGGAAAATTCCTTCCGAAGTACTGGCGTCGCCAATAGTACAAAACACTACTTCGTTGCCGTTGTTCGACAGCGTATTGTATTGGTGGAGTTCTTTGTTTTTGCGAAATAATTTTGAAGCCAACCCAAGTCCAACCGTACGAGGAATTTGAGCAGCGGTAGGAGAAAGGTCGGTAGTGGTGATTTTTAATTTCGTCATGTCTTTCCACGTGCCATCTTCATTGATGTAGCGCGTGGTAAAGTGGCTGTTCATTTGGCGACCAGCTGAATGCGGCTCTGCTTGTATGCTGGTGTGTGAATACAATTGAGCAAATATTTGTTGGTGAGTCACTGAGCCAATGGCCAGCATGATCGTTTGGTCTCGGTAATAGCCACTTCGGTAATCGCCTTCCTGAAATTGCTTGGCTAGGGCGATTTGAGCCAATTCTTTACCATCTCCGAAAATCCCGAATTTTGCTTTACCTGTGAGCACTTCCTTTCTGCCCAAGAGGCTGGCCTCCCGACTTTCGCAGGCGAGGCGGTAGTCGGCTAAAACAATTTCTTTAAATTCACTGAGCGACAATTCCTTAACGCTATTTTTCTCGTTGTTGGTTTTGCTCATATGCCTGTGCTGTTAATTTAGTGTATCTGCAGCTCAATCTACCTTTTGGTCTCACGCGAAAATAGTAAATTCAATAGACACGTCCGAGCCTATTGCTATTTTAGTTTGTAAAATGTGTGTATTTGACTTTAAGTCGCTTTTTGTAAGCGACTTAGGATGCTTCACGTGTTTTCAAAAGTTTTGAACAACTACTCTATTTTAATTTTTGCAAGCTGATTTTTCGATAGAGCGTGTGGGTAGCGGTCAATCCTCCTTTTTGAAGGTTATCGCTGCTTGTGTTTTCCCAAATTTGCGCACTTGCTTGGTTGCTGAGGACTGTCCATTCTTCAGTATTGCTTGCGCTAAAGTTTAGAATTACTTTGTGGTTACTGATGACCGACCATTTGAAAGTTCTATTGGAAGTAGTGGTGTCGCTGCTTTCGATGAGACTACCGTCGCCGCTTTTGTTAAAGCTGTAAATACCTGCGTTTTGAATAATGTATTTAGAACTAGTGGTGTCTACGCCTTCTGTTACTTGTAATTCATTGATGGTCCAAGTTCCTTTGAGTCTTTCGCGGTAACTGCTTTCTTTCGAGCACGCCGATAATCCAATGCCAAGGATTAATGCGCTGATGAGGATTTTCATTTGATGCCGAGTTGCTTGTCAACTTCCTTGTATATCGCGTAAACGCGCGGAATATAGGCGCCTAGTTTTTCAAAAGATTCGTCTAATTGAATTCGGGTAAAACCTTTTACAGTGAGATTTAGCAAAAAGCGCATGTCATTGTTGTTGTAGGTGTGTAATACATCGAAAAAACCTTTTGTGTTGGTAAAGATCATTCCGTTCATGCGCGCTGAGTAGTACTTAAGGCATTTGATGTCAACTTGTTCTGTGTATCCCATAATTATCGCGCAATGGCGAAAAAAGTAGGAGGTGTCGCTGACCATTTTAGTGTCAACATATTTTGTTATTACTTTCTCACTTTCTTTTTTGAGGTTGAAATAGGGGATTCTTGGACTGAAAAACAAAAGCATTTCGTCCATGTTGCGAGGAAAGCGGTTGAAAAAAATTCCTTTGTAGTAAATGTTCATTGGATTTTTAACAAGGTGATCGTGAGCCTCCAGCAGTCGTGTCGTTTTATGTTGCAGCTCTTGTTTGTTGATGTATAATGTGAAATCTTTTCGAAATACCTTTAAAGGCAAAATTTGAATATTGGTATCGTTGATGGTGTAATAGTTGTTGTTTCCATTTCCAACTATAATATGGTATTTCCCGTCTTCAGGTAATGTGACAGAATACTTTCCGTCACGATCAGATTTCCCTTCGCAAATCAATATGCCGCCTTTGAAAATAGCAATTTCAATTTTATCGACGACGTAACCAGATTCATTTTTTATAAATCCCTGAAGTTGAATACCTCCGTCAGTGTTAGCGTAAGTATAAATTGAGCTAAAAAAAAGTGTAATAACAGCAAGTAAAAGACGCATTGAATGATCTATTGAGAAAAGAAATTCAAAACGTTTTTGCTCGGTGTATTTCATTGATCGGTAAAAATAAGTAGTTGGTCGATTTGAGTTGAATAAGTGATTTTGCAAAAGAACTATTACATAAATTGTGCCTTTGTAATTAGTGGTTGAATTTAATTAAATAAAACGAATGAAAGGTATTCAAGCGGGTGTATTTTTAATGTTGATCACATTTTCTTGTGCAGCACAATCGGTTAGTTTTCAAGTGCAAAAACTATTGGTAGAGGGGCGTGTGCAAGATCAAAAGGGAGAGTTTTCTAAGGCGGAAGAATCTTTTAGATTGGCTTTGTATGTAGATAGTACCAATGTTGCAGTGCGCATTGCTTTGGGGATCTTGTATCACAAGTGTGATCGCTATGAAAAAGCACTTATGGAGCTCAATACTGCTTTACAATACGATATACAAAATGCCGACGCGCACTTTGTGCGAGCCAATATCTATACGGATATGGGTATGCTTAGTTTTGCTTTAAGTGATTATTCACAAGCTATTGCAGAAAAGCCAACTATGTTGGATGCATATTTAAATAGAGGCTTCCTTTATTCAGAAATGTCTTTGTTTGAGAATGCGATAAACGACTTTTCTATTGCCATTCAAATTGACCGTGACGCAGCAGTAGCGCACTATAGTTTTATGCGTGTTCAAGGTGTGCTTGTATTGGAAAAAAATTGCTCCTATGCTGGAAACCAGAGTGCAAATGACATTCGCGCCAGTATGGTATTCAATACATTTTGTTTTTAATTGATATAAAAAAAGGATGCAACAACTTTCGTTCTTGCATCCGTCTCTTGAAATGTAATAGGTCTTATTCTTTTAAAAAGGAAAGTGATTGTTGTTGTGCTGAATACAGCACCAAGTGGTACAGTCCATTTGCAAGCAGCTCAACGTTTGCTTTTTTGCCTTGTCCTATGGCAACACTTTCTCCTAGTGTATTGTAGATGGTCCACTGAATTTGTTCGCTAACGCCTTCAATAGCGAATTGCGAAGCGGCGGGATTGGGGTAGATTTTTAAAGTGCTTGTGTTGGCAACAATTTCTTGAGAAGTAAGTACACCGGGCACACAAGCTACATTGCCGCTTGTGCCTGCAACACACACAGCGCAATCGTCCAGATAAGCAGTTCCAGAGGTCACGTTTGCGCAATCTTGCCACGCCGTTATGTTTTGAATGTAGGGGGTGATTTGATTGGCCATCTTGATGTGTTCGTGTTTTGCTGGATGCCAATCTTCACCATATGGAGCGGCTTGTGTAACCAAATTGAATTTGAAAACATTGTGGTCATTGAGGTTTGCAAAATGCTGAAAAATTGCAGTCATGTAGTTGTTCCATCTGTTGAATTGATTGAAATCGTTCCAAATTGAAATGGAACTCCCATTGACACAAATAATTTTGGTATTGACGCCATAATCGTTTCTTAAGTCACTGATGAAGCCTATGTATTTTTGAACGTAAGCTGTTGAGTCCAAGACGCTGTGGTTATTGGCCCATGTTTGTTCATTGGCAAAGTCATTGGTTCCTAAGTGAACAACAACAACGTCGGGAATGTATGAACTGTGGTTCCAGGTAGAATTTGCGTCATCGGGAAAAATGCGGTTGAAAATGTTAGGAAGCACTGAAGCAGTGTTGCCATCATTGTTGCGGTACAATCCTCGACCTGAATAGGCTGTGCAATGGTATTGTGCATTGAGTCGACGACTGGTGATGGCGCCCCAAGCGGCGTCATTGTTTTCGTTCACAGAAGTAAATCCAGTATTGGCGCCAGCACCAGAGTATTCATCGCCATAACCACAAGTCCAAGAGTCGCCAATGAATTCAATTTTTCGGGTAGGTAAGACGTCTGGTGTGAGCAGAGCGCTTTCCTCTATGTAAAAGCCTTTGAATGAACTTTTACCAACAGAAGATTCGGTTCTTTTTGTAATGCGAATGCTGTGTGCGCCGGCGGGCAGCCCTGAAACCAAAGGGTAATTGGTCGTATTGCTGTACATCTTAAGTGATTTCACAAATACGTTGTCAACGTATATGTTGTAATAGTTGGTTGATGTGGCGCCACCAAATGCATAGTCTTTAAAGTCGGCAGTAATCGCGGTGCCATTGAATTTTGCTGAAATACTAACCCCTGGATAAGTGTAAGCGGGAGCAAGTGGATTGCTGAAATCGATGCGTCCCACATATTGAATGTTGGCGTCATCGGCGGGAATAAAATGACTTGGTGTTTGCGCAAAAGAGGGTAGGGTAAATGCCATTGCAACAATGACAAAGAGAGTAGAAAGTAGTTTATTAGTCATACAATTGGTTTATTGGTTCAAATCAAATGTAAGGGCAAGTTAGTGTTTCGATTTTGTTTTTTCTGCAAACGAAGTGACCTTTGTTGTGTGCGCAGTCAAAAACACAAAACGCAAAGTCATTTACATAAAATGCAAAGTTGACCTTATTTGCAAATGACTTGATTTTACTTATCTTTCAAAGTAGATGACGAAACGACAAAGAAATATTTATGTATTGGTGTTCACATCGCTTTTGTTGCTTTCAATGCCTTTTGTATTCGATTTTAGCAGCAAGAAAGTAATACCTTTCGACAAGCCGTCTGCTTATTTTTTTGCAACCTACCACGAACCCAAGATTGTCGATTTTTCAGTAGCAACTGTTACTAAAGATACTTTAGGGGCGCTTCACTTAAAATACAAATTGTCGTCAACTAAGGACGATCCCTTTGTTGGTTTTTATCTTCGCAAAAAAGACTCATTGGCGATGTTGCTGAGTTTAAATGATTATAACGCCATTAAAATTCATGTGAAGGCAAAAAAAGCGAAGCGCATTCCCATCACTTTTACCTTGGATTACAAAGGTTTTACTTCTCCTAATAAAGAGTTATCGAGCATGCCTTTCACTTATGAGCTACTGTACGAAGGAGAGAAGGATTATGTAATAGCAGTAAAAGACTTTGTTAGTCCGAGTTGGTGGTACAGAGCGCACCGCAAAACGGATGCGGATTTTAACCAACCTGATTTCTCACGCGTCAACTATTTTATTGTAGGAAGTTGCTTGGTCATTGGTGGTGGAAAGGAGGATGAAATTGAGATTTCTTCGTTGGAATTGGTAAACGATAATTTTTCGGTATGCATTGGCTATGCTATTTCTGCATTGCTTGGCTACAGTATTTACTGGATCATGATTTTGCTTTCGCGCAAGAAAAAAGTTTTGGTTCCTTTTGTGGCGAATGACATTAAAGGCGATACCAAGGATAAAACGGGTTTGATTGTTCAGTTCCTATCGAAAAACTACAGCAATCCTGATTTGAGTCAAATGGAAGTGCAAAGAGAATTGGGTATTTCGGCTCGCGAGATAGGGCAGCTGCTGAAAGAGGGGCATCATTCTTCATTTAAAAATTACTTGAATCAAATTCGTCTTGCCGAAGTGAAACGTCTTTTGAAAGAAAGTGATTTGCCAATATCCGATATTGCGTATAAGTCAGGGTACAATAACATTTCGCATTTCAACCGCGTGTTTAAATCAGAGCTGGGGCTGAGTCCAAAGCAATTTAGAGAACAGCCTTAAGTACATAGCATAACATTGCTTTGCGTTTTTTGTTGAATTGCTTTGCATTGCTTGTAGTCAAAGGATAATTACAAAAAGATCAAGAGTTGTTTGTAGGATGTAAAGCAATTTTTTAGAGGAGCATTTATCTTGCTGGCTCAAACTAAAATGAACTGCATTATGAAAAAAATGAAAAATACATTAGGATTCTTTATTCTGTTCTTGCTTGGCATGCAAACTTTATTTGCAACGGTGGTGGTGCCTCTTGACAATCCTTATATTTCCTACGACGGTGTGTATTATCCGGAAATCACCACTTCAAAGGTTATTTTGAATCGACATTTGCCAGCCATGTTGAACGATTGGGAGTCGGGTATTGCTGGAGCGTGGATCAACCAATGGGTCATCACGCAAACAGGTGTTCGCATTCGCTTTAAAACAGCGAGTCCAACCATTGATCTCGCCTTTACGCAACGTGCCACTGGAGGGACAATAGGCGGAACACCGACCTCTGGATTCTCTGTTTTCGTAGCTGGTGTTTCAATAGCTACCTATTCTTCGTTGGCATTTACGGTGAGTAATCCTAATCCTGGCACAGCAAGTACTTTTGAAGTTTCATTACCGAATCTGTGGTCGGTAGATTTCACTGGGATGAACCTCGCTGATGGTTATTCGCTTGAAGATCCAGGCGCACTAAACAAGCCTGTTTACGTTGCTATTGGAAATTCTATTACCCATGGCACAGGGCAGTATGTTTCTTCAGCAAAAGGCTATGCCTTCATTTTGGCCAATAAAATGGGTTGGGACTTGCACAATATTGCGGTGGCTGGTGCTACATTGGGTTGGTCTATCGCAAAAAACATCAAAGGAAAACATGTTGACCACATCACTATTAAAATAGGTTTCAACGATTTTAAATATTCAACAGCCACTTTAGCGAGCAAAAAAACGGAGTATGGTAAACTCGTAGATACGCTGCGCGCCAATCATCCCAACGCTAAAATATATTGCATTACGCCAATTTTTTCAAATGACTATTCTGGTGCTGCGCCTTACGCATTGGAAGACTTCAGAACCATGGTCACCGAAGTAGTGACCGACAGGCAAGTAAGTGACAAGAATTTATGTTTGATCTATGGTCCTGATATTTCTGATGCATCAATGCTGGCTTCAGGTGATCCCACGCACTTAAGTGAATATGGCGCCAATCTGTTCGCCAACAATTTGTATGCTAAAATAAACAACTGTGCCTTAAGCGTCAATGCAATTGAGATGGAACAAGTGAATGCAGGAATAAGCATCACTACGATTAACTCGGGTCGCCTGCAAATGCAAGTGAAATACAGCGGAAAGTATGCGGTATATTTGTATTCTATCGCAGGAAAAGAAGTGTACCACAACGAAATTAGTTTTGACAATATTGGAGTGAATACCTTGCTGTGGGACCAAAGTCAATTAAGCGGGGGGATGTACATTGTGAAAGTGAGGGGTGAACACTTAGATTCAACGGCAATGAAAGTAGTTTTTGAGTAGCTTATAGCCGCATGCGGTGAATTGAACCAGCGCAGTGGTCGAATCAGAGGTCCTCGTTTTACAAAGCGAGGACTTCAGCGTTTTTTATAGCTTGTAAAATTTTTTCACAGGCACTTTGTATCTCTGAAGCAGATATGGTGAGCGGCGGAGCGATACGCAATGATTGGTCATTGAATAAGAACCAATCCACAAAAACACCCAGCTGTAAGCATTGATGGTTGACCGAAAAATTGAATTCACGCGTTGCAAATTCAACAGCCAGCAATAATCCTTTGCCTCTAACTGCTATGATTTTAGGGTGTTGTAGTAACTTGCGAAAGAGTTGTTCCTTGTCGGCAATGTCTTCAAGTAAACGTTCTTCTTCAATCACTTCAATGCAAGCTATGCTGGCAGCGCAAGAAACAGGGTGTCCGCCAAAAGTGGTGATGTGACCCAAAATCGGACTCTCCATCAAACAACTCATAATTTCTTTAGAACTGATAAAGGCGCCAATAGGCATTCCGCCACCCATCCCTTTGGCACAAACCAAAATATCAGGAAGCACTCCATAATGTTCAAAAGCGAACATTTTTCCGCTGCGCCCAAAGCCACTTTGTACTTCGTCGAAAACCAAGAGCGTTCCGCACTCATTGCATTTCTTGCGTAATAGTTGCAGATAATTGTTTTCAGGTAAAATAACGCCTGCTTCTCCTTGAATAGGTTCAATAAATACAGCTGCTGTTGCTGTGGTGATGAGTTGTAAATCACTGATGTTATTGAAGCGAATTTGCCGCGTCATCGGTGCTAGAGGGCGGAATCCATTTTTAAATTTCTCTGATCCAATAATACTTAGAGCACCGGTGGTGCTGCCGTGATAGGCATTTTCAAAAGAAATAATTTCACTTCTACTGCTGTACCTTTTGCTTAGTTTTAAGGCGCCCTCAATGGCTTCGCTACCTGAATTAACAAAATAGATATTGCGCAAACTAGGCGGAAGCAGTTGGGCTATTTTTTCAGCCAATTTAACTTGTGGACCCTGCACAATTTCTCCATACACCATTAGGTGCATGTATTTGGCGGCTTGATCTTGAACAGCCTTCACCACTTTTGGGTGGCAATGACCAACATTACTTACCGAGATGCCTGAAATTAAATCAATGTACTCTTCGCCTTTCGCTCCATAAAGAATGCACCCTTGTGCTTTTTCAATTTCAATTTGCAGAGGAAAAGGGGAGGTTTGCGCGAGGTATTCAAGAAAAAGTCTGCGGTTGTTCATGTCTTTTATTTTGGTTTTCCAAATCGGTATCCGAAAGTCAAAGCTACATCAAAAGTGCTGAAATTTAAAGGAGACCAAGTGGAATGGATACTTGGTAGAGTAAGGCCAGCCAAGGTGCTTTCGCTGACTTTCATTGCCAATTGAGAAATGCCTAAACCCAATTCAAAAAAAGTAGGATAAATATCTTCGTATTCGTTGCCCAAGTGATAGCGCAAACTTGTGCCCAAACGGTAAATCATTCCGGCTGCTTTTACTTCGCTTCTAATGTCTTCTTCAAATTTAATTTTGTCCATTTTGCCATATCCCGCCTCGCCGCTAATTTTCCAAAGCAAGCGATCTTCATTATAGGCGTAGTAATTGATGTTGCCTAAGCCGAAAAGTAAATAGCCTGTATTGTCGTTTTTTTTTGTTGAATTGGAATTTTCTAAATAATTGTTGGATACATTGTTAATGAGCACAGGCGCTCCTTTTACTCCGAAGGAAAAGTCGGAACTGAGCATTATTTCTATGTTTACTGGAAATTCAAAAGTGGCTGCGCGTTGAAATAGAGTGCTAAAATACGAATCTTTAGATGCGCCCAAACTGACGATGATATTACCTGCTGCTGTACTTTGCGCCAATGCGTTATGTGCTGATGCAGTCATTAAAAGTAGTATGTATAATAGGTGTTTCATCTATTGTCAAACAATATCCAAGTGCGCGATGTTACATATACGCCTAATATAAAAGTAAATTGTCTATAAAAAACAAAGTCGGAAGTATTCGCGCTTCCGACTTTACCTTGATTTACTCGTCATCGTCTCCTTCGCCATCTCCTTTGCGCGGAGGGTGGTTGGGGTTTCCGCCTTTACCTTCCTTCATTTTACGTAAAATCTCTCTTCTGAATTCATGCTCAGCACGGTAAAGTTTGGCTACCTTTTTAATGGGTAATAAAGTTTTCACTTTGCTGTGAAATTCTTTTTTGATCTGAAGTTCCTTTTCTTGCAGCAACATTTGTTTGTCGACCATCTTTTCTACTTCTGAGTTCGACAAACTGTCCAGCGCTTCTTTTGTTTTCACGCCTTTGTGCATGTCCCTTCTTTCTTTGTGCAATTTTTCCATTTTGTCTTGAAATTCATTGTACGCTGGCCAAAATTTCTGTGCCTCGTCACTGCTTAAATTGAGTTCTTTGGTAATGAAACCCACTTTTAGTGACTTAATTTCTTCTTTGTTTTTTGCAGGTTGAGCAAAAGTTGTGTTGACCAATGTCAGCAGGGCCAGCACGCAAAATGTGATTTTAGTTTTCATGGTTTCTGGTTTTAGAGTTCGTCAATTAAAGTGTTTTCGTCAATGTTATCATCCAATAAATAATTGCTGTAAGCTTCGTATTCACTGTCGTTCGAAGCAACGCTGTTGTTGGCAATGCAAGCGTCGGTGACTTCATCGTCATTGAAATCTTCAATGTTGTCGTTTACATATGCAGTGTAATCTACTTGTTGCATTTGCGGAATTGCAAGAGTTGTTTCAGCTTGCAGTAGCCAAACAGATAAAACAATTGCGCAGGTGGCTGCCGCTGAAAGTGCGTATTTGTATCGCAGTATCCAGTGTTTCGTAGAAACGCTGATGCGCTGCTGAACTCGTGTTTCTAAATCGTTGAAATAAGAAGGAGGTGTTGAGAATCCACCGGTGCTCATATTGTCTTTTGTATTTGTTTCCATTGTTAGCTATGACTTTTGTAAAACGAAAAGGTTTAATCACGACCGATATATTCTTCTATTTTTTTTGAGGCAAGATGAAATGAAGCTTTTAGTGCGCCAACTGAAGTGCCCGTTATTTCAGCGATTTCCTCGTATTTTAGTTCGTCGAAATACTTCATGTTGAATACCAATCGCTGTTTTTCGGGTAAGGTCAAAATAGCTTTTTGCAATTTTAACTGAATTTCGTCGCCACTGTAATGAATGCCGCTTTCTAAAGAGTGTAGCAATTGGTTTTCAATATTGATGATGGGAATGAAAAAGCGTTTTCTCTTTTTATTCAAGAAGCTGATGCATTCATTGGTGGCGATGCGGTATATCCAGGTGAATAATTTTGAATCTTCCTTGAACTGGTCCAAGGCCAGCCAAATTTTCACAAATACATCTTGCGTAAGATCATCGGCATCATCATGATCGATCACCATTCTTCGAACATGCCAATACACACGCTGCTTATACTGCTGCATGAGTAAATTGAAACCATAGTTTTTGGTTTCCGAATTTCGAAATTTATCGAGAAGATCTTGATCTGTCCATTGCCCCATACTTTGTCTTTTGGGGTGGAACGGCCTATTTTCTTTTGATCACTTTTTGAACAGCTTCAACGATGTTAGGTGTATTGATGCCGTATTTTGTCATCAATTGTTCCTCAGTTCCGCTTTCTCCAAATTTGTCGTTAACAGCAACAAATTCAATTGGGGCAGGAAATTCTCTCGCAAGCAATTGAGCAATTGAGTCGCCCAATCCGCCATTCATTTGGTGTTCTTCAGCAGTTACCACGCATTTAGTTTTTCTAACTGAAGCTAAGACTGCTTGTGCATCCAATGGTTTAATCGTGTGTATGTTTATTATTTCAACAGAAATACCTTGTTGCTCTAAAATCTCTCCTGCAAGTATGGCTTTCCATACCAAGTGGCCTGTTGCGAAGATGGTAACATCTGTTCCTTCGTTCAATACTACTGCTTTTCCAATTTCAAATTTTTGATTTAAAGCGGTGAAGTTAGGTACTTTCGGACGACCGAAACGCAGGTACACCGGACCATCATAGGCTGCAGCAGCTATCGTTGCTGCTTTGGTTTGGTTGGAGTCACAAGGATTGATCACCACCATGCCTGGCAACATTTTCATTAAGCCGATGTCTTCCAATATCTGATGCGTAGCGCCGTCTTCGCCCAAAGTCAAACCTGCGTGAGAGGCTGCGATTTTTACATTTTTGCCGGAATAAGCAATGGATTGGCGTATTTGATCGTACACTCTGCCACTGGCGAAGTTGGCGAAAGTTCCTGCAAAAGGAATTTTACCACCAATGGTCAAGCCTGCAGCAATGCCCATCATGTTGGCTTCAGCAATGCCAATTTGAAAAAATCTTTCTGGGTTTTCTTTGATGAATTCGTCCATTTTCAAAGATCCAATTAAGTCGGCGCAAAGCGCTACTACATTGGGATTGCTTCGTCCAAGTTCGGTTAATCCCTCGCCAAATCCTGAACGAGTATCTTTGATGTTTAGTATTTCAAATTTTTTCATGGAGTGCTGTTCTGTTTTTTTTGAAGCGCTAAAGTTAATATAAATCTACTTTACACGGCTTACCTGATTCAACTTTAAATTCTTTTTCTATCGAATACATGGTTCGGCGCGCAATTTTAGAGCGGTATACTATTTTATAAGTGCCCGGCAGCATGTACAATGTTTCATTGGGTTGTTCGCTGTTGAGTTCGTAAATTAGTTTCAATTGGCCGTCGACCCACTGATAAATAAAAGCGAAGCCACTGCCTAAGGCGGTAAAACTTACTTTACCAGGTTGTGGTACTTCTATTTTTGAAGTGGTGCTTTGTGCAATCTGCACTGTTGCTGCGATGCGAGGTACAGTGAGTATTTCAAGATCGTATTCACCCACGATGTATTTTTCGGTTTTTTCAAAGTCTTGAACATTGAGGATAGCGGATTTTCCGCTTTGTCGAACAATGCACTTGATGTTGAATTGATTGCTCAAATTGCCATTTGATTTGCAGTACAAACTGCCTTGCGGAGCATCAATGGAGATGATGTTGTGCTGACCCGGTTTCAAACGCACATTGTCTTTCGACATTTCGGGTTTGGTGTGAACAACAATATTGTAGGTGGCAATAGGGTCAACCGATATTGTGTCGGGATTTCCAGATCCATTCATGGTGTGAATCACATTGTATTTTATTTCTCGGGAATGCTGATCGTAAAAAGTCATCGTAACATTGGTTTCAATAGGCTTTTGATTTACATCAAGCAAATTCACTTGGCAAGTGGTGGTGGAGAGTGCTTCAGAAATCACCACCGACAAAATGTTTTTGAAAGCAGCGGGAGTAGAGGCGTCGTAGTATTCGCCAATGCAACGAAAGTATTTGTCGTATTCCTTACCCATTCCTAATCCAATAATAAATGGTTTTAAAATGACGCCATTCAATTGTAGGGCGCGAGATACGGCGCAGGGGTCTCCATCACAGGCTTCAATGCCGTCGGTAATCAATATGACCACGTTGCGGCAGGTGGTGCAAGCTGGGAAATCTCCCTCGGTTGCCTCAAGTGAACGCGCTATAAGTGTAGTTCCTTTGGGTTGTGTAGACTTTAATACGTGTTTGATTTTGTCGATGTTGTCGTCTTCAAAAGGCACTTCAAGGTGGGTGTCTTCACAGTCTTGAGCGCCCTGATTGATGTCTTTTCTGTTGCCGTAAACGCGCAGCGCTACATCAACATTTTCGAGTCCTTTCAAACTGTCGAGGGCTTGCGAAAGCAGTCTTTGCGCCACAGAAATTTTGCGTTCGCCGGCCATATTGGCCCACATGCTTTGTGAAGCATCAAAAATAAAGAGGATGCGGGTGGTGATTTTGGGTTCTTCTTTTTCTTTCTGCTGCGCCGCTGCGTGCAGCGCAGTGAGAATGAAAACAAGAAAAATGAATTTCAATTTCTTCATGGACTATTTTTAGTAGTCGCCCAAAGTTTCTGGATTTTGTGCCAAAGCAGATTTCAATTGCTCGTCATTGGGTGCAACGCCATGCCATTTGTGTGTGCCCATCATAAAGTCAACGCCATTGCCCATTTGCGTCGTCATGATAATCAGTATCGGTTGTGCTTTGCCTGTAAGACTTTTGGCTTTTTCAAGCGTTGTAACAACTTCGCTCAAAACATTTCCATTCATCTCCAATACCTTCCAGCCAAAAGCTTCCCACTTGGCTTTTAAATTTCCCAATGAAAGAACTTCGTCTGTTGATCCGTCAATTTGAGCGCTGTTATAATCTATTGTTGCTATTACGTTATCTACATTTTTTGCTGCACCGTACATTGCGGCTTCCCACACTTGTCCTTCTTGCTGCTCGCCATCACCCATCAATACATATACCAATTTATTGTCGCCATTTAATTTTTTGGCTTGTGCGGCACCCATCGCAACTGATAATCCTTGTCCGAGTGAACCTGATGCAACACGCACTCCAGGCAATCCTTCATGCGGAGTGGGGTGGCCTTGCATGCGAGAATTCAAACTTCTAAAAGTCGACATTTCTTTTACTGGGAAATATCCAGCTCTACCCAAAACACTGTAAAACACTGGAGAAATATGTCCATTCGACAAAAAGAAAAGATCTTCATTTTTTCCATCCATCGAAAAAGATTTGGCGCTGTGCTCCATCGCTTCGTTGTAGAGGGTTACTAAAAATTCAGTGCATCCCAAAGAACCTCCCGGATGTCCAGAATTGTTTTGGTGAACCATTCTTACGATATCGCGACGCACTTGTGAAACGATTTTTTCTAATTTTTGGATGTCGGCCATGTTGTATTAATTTTTTACGAAAATACAATTTTCAGTCAACTACGCGCTGTCTACTGTCAACTATTTGACTATTTTCGCATTCTTAAATTTTTTGACATGGGATTAAAATGTGGTATCGTAGGATTGCCAAACGTAGGAAAGTCAACTCTTTTCAACTGTTTGTCGAGTGCAAAAGCACAAGCAGCAAACTTTCCGTTTTGTACAATAGAGCCAAATATTGGAACGATCATCGTTCCCGATGAGCGCTTAAATAAATTAGAAGAGTTGGTGAAGCCCGAAAGAGTGCAAGCCAATGTAATGGAAATTGTAGATATCGCTGGCTTGGTTAAAGGAGCTAGTGAAGGAGAAGGACTGGGCAATATGTTTTTAGGAAATATTCGCGAAACCGATGCGATTTTACATGTTATTCGCTGCTTCGACAATGACAATATCATTCACGTAGACGGCAATATTAATCCGATTCGCGACAAAGAAACCATCGACTTTGAATTGGGTTTAAAAGATTTAGACACTATCGATAAGCGTTTAGAGAAAGCCAACAAAATGACTAAGCATGGCGATAAAGACGCTATTAAATTGGTGAGTATTTTAGAAACGGTAAAACACAATTTGTTGCAAGGGAAATCGGCAAGATCAGCTGCATTAACAGAAGAAGATTTTGTGATCTTAGCAGAGCTAAATTTGATTACAGCAAAACCTGTTCTATATGTATGTAATGTTGATGAGAAAAGTTTGACTACCGGAAATGCATATGTTGACGCAGTGAAAAAAGTTGCTGCTGAGGAAGGCGCAGAGGTGATGGTGATTTGTGCGCAATTAGAATCAGACATTGCTGAATTAGAAAGCTACGAAGAACGTCAAATGTTTTTGCAAGACGCAGGTTTAAAAGAACCAGGTGTAAATAAATTGATCGCAGCATCTTATAAATTATTGAAACTGAGCACCTATTTTACTGCAGGTGTAAAAGAGGTGAGAGCGTGGACAATCAAAGTTGGTTTCAAAGCACCACAAGCAGCGGGCGTAATTCACACTGATTTTGAAAAAGGATTTATTCGCGCTGAAGTGATTAAATACGAAGATTTTGTAAAATACGGTTCAGAAGCAGCGTGCAGAGATGCTGGTAAACTTTCTGTTGAAGGAAAGGAATACGTAGTGGGTGATGGTGATGTGATGCATTTTAGATTTAATGTTTAAAGTTTTTGCAGATTGTTTGCAGAATAGTTGTGAGGATAAAAAAATATTCTAAATTTGCCCTCCGGTTTTGAAGAACGTTCTTTTGATAAACTGAAAATAAGTACTCGGGGCGTAGCGTAGTCCGGTCATCGCGCCTGGTTTGGGACCAGGAGGTCGCAGGTTCGAATCCTGCCGCCCCGACAAAAAGAGTTTCAACTCTTATCAAAAGCCTGTAAATCGTATGATTTACGGGCTTTTTTGTTTTTAGCCCTTTCATACAAAATCAATTTTTTTCAATACTTAGGTGACCTATTTATATATTTTCATTTTTTTAATTCTATTTCAAACGAAGTGCTTTCATAATTTGTACTTTTAATAGATGCTCCTACTTCGAATTCTATTATTGCCCATTTCTTTCCTCTATGGAAGAATTGTGGCTTTTCGCAATAAGTTGTTTGACTGGAAAATTCTGAAATCCGAGAAATTTGACATTCCTATTATTTCTGTTGGAAACATCACGGTGGGAGGCACTGGCAAGTCACCGCAAGTGCACTACTTAATGGATTTACTTCGAAAACAATACAAGGTGGCAACGGTAAGTCGAGGCTACAAGAGGAAAACAAAGGGTTTTGTAGAAGTTACTGCGCAATCAACGGTGGATGAAGTGGGCGACGAGCCGAAACAATTCAAATTGAATTTCCCTGATGCCACCGTTACTGTGAGTGAAAAAAGAGCAGAAGCCATTCATCTCTTAATCAAAAGCAATGCAGTGCCTGATGTGATTTTACTCGATGATGCCTTTCAGCACCGATGGGTAAAGGCAGGTTTGAGTATTTTACTGATAGACTACAATTATTTGCAGGAACCCGATTACATGATTCCGTCGGGTACCATGCGTGAATCGAAAAGCGGACAAGACCGCGCCAATATTATCATTGTGACCAAGTCCCCCAAAATATTGTCGCCTATGGAGAAGCGGCGTTTTATTGAAGTAGTTGCTCCGCAGCAGCATCAAAGCTTGTATTTCTCATACATACACTATCATCGCTTGAAAGCGATGACGCCTGCAGCTGAAAAAATATTGCAGGAAATGGGCGAAATTCGATTGTCGGAATACAAAATTTTACTGTTTACTGGCATTGCCAATTCAGCGCCATTGTTAGCGCATCTTAGTGACATTTGTAGAGAGGTAAAGGAGGTTAAATTTGCTGACCACTACAACTTCACCGTAGAAGATTTGCAGTTTGTTGCTACCGGATACAGGAACATTCTATCCAATAAAAAAATATTGATCACCACTGAAAAAGACGCCGTGCGCTTATTTGAAAACCCTGCTATAGAAGCGATGGCGGGGCTGCCTTTGTTTTACCTTCCAATTGAAATAAAATTCCATGATGAATCAGCCTCCTTTAACGAACAAGTACTTGAGTATGTCCAGCATCACCGAAACAGCAGCGTTTCTCCAAGCTAAAATATCGATAGCGCCTGAGTTCGGCATTGTGCTGGGTACAGGTTTGGGTGGCCTCGTGAACGACATGATTGTGAGTCATTCATTTTCATACGATGAGATTCCTAATTTTCCGGTTTCAACTGTAGAAAGTCATTCCGGAAAATTGATTTTCGGAACGCTGAGCGGTAAAAATGTGGTGGCAATGCAAGGGCGCTTCCATTATTATGAAGGCTATTCGATGGAGCAAATTGTTTTTCCATTGCGGGTGATGAAATTATTGGGGATTAAAAAATTATTTGTGTCGAATGCTTCTGGCGGACTCCATTCTGCTTATGAAAAAGGCGATTTACTCATTATTAATGACCACATTAATTTGTTTGCAGGCAACCCTTTAATCGGAAAAAATATTGACGAATTGGGTCCGCGCTTTCCTGATATGAGTGCTCCGTACGACCGCAAAATGATTGCCGACGCCAACGCTATTGCTTACGCTGCAGGAATAGTTGTGCGCAATGGTGTGTATGCCGGGCTCAGCGGACCTATGCTGGAATCGCCTGCCGAATACAAGTACTTGCGTATTATTGGCGCTGATGCAGTAGGTATGTCGACAGTACCTGAAATCATCGCGGCCCGTCACATGGCACTGCCTTGTTTTGCATGTTCAATTGTTACCGACCTTTGCCATGGGGAAATTATTCCGGTTTCATTGGCTGAAATCATTGCCATTGCTACCAAAGCAGAACCCAAATTGACTCATTTAATCAAAAATTTAATTGCCATACAATGACCTTACAAAATGTATTTAATGCGCTGGAAGAGTGGGCGCCCCTCCATCTGCAAGAAAGTTACGACAACTGTGGCTTGATCGTAGGAAAAGCAGATCAGTCGTTTAGCGGCGCCGTGATTTGTTTGGATTGTACTGAAGCGGTGATTGATGAAGCCATTGCGCTCGGAGCAAATGTGGTCATTGCGCATCATCCCTTGATTTTTTCGGGTGTAAAAAAAATAACGGGAGCTACTTATGTGGAGCGCTGTATCATTAAAGCCATTCAACACAATATTGCTATTTATGCCATACACACCAATCTCGACAATGTGTTGCATGGCGTTAGCGGAAAGATGAGTGACCTGTTGTCGCTTCAAAACAAAAAAATACTGCTGCCTAAGAAAGGAGTCGGCAATGCGGGAGCAGGAATTATTGGCGAAATAAAAGGAGGGATGGGTGCTGTCGATTTTATGAATCAGATAAAAAGTGTTTTTGGTGCGGGTTCTTTGCGACACACCGAATTGTTAAAGGATAGCGTTTCAAAAATTGCCCTTTGCGGAGGCTCAGGAAGTTTTCTGTTGGAGGAGGCCATCGCTCAGCAAGCCGATGTTTTTATTACATCTGATATTAAATACCATCAGTTTTTTGACGCTGAAAGCCGCATTGTCATTGTAGATATCGGACATTATGAAGCTGAAAAATTCACGAAAGAGCTAATTTGTGAGTTTCTTAGTGAAAAATTCCCTACTTTTGCTCTCCATTTATCGAAAATAAATACAAATCCGGTAAACTATTTATAATATGGCAAAAACAACTGCATCAGCAAGTAAAGAAGTTACAGTAGAAAAGAAGCTTACAGCACTTTTCAATCTTCAACAAATTGATTCGAAAATTGACAAGATAAAAGTTGTTCGCGGTGAGCTTCCTTTAGAAGTTAGAGATCTTGAAGACGAGTTGATCGGCTTGGAAACAAGAGTGGTTAATCTTACTGAAGAAGCAAAAACAATGGATGCTGAAATCTCAGCAAAGAAAAACACCATCAAAGATGCTGAAGCTTTGATCAAGAAATACGAAGCGCAACAAGCGAAAGTTAGAAATAACAGAGAATACGATTCATTGACCAAAGAAATTGAATTTCAAAACTTGGAAATTCAGTTGGCTCAAAAAAGAATCAAAGAGTTTGGTGCTACCATCGACAATAAAAAAGAAGTGATTGTTGACGCACAGAAAGTTCTTCAAATGAGAAAAGAAGATTTGGTACGTAAACAAAAAGAATTGGATGAGATTGTAGGCGAAACTCAAAAAGAAGAGCAAGACCTTACTAAAGCATCTATCAAAGCTGAAGCTTTAATAGAAGAGCGTTTGTTGATTGCTTACAAAAGAATCAGAAGCAATTCAAGAAATGGTTTGGTGGTTGTTTCTGTTGAAAGAGATGCTTGTGGCGGATGTTTCAATAAAATTCCACCACAAAGACAAATGGACATTCGTGTTAGAAAGAAAATCATCGTTTGTGAACACTGCGGTAGAATTTTGATCGACCAAGAATTGGCCGGTATCAAGGAAGAAAAAAGAGTAGTAGAGGAAGCTGATCAAGATTAATCCACTCCATTTTATACATTAAAAGTCCCGATCGTATCGGGACTTTTTTTTTGTATTTATGGTGAATTATCCAAGGTTACTAACTTTGTGTTGTGAACTTTTGTTTCCGCTAAAGCATCGCATGCGTGATGATTTCATATATATTAGAACCAATTTAGGAACGCAGCGTAAAATGCTGAGAAAAATAAGTAAATACTTGTTATTTAATATCTTGTGTAATTCGTGAGAACAAAATATAAACATATACTGACGCTGCTACTTTTGATCGTAGCTTTTTCAGCCCTCGAGGCGCAGGAAGGTCTGCTTAAAGAGTCTCCTTTGCAAATTGGCATTGGCACCGGCGCTTTTAATTTCAAAGGAGAAATCAACAACAGTGGGGTTAGTTCTCCGTTGACAGGTCAAGTAGGGGTGAGCTTTGATGCATCACGCAAGCTGTATTCATTTCTTGACGTAGGTTTTACTTTTCTCAACGGAACAATGACTGCTAATGAGCAAGGTGGCAATCATCTTAATTTTCAAACCAGTATCAACGCTATTTCTGTTTATGGTTTTTACAATTGGGAACACCTTTTTCACAACAGTGTAATGCGTCCATATACCAGTATTGGTATTGAAACATTTGAGTTCAATTCAAAAAGTGATATGGTGGCTTCAAATGGATCACCTTACTATTATTGGAACGATGGGTCAATAAAAAATTTACCACAGGGCGATGCCAATGCGACTGCGCTCTCTCGCGATTATGTTTACGAAACCGATTTGCGCAAGGCCAACTTAGACGGACTGGGAGAATATTCACAAGTAAGCTTTGCTATTCCGATTGGAATGGGTTTGCTCTTTGATATTTCCGATCGTTTCCATTTGCGCATGGGTACAACTTTGCATTATACCTTTACAGATCTTGTTGACAATATTTCTGTTGCAGGCACAGGCGCTCGAGCTGGAAATGCAGCCAGTGATTATTATTTTTTTAATTCAGTGTCTTTGCATTACGATTGGTTGGGAAGTACGCCCGCAGCAATTAAGAAATTTCAATTCGTCGACTATTTCGCTCTTAATACAACCGATGCCGATCATGATGGGGTATTCGACTGGTACGACCATTGTCTTTATACGCCAAAGGGGGCCGAAGTTGACAGCAATGGCTGTCCTATTGACACTGATCTTGATGGCGTAGCCGATTACAAAGACAAACAAGTATCAGCGGACAGTGCTCTGGTAAACAACGACGGAGTAGAGATGACCGATGCCGATTATATGAATTGGTACCGTAGATTCATTGATTCTGTTGACGTATCGGTAGATGTGCGCCGCAGAATTGCTGCTGAAAATGTGGGTAAGGGTGCTACTTACAGAGTTTTTGTGGGGGAATTTGATAAAATCCCTGATACTTTGGTAGAGCGCTTTTTGGCGCAACCCGACATTATTAGTGCCTTAACTAAAGATAACCACACGATGTATCTCGTTGGCAAACTCAATAATTTGGATTCAGCAAAAGCACTGCAGCAAAAATTGTTGGGCGCAATGTTTCCCATCGCTAAAATTGTTATCCAGCGCGGAACTGATTTTGTTGCTTTAGAAGATTTCGATAAAGTTTTAGACAAAGAAGGCAAAGTGCGTGAAACGGAAAAGCTTAAAAATGTGGAAGGACAGTATGCCCTTCAGCTTGGCAATACTTCCGCCGATGCGAACCTAGAGCAAAAAGCAAAATTTTACGAGGGCAAAGAGGAAGTGAAAACATTGAAGGCTGAGAAAAACTCTACCGACTACATCGTCGGATCTTTCAACGATCTCACTGCAGCAAATTTAAAATTGAAAGAATTGGATAAAACACTTTTTCCAAACTCTAAAGTAGTAAAGGTGAAAGACAGTAAAATTGTAAACGAAAATGATTCTGCTTTTTTTGAAAAACCAAAACCTTTGACTGTTGATCCTTTGGCGGCATTGGAAGGAAAGTATGTTGTGAAGGCAGGTAAAATTGATGTCACTTCAACTACTGCTGAGAAAAAGAAATTGGAGGAAATTCCAAATGCAATTGTAGTGACCAATGCTGATGGGTCAAAAGATATTTTGGTTGCCCAAAGCGATGATGTAGCTGCCGGAAAAAAATCATTGATAGACACAAAAGCAAAAGGTCTGGCGAAAGCTGAATTGCTGAAAGTTGAACACGGCAAGCTTACTAAACTGGCACCTGAATTAAAAGAGGGGGAATACGCTGTAAAGGTTGGCAATATTTCTGCGGCAACAAGTGCTGAAGAAAAAAAGAAATTAGAGTCTATCCCTAACGCTATGCAGCTAGACCGTGGTGATGGCAGTAAAGACATTGTTGTTGGAACTTACAAGCAAATGGAAGCAGCATCAAAGACGTTGACCGACTTTAAAAAGAAAGGGTATGTTGCTCCTGAATTGTTGAAGGTTGAAAATGGAAAACTGAAAAGTGCAAGCAGCTCAAGTGAGCCTGTTGCACAAACCCTGGTGGATTCAACTGAAAACAAAAGTGACTTGAAAGGCAAGTTCGCTGTGAAAGTAGGGGAATTTGAAAAAGATGTTACAAGTAAAGAAGTCGACAAGTTGTTGAGTATTCCTGACGTTCAAGGCACAACCACACTTGATCCAAGTAAAACCATTTATACAGCCGGTCAATACAAAGATGAGGCAGATGCAAAAAAGAGAGCATCGCAGTTGAACGAACAAGGCTTTAATACCGAATTAGTGAAACACGATGGCAAGAAATTTCAAGATGTGCCGAACACCAAAGCAAAAGCAACGCAAACAGAAGTAAGCACCAATGCAGTGGTATATCGTGTGCAATTGGGTGCCTTTAAAAACAAAGTATCAACGGCAGCCTTTAAAGGAGTTAATGTGGTTTCTTTTGAAGGAAAAGATTTACTGGTGCGCTATGCCACTGGGTCTTTCGATGCATATACCAAAGCACAAGAACACAAACTGAAAATGCGTGGAAATGGTTTTGCCGATGCTTTTGTTGCTGCCTACAAAGATGGTGACCGCATTTCGATTACCGATCTGGTTAAGGCAAATGAATATGTTGCAGGTGCTGAGGTGAAGACTGAAAAAGTAGCGCCGAAATCAGAAATTGAAAAAGAAATCATTGCCAAAAAAGTGGAAGAGAAAGTAGTGGTAGCTGACCCCGTTAAAGTGGTGTACAAAGTACAATTGGCTGCTGCATCGGTGACGGCAGAACAATCAGCGGAAACCAAACAAATTCCGCAATTAGAGATTGAAGTGGCAAACAATTACAGAAGATATTTGTCGGGAAGTTTTGACAACTTTGCCGATGCGGTGAAGCGCAAAGAGGAGATGGCAAAGAAAGGTTTTCCGAATGCATATGTGGTATCGTACCAAAATGGAAAACGAATTTCCATCGCGCCAGCAGTTGACGAAAACACCATTCGTCCAAGCGAAGTGCAAGGCGGAAGCGATACGGCTAAATTTGACATCAGTAGTTTGAAAATTCAAGTACAAGTGGGCTTATTTTCATTAGAAGTACCTGCCGACATCAAAGTGATTTTCGACGGAATTGCAGATCTTAAAATGGAAATCACACCACAAGGATTGAAACGCTATGTAAGCGGAGACTACAAAAATCCGGGAGAAGCCGTGGCGTATAAAGAGAGCTTGAAAGCGAAGGGACTGAAAGATGCTTTTTTAATAGCGCATTTCAAAGGTGAGAAAATCACTTTGGCCAATGCGATTCACTATTATGAAAACAAGAAATAAGACTCGATTGTAGTAAGTCAAATACAAGAGGTGTTTGCAAGAATTACATTTCTAGTCGAGCCGATGCTTTGCTTGACTGATCGCTGAATTCACCTTTGATAAACTTGAAATGTGCTGCAATACCAATCATCGCGGCGTTGTCAGTGCAAAACTCAAATTTAGGAACATAGCTTGTCCATGCGTTTTGCGCCTGCAGTGCAGCGCGCAGTCCGCTGTTGGCCGATACACCGCCTGCAATAGCAACATGCGTAATGCCATTTTGATCAGCAGCTTTTTTGAGTTGCTTCATTAAAATATCAATGATGGTTTTTTGCACTGAAGCGGCCAAATCAACTTTGTTTTCTTCAATAAAATTGGGGTTTTTAAGCACTTCCTTTTTTAGAAAATAAAGCACAGATGTTTTGAGTCCGCTGAAGCTGAAATTTAATTCGGGTACTTTAGGATGGGCAAAAGCAAATTTATCAGGGTTTCCGTCCTTCGCTAATTTGTCAATCATTGGTCCGCCCGGAAAAGGGAAGTTCATTATTTTAGCGATTTTATCAAAGGCTTCGCCCGCAGCGTCGTCAATGGTTTCGCCAAGAATTTCAAAAACGTCGGGCGCGCTCACCTTAACCAATTGCGTATGTCCGCCCGATACCGTTAAACAAATAAACGGAAAAGGGGGGGGAGGTGTTTCGCCTTCAATGAAGTGCGCCAATATATGCGCTTCCATGTGATTGATTTCAATCAAGGGCTTGTTTAACGCCATGCTGAAAGCTTTTGCGAAGGAAGATCCAACGAGCAAAGATCCGAGCAAGCCTGGGCCTTTTGTAAAGGCAACTGCATCGAGTTCTTCTTTGGTGACGCCTGCTCTTTCCAACGCTTGTTGCACCACTGGAACAATATTTTGTTGGTGAGAGCGTGACGCAAGTTCGGGCACGATGCCTCCATATTTTTCGTGTACGGATTGTCCCGCTACTACATTTGAAAGCACTTTTCTTCCGCGCAGCACAGCAGCTCCTGTGTCGTCGCAGGAGGATTCAATAGCGAGAATTAATGCTTCTTTCATACTTCTTGTGTTAAAGTGCCATTTGCAGATGAACTAAATAAGATGCTATTGGTTGGCTGCAATTATTTTATTCAATTCGGACTTGGCAATTAAACCTTCGTTACGCCACACTTGCTTTCCATTTTTATAAAGGATCAGCGTTGGAATGCCGTCGATTTTTAAAGCGGAAGACACTTCTTGATGCACGTCGGTGTTGAGTTTTATAATTTCAATGGTGTCCATTTTTTCAGCAGCAATTTCATCGAGAATGGGTCCTTGTTGTTTGCATGGACCACACCATGGCGCATTGAAGTCGGCCAACACCAATGGTTTTGCTGCAATCAACTTTTGAAAATCACTCATTTTAATTTCACTTGTGGCAGCAGGGTTTTTGATGTCACTTGACTTCCCTGCTTGCAACCAAGCGCGCATTCCACCCTCTAAATTGCGCACATCTTTAAAGCCGAGTTCCAATAGTTTTTGGGCTGCAGCGGCACTTCGTTTGCCCCCTAAACAATACACAAAAGTTGATTTGTTGGGATCTAAAGATTGAATGTCTTTTGCAAAATGATCACTATTCCAGTCGGCATTGATGGCACCCGTCAATTGCATTTCGTTAAATTCTTCAGCCGTGCGCACATCAAGAATTTGAGCGCTGCTATCGGCTTTGATTTGTTTTTCAAATTCATCCACCGACAATGTTTTTACTTCTGTGTTTTGGCAAGCGCTGAAAATGGTAATTGCAGCAAAAAGCAGAAGTGATATATAGTTTTTCATGTTTTTTTTATTGTGTGCTCAAAATTAAGCAAGCTATGGCATATAAATGCGTTTTTTTTTAATTTTCAAAATATTAGTGTAAATTGAACTTGCGTCGGCGGTGTGCAAATACCACAGACGTGAAAATAAGGGGGGTGATAGAAATATCGCCCCCCTTATTTTTTTGCACGAATATCAATTTGTAATGACTTCAAAATGAAAAAAATATGTTCTGCTCTCGCATTGCTGTTGCTGTTGCTGTGTTACTATTTACCTGCACAAAGCTTAATTTCAAATGGAGGCTATGAATCGGGGTTCACTGGCTGGACCAACATCGCTGGTGATGGAGGTACAGCTGTATTTTCTTTGTCTACTGCCGACAAATACGAAGCAACTCAAGCGGAAAAAGTAGTTGTCACCACTTTGGGTACCAACGCTTGGAGCATACAAACAATGGGGGCGAACTGGGTGGCAACGGTTTCTAAAGTGTATTCCATTAGCTTTTATGCAAAAGCAAGTATTGATGGTGCTACAATTTCGGTAGTAGAACAAAACACAAAATATGCCTCACAATCATTGGCGCTGACTACTACCTGGAAAAAATACGAATGGCTTTACACTGCGTTAGAAGTCAATCCACAACACAAATTTCAATTTCCGCAAACCGGTACATTCTTAATTGATGCCTTGAGTATTAGCGCCTATGCTGCGCCAGTGCAAAGTACAACGAATTTACTTACTGTAACACCCACCACCATTTACCAAACGCTAGAAGGTTTTGGTGGCGCCATTGCTTTTTACAACGACTGGGTGCTTGCCCATCAATACAAAGAAGAAATGTATCAATTGCTTTACGATGACCTTGGTCTTGATTGGCTGCGCATTAGAAACAGCTACCGCAATGAAGTCAATTTCACCAGCAATGATTTGGAATTTGTGCAAAAGGCAAAGCATTACAATCCGGCTACAAGAGTGCTCATGTGCTCGTGGTCGCCACCCGCCAATTTGAAAAGCTTGGGTGTACTCGACAGTGGTACACTTATCAAAGAGAATGGTAATTTTGCTTACGGAAAATTTGCTGCCTATTGGAAAAATGCTTTGATCGCTTATGCTAAAATTGGCATCTATCCAGATTTAATCAGCATTCAAAATGAACCCGATTGGTTGACCACAAAATGGGAAACTTGTAAATTCACACCAACTGAAACAACTGATTTCCCTGGTTACGATAAGGCTTTTGATTCGGTATACAATCAAATTAAAAATCTTCCCAATGTGCCAAAAATGTTGGGGGCTGAACCACTGGGTATTGGCTATAATAATTTCACAAATTTCTCAGCGCCTATTAAAAATAAAGTGGGTTTGTTTGGCTATGCCTTTCATATGTATCATGGAGGTACGGGGAGTGCACCAGACTCATACAACGCTGCTTTGTCAGCCATTTCAAATGGATTTTCCGACAAGCCAAACTTTCTTACCGAGTTTGAAATCAACAGTGATGGATGGTTTAAAACAGGATGGTTGATCAACAATGTGTTGACAGCAGCGAACTCTTCTACCTACTTGCATTGGAATTTAATTTGGCCAGGAGATGGGTTGATTAATATTGAAAATCCATGGACCAAAAACGCGTGGGTCAATGCCAAAGGTTATTCCATTAATCCTACGTATTACGCAATGAAGCATTTTAGCAAAGCGCTTTCGGGCGGCTATAAAAGAATTGGCGGAAGTTGCGACAACGCAGTTGTGAAATCCTCAGTATTTGTGAACCCGGCAGGCAATCAAATTGTAACAGTATTGATCAACACAGGTGTGTCTGCAGTAACATCAAGTTTGAAATTGGATGGCTACAACATCACTGGATCAGCAGTCTTTCAGTCACAAGGCAATAAGTATTACCAAAGTTTGGGAGCGGTGTCTGTTTCAGGACAGTTGGTATTACCCGACAGCTCCATTACCACCGTGATCTATGATGTTGCGCTTGTGGCAGAGCTTTTAGAGCTCTATAAAAAAAACATAAACTGTTATCCAAATCCATTCAACGATAGTTTTAAAGTGCAAATTGACAGCGATTTTTACTATCAAGTATTTGACGCTTTGGGAAAAACAGTGGAGAGCGGTTTCGCTGCAAAAGGAACATCTATCGGCGCAAATTTGCTTAGTGGAGTGTATCTTTTACAAATAAAAACAAATTCAGAAAACACCATCCTTAAAATCAACAAACAATAAATACGTTAATTTTACACAAGATAGCCTTCGCGCTTTTTTTAGCACAGCCTTAGTTGCACAAAGCCCTGAAACTTATGAATGGAGTAAGGTAGTCCAGGCAAGGGGCAATTCGTTATGGGTGACATGAATGTTTGTGGTCGCGTATACATGAGCAATGTAGGCATAGGCATCGCTTGGGGCGAATCTGTTTTGACTACGGATATTAATAAATACGTAAGAAAAAAATACTGTTCGTTGTTGCACTAATCCTTTTAGTGAAACTTTTGTGCTTCATGTGAAAGGAGCCTTTTCATACATAATCAGTGAATAAATGGCAATGCCATTGAAAACGGAGACGGTCACAGCACTGCAATCATTGGTCGAAATTCCACTTCAGGACTTTTTATTTTGCAAGTATAAACGTAGGAGGCTAATGACTTTGTGAAACATGTTAAAAGATAGCGCTTCACTGTGTGCACCGCCCCCAATTCTTTAACACGTATAAATAGTATTCCATCTGAATTACTATTATTTTAGTAAGCACAAATTTCAGATGGAAGAGCCTCAAGTAAAAAGTAAATGGAAAAAACGACTAAAGCGTGTATTGCTTTCGTCGCTAATTTTTCTATTGCTACTGACAGGCGGCGCGTATCTTGTGTTTAGAAGCGCAACAGTGCAAACTTATTTAGTGCAAAAATTCAGTGACTACCTCAATAAAGGGCACCAAAGTAAAATTTCCATTCGAGGTGTTAACATTAAAGTTTTAAAAAACACGTTGTCTCTTGAAGGACTGCTGATTTTAGACTATAAGCAAGATACTTTGCTGTATTTAGACGAATTGGCTTTTGATGTAGATTCGTTCAGTTTGTCACAACACTTTATCAATGCTCAATTGCTTGATGTTGACAAAGGCCTGATCGACCTCAAGGTATACAAGGGCGATAGCATCACCAATCTCAGTTATTTTATTAACGAGTACCTTCCGAAAGACACCAGCGTCGCAGCAAAGTGGAACATTGACGCAAAAAAAATAGCACTGCAAAATTTTGAATTCCGCTACAACGATGCCAATGCGCCGGCAACCATTAAGGGTATTGATTATGCGCATATATCCCTTCGTAAATTGAATACAGAGCTTCATCAATTGCGCTTTGATGGCGATACGTTAAGTGCGCATTTGCAAAGCTTTAAAGCAAAAGACAGAAGCGGTTTTGATGTGCATCAGCTCAGTGCTGATATTAAAAATTGCGCCTCGTTTTTAACGCTTCAGAAATTTTCAGTAGCCTATAATTCTACTTCTTTGAAAGGAGATGTCGCTTTTAAATACAAGAGCTACGCTGATTACAGCGATTTTGTCAATAAGGTAAAAATGAATATCACGGTGGATGAAGCGGATATATTGATGGGCGACATCGGTTACTTCGCGCCCGATTTAATGCATTGGAAGCAGCAATTGTATTTGAAGGGAAAATTTACAGGAAAGGTCAACTCTTTAAAATGCAAAAACCTTGTTGTAGAAACGGGGATAGCTACTTTGCTTAACGGGAATCTTGAAATGGAAGGACTGCCTGACATCAACAATACCTTTATTTTCGCAGAGCTTAAAAGTTTAAAAAGCAACTACAACGATTTGGCAGCATTGACCTATCCCTCAGACAGTGGATTCGCAGCGCTTCCCTTGCCTGATATGCTCAAGAAGTTGGGCGCACTTAGTTTTAAAGGGGAGTACACTGGCTTCATTAATGAATTTGTGGCGTATGGAAAATTGAACACGGACCTCGGAACAATCATCACCGACGTGCAGTACAAAGTCGACAAAAACAGCGCACAGCAAATTCATGGAAAAATTAATGTACCCAATTTTGAGCTGGGTCGATTGCTCGCCAATCCCAGCTTGGGAACGATGGTGTTGAATGGCACAACGCAATTGACGTTTTCTAAGGAAAAAACTGACGCGAATTTTGATGGTAAAGTGCATCGTTTTGATTTCAACGGCTATTCGTACAACAACATTAGCCTGAATGCCGCCATGAATGGAAAACGCTTCTCGGGAGAAATGAAGATCAACGACAAATACTGTGACATGGCATTCAACGGAGACGTGAACTTTGCAGCAGACAGTATTTCGTATCACTTCAAAGCCAATGTGAATAAGGCCTATTTATCGCGACTTGGATTTGTTAATAGAGACACTTCATTGGTGGTGTCGGCGTCTACCGAAGTTAATTTAAAAGGAAACAGTATCGACGAAATGGAGGGCGACGCTTTGGTGAATAATTTAAATTGGTCGGAAGGTATTTTTAAAGAAGAACTGGGACAAGTATACTTCAAAGCCTCTCGCTTCAATGGCGCGCGAAAAATTGATTTACGCTCTGAAGTGGCTGATGCATCGCTTAGTGGTAAATTCAGTATTGCAAATGTTGATGGATTGCTAATGCATTATTTTGCCAATTTCTCTAATCATCTCTTGTCGCACCAAAGCAATGTAGATAAGGGCCAAGATGTGCATTTGAGTATAAAAGTGAAAGATTTCATGCCCGTTCAACGCCTGTTTTTGTCCGAGTATTTTTTTGCTAAAAACTCAAATTTACAAATGCTGTACGACGATAAAAGCGGAGTGCAATTGTCTGTATTGAGCGATAGCGCGGCTTTTCCTGGCGTGGGTATAAGGGGTATGCATCTGCAAACGATGGTGGGTGACCACAACAATTACAAGGTGCTTTTGTCAGCAAACACAGTTGCGCCAGGCAATAAAATACCTTTTAATAAATTTGAATTTAGTGCCGATGTGCTGCAAAATAATCTTGCCTTTTCATGTGATTGGAACAACGATGATTCCTTGAAAAACAATGCCCACATTGCCGGCAACATTAATATTTTAGCACGAGATGCTTATGCCCTCAACTTAGTGGATACGCGATTTTTTCTCAGCGATAAATTATGGATGATCAACAACGACAGTAGGGTATCGTGGATCAAAAACAGGGGGGAAGTGCACAATCTGCTGCTGAGTATGGAAGACAAAACCCTTCAAGTTGAAGGCGCTGTTGGTGAAAGTGACAGCGATGTATTGGCCTTAAAATTCAATGGGGTTTCACTTGAGTTTTTGAATGTGTTTATTCCCGCTGTTGAAATTTCGGGCCATGCAACGGGCGCACTTCAATTGTCAGCCGTATTGCGCAAAGCAAAATTGAACGCATCACTCTTGCTGACAGATTTGGTGGTCAACAAACAAAAGTTTGGCGAAACTGAAATAACGAGTACCTATTTTCCAGAAGAAGAAAAAGTAACGTTAAGTGCCAAAGTAAAACGCATTACTGCAAGTGAAGAGGGCTACTTGTTAGATTTTAACGGCGATTATTTTCCTTTCAAAGAAAAGGAGCAATTGCATTGCGCAGTTGATTTTAAAAACTTTAGAATATCGCTGTTACAACCTTATTTTACGGGAGTACTTTCTGATATAGGCAAGGCAAAAGTGTTTGGAACACTAAACATCACTGGAGAACTAAAGGCTCCTATTGTATTGGGGGAATTGCAATTCCGTGATTTCAGTCCAAAAATTGATTATTTAAATGTGAACTACGATCTCAACGATAAAGTAACATTTAAGGAAGATGGTATTTACTTTGAAAACTTCGGCATTAAGGGCGCAGCGCCTTATTATCATGCAGGAAAAGAAGAGGGTGTGGGCACTGTCAATGGGGTGATTACCCACAACCGTTTTAAGGATGTTTATTTCAATCTTGAAATTAAAACCAATAAGTTGATCGCTTTAAACACCAGTCAAAACAATAATTTAAATTACTACGGAAGGGCATTTGTAACAGGGTCAGTGATGATTGGGGGTTCAACATCCAACGTAGTAATGTACGCTAATTTAAAAACGGAGAAGTTCGATCGCGGTCAAACTGTTGATTACACCAGCATTGTTTTGCCTCTTGATCGCGCATCAGAATTGCCTATGTATGATTTTGTTGAATTTGTAAAGGACGGCGATAGTGCGCTGCTCAAAAAAGTAGTGGTCAGTCAGGCTGTAGAAGTGCCTTGGCTCGATATGACTTTTGACTTTAAAATCACTCCTGATGCGAAAGTAAAAATGATTTTTGATCCGAGGGTGGGCGATGAAATCAATGCGCAAGGAAATTCAGACATGCAATTTCAAATCACTTCAAATGGAAAGTTTACTATGAATGGCACGTACGAAGTAGAGAAAGGGGATTATTTTTTTACGGTTAAAAATTTCTTAGGCAAAAAATTTGCGGTAAGTAGAGGTGGTACAGTAACATGGTCAGGAGATCCTATGGAAGCCGCTATTGATTTGAAAGCCCTTTACAAAGTGCGAACAAAGGTAAGTTCGTTGATGGATCCAACGAAATACAGCAGCACCCAAATTGGCGAAATGAGTTCAAATGTGCCTGTGAATGTAGTGATGTATCTTAAGGGGAATTTATGGAATCCAACACCCACACTTGATTTAGAAGTAAGCTCTACCAACCCGCGCGCGCAGGAAATCGTGAACGACAATATTTTGGGAGAAAGCGAGCGAACAAAACAAGCTATTTCTTTATTGATGCAGGGATCTTTTTTAATTCCCGACAACAGTAAAACTGCGGGTACATCGGTGCTGAATGCAGGCTTGTCAAATGCCAAGCAATTTTTAACCGGTCAAGTTAATAACTACTTGTCACAAATTACGGGCGAAGCTTTCAATGTGGGTATTGACTACAATGCGGGTGCCGACAGTTTGTCGAATGTTGCGGTGACGGTGGGTAAAAACTTTTTAAATGACAAAGTTGTTGTAACAGGCACCTTCGACATAGGTAAAGATGCATCAGATATGGAGGTGCAATACAAACTCTCGCAAGATATCACGTTGAAGGCTTTTCGCAAGTCGCAGCAAAATCAAAAAGATCAAGACGGTTCCATTCCAACACAAGGGATTGGTGTATTCTTTAGGCGAGAATTTGATACACTCTCTGAATTGTGGAAAAAAAATAATTGAAGGCTGCACTATGAGAAAAACATCAAATGCAGAAGCAGAGCTAAGAAGCAGCGTACTCAAAAGCGCCATGCTTCCCTTTTTGTTTCTTTTGGTGTGTTGGATGGTGTTCGGATTTGAAAGCTATTTCCACGAAAATTTAGCCAACTACGGTGTTCAGCCTCGATCGATCAAGGGTTTGCGTGGAGTCGTGTTTATGCCCTTTTTACACGGCGATCTCAGTCATTTACTCAACAATTCATTTGCTTTTGGAGTGCTGGCTACTATGCTATTTTTCTTCTACAAAGAAATTGCATTTACTGTTTTTGCTTGGGTGTTTTTTATGTCGGGGGTGTGGACATGGTCGCTTGCCAATACGGGAACGCACATTGGCGCCAGCGCTGTGATATATGGCCTCTTTTCATTTCTTGCGTTAAGCGGCATTTTGCGTGGCAACAAAAATTTATTGGCATTGACTTTTCTTGTTATTGTGTCGCATCAAGG
>CANFBW010000018.1 GCA_947444925.1 Flavobacteriales bacterium | reverse complement strand
TTGCTGGGCGATGAATCCATGTATTTGAGTCGACTCATATTTGATTGATAGGCTGCGTCGCTCAAGTTGTTTCCGGCTATGTTGAAAGTACAAATGGTGTTTCCTTTTTTGTTGATTACCGCGCCGCCCAATCCTGCGTCGATTAAGGTGTATCCCGCAGTTGGGGTTTCTGTGCCGTAAGCAGTGAAAGCCCTGTTTTGTGCCGCATAATATTGTACGCCAATTTTAAAGTACATTTTTGCAAAGCACCCTAACTGTTTTTTGAGGTCAATTTTAATTTCTGAATTGCTGTGAAAGGGCGGAATGAAAGGCAGATAGCGCGTGCTGTCGCTATTGCCGCCCAAGTTCAAAGCGTAAATAAATGATGCGGAATTTTCTATGTGTAGCCAGTGAACGGGATGCGGATGAATATCTAAACTCATTTCACCACCATACAATTGCGCCGTTGTTTGTTTGAATTTAAAAACCGAATAAGCATTTCCGCCTTCAGTGAATAATGAATCACCGCCGCTTGTGCTCACTAATTTTTCATTGTAAATGTAATTGCTGATAGTATTATTAAAAACCTCGGCAGAGATAGAAAGATGTTCGGTGTTAAGAAAAAAACCGAGATCTTCCTGAAGGTTGAATTCAGGTATGAAGTTGGCATCGCCCAGTTGCTGAAAACCTGTGCCGGGATGCACACCCTTTGCCGATATTTCGGCGATGTTGGGGGAGCGGTAACCTTGTGATACATTTGCCTTGATGCATATTTTTTTGTTCGCGTTGTAGGTAGCGCCAATGCTTCCGCTGGCTCCTGAGAAGGTGTGTCTGTAAGCGCTGAAGGAATAGCTTTCTTTGTTGTTGAAATTTCGCACGTCATATCGCAATCCTCCTGCGAGATTTACTTTTCCGAAAGATTTTTTTACAAAAGCGAATGGTCCGAAATCAAAAGAGTGGTAGTCGGGTATGATAAATTCTTCAGCATCCTTGTTTTGATTTTGCTGATATAAACCGTTTATGCCAATGGTGCTTTCCCAGCCGTGAAAATCGGGGAGATAGAACTTGGCGTCGTACGTGAAAGTATTTAGCAGCAAACTGAGGCTGGCAGTGCTTGCATTTTCAGGATCTTCAAATTCTTTGCGTACACTTTGTTGTGCGCCGAGCTTGATATTCAGCTTGCTTTTCCCGAGAATGAAGCTGTTCGCCGTGTGGAGTCGGTAGTGTTGTATGTGTTGGTGTGCTGCACCGATTTTATAGGAATTTAATTCATCAGAACTCACGATTTGTCCGATGTTATCTTCTTCCGATGCGTATTTAATGAACTTTCGTGTAGCCGAATCTCTGCTGCCATCGGGGATTTCCTGAAGATTATCATAAATACTTACATTCAAATAAGAAAAGCCCCATGCTTTGTGCCATCCCAAATGTGCATTGATATCTGTTTCATTGTATTTGGTGCCGAAAACTTTTCCGTCGAATTTATTTTGGTAGGTACTTGCCTGTTTTTTTGAAGCGCGAAAACCCCAGGCGCAGCCATTTTGATTGCCGTCGAGAGCAAAGGAGCTTGCCAACTGATTGTTGTTGCTTTGGAAATTGGTGAGCAGTGATCCTTTGATGCTTCCGGGTAAAACAGGATTCATCGGCAATAAATTCACCACTCCGCCCATGGCATCGGAGCCATACATCAAGCTGGCCGGACCTTTTACAATTTCCACTTTGTCTACCAGAAACTGGTCTACTTCAACACCGTGCTCGTCGCCCCATTGCTGTCCGTCCTGACGAATGCCATCGAATAAGGTTAGTACGCGATTGTATCCTAATCCGCGAATGAAAGGCTTTGAAACATTCGGTCCGGTGGAGAGTGCAGCAACACCGGGCACTTTAGCTAAGGCATCAATAATATTGGTAGACGAATTTTCATTTAAATATTTACTAGTGAGTGTGATGGTAGGCGCCGGATTTTTTTTGAATTCCGTAGCTTTGGAAGTTCCTGTAATTACAATTTCTTTGATCTCCGTGACTTCAATTTCAAGGGTGAAATCTTTGGTGTTGATGGTGCTTAAATCAATCATTTCAGTAATACTGGAATAGCCTAAAAAACTCACTTTCACCAATACTTTTATTTTAGGAAGATGGCCGATGTAATAGCTTCCATCCGCTTTACATGCAGTTCCTGTTCGTAAATCTGGAAAATAAATCTCGGCGTCGTAGATGGGTTGTTGCGTATGCTGATCCACTACTTTTCCGGAAAGGTGAGTGGTGTCGGTATTTGCAAAAGAATGGTGTGCGCAAAAGCACAACAGAAATAGCACTAAATTTTTCATGATAGCTTAATTTGAAAATAAAACAATAACCCACGGCAGCGTTGCGGTGAGTTGAAGAAATAAAAATTAAGCTTTAACGGGAGGAGCCTTGTTGTGGTGATTTAATACAGAAGAGAAAAAAACTTTCTCCGTTGCAAGAAGAGAAAAATGGATGATGGCATTTTTGTGAAAAATGATGTCGTTGTTGCAAACATCAAAAGTTTCGCTTGTAACGAGTTTACAATAGTCGCAGCGCTCCTCTTTGGAAAGCGACAGTGATTTTTCATCTGAACTCTTGTGGTGCGTATGCCAATATCCCGAAGAAAGATATACACCTGCATACAACAGCAAAAAGAAAAGGCTGAGTGGCAGAGTAAGTATTTTCTTTCTTAGAATATTCATTAGTGTAAAAGTAGATTTTTTTTTGCACTTGTAACAATCGTCCTTTCTCTTTGTTTTACTTGGGGGTATATTATTTACTAAAAGTGGCTTGGCTAAAGTCCTTTTATTACTTTTGCTTACTACTTAACTTGTATTGGTTTATGAACTTTTGTAAAAAGTGTTTTTATACAGCAGCATTGTGTCTTATTTCCGCAGGTTATGCTTGCGCCCAAGCGGACGTTTGGTTTTTAGGGAATAATATTTCAATTAATTTTTCATCGGGCACAGCCGTTGTTGGTGCAGGAATTGTCATCGGAGCTGATTTAACGGAAAGTAGTACTTCCATTACAGATCCTAGCGGAAAGTTGTTGTTTTCTGTAGTGGGCGACAATTTGTATGATGGGGGTAAAAACAATGTATTAAATTTGCCCTCAGCTACTTGGGATGTATCGCAAGGCACCATGGTTATTCCGGTTCCAGGAAAAACGAATGAATATTATTTAACGGTTTTAAAAAATGGAAGTGGTGCGTCAACAAAACCGATGGCAGTGTATTACACCATCAAAACAAGTGGAACTGGATCGGGCAATTTAACGATTACTGGTCCTGCTAACTTGGCCGCCAACTTAACGCAAAGTCAAACGGGTGTTCCTAAATTAAATCCGGATGGAACGGTATCAAGTGATTATTGGTTGATTAGTCATCAACTGTGCAACAATAGTTTTCAATTGTTTACAGTGTCAGGAAGCGGAATTTCGAATGCTGGTACTTCGAATGCCGGACCGAATTTGGATTGTATTGGTACGTGGCCGCCTAAGTACGATGATATCGGCACTTTGAAATTTAATAGTTGCTTTACACAAGCCTCTTACATCATGGGTGACAAGGTCATGTTGTTTGATTTTGATGCTAAAACCGGACAGTTTACTCATAAAAATACCATCACTACAGGCTTGAGTTCGGCCTACAGTATGGAGTTTTCTCCCGATGGAAAATACGCTTACGCAATTACCGGACAAGATGATAGTAATCCGGGGCACTTGTACCGTATGGCGGTGACTGGTGCAGGTATGGGAACTCCAGTGGATTTAGGTGTTACCGGAGGAATGAGAGGTGGGCATTTACAATTGGCACCCGATGGAAATATATATTTTGCCGCTCCAAAATCCTATGGAAATTTAGGAACCGGTTACATTGGTAGAATTACAAATCCCAATGGCGGTGGCGTTGTGGATAAAACTTGGTACAAGGCTGCGGCCGAAGACAACAATACCGCAAAAATTGAAGGCCAAGCTGTTAACATGGACATGCCTAATTTCTTGAAGTCATTGGTTGTTCCGCTACCTAAATTGTTGGTCGATGGTGTGGAGCTAAGTCAAACATCAGTTTGTAAAGGTCAAAGTGTGAAATTTGAATTGTCAGTATCTGGTTCTGTAGCAGCCAATGTTGATTGGGTCGCAACAGGGACTAACACAGGCAGTCAAAATGGAGGCGCATCATTTACAATGACAATGACCAATTCAGGAACTACCAATGTAACTGCTACTGTTACCGATGAGTGTGGTCGACAAAAGGATGTGCCATTTGTTGTTGAGGTGGAACCTTATCAAAATGCCAATGGAACTTTGGCTGCATGTCCTTCAAGAGTAGTTACCGGAACAGGATCAACCTCAGGAAATTATGCTTGGTACACAGCCGATCCGTCGGGTGGCGGCACTTTTTTAGGATATGGAGCAACATATGATCCAGGGAATTTAACTTCTGTATGGGTTCAACCTACAGGAACAGTAACTCAAACCAATATAAATGATACCCGTTCGGCCGTAGACAATGGAGCGGCTACGGGTAACACGTCCATTACTTTATCTGCGGGTAGTGCGACGATTAACTCTTTAGTGGTTGGGATGTATACTTGGGGCACATACTCTGGAAACTTAACAGTTGAGCTTAGAAACGGTAGCAATCAAGTGGTAGGAACTCCGTTTAGTCAGGTGGTGACAGGTACAGGAATAAAAAACGTGACCATTAATCCTACTGATTGGAAATTGACTACAGCCGGGAACTATTCGGTGGTGATTACTTCAGCGCCAAGTGGAGCAAGTTTCGGACTTTTGACGGCTTCATCGTATTCTTCCGGTAATGTTACGATTAACGGGGGGAGAACAGTAGATTATTCTATGACTACCTATGAGGAAGGAAATGCTTTAAAATGTATCAAAGGTAAATTGGTAAATATTACATCATGTTGTACTCAACTGGCTCCGGTGGTGACAGGTGGAGCAACGGTGTGCGAAGGAAGTTCTAACATTACTTTAACTGCCACTAAAAATGTGGCAACAACCGGCACCATTGCCTATCAGTGGTACAATGATGATGGTGCTATTGGCGGTGCTAATGCTTCCACCTATTCTGTTTCCGCAGCGGCAGCGGCGACTAAAAATTATTGGGCTACAGTAACCAACTCAGCTTCATGCAGTGGTGAATCACCCATCAGCAATAAAGTTTTGGTTACTATCAATGCTAAACCAACTACTCCTACAATTACGGTGTCTCCTAATAAAAGCACGTTTTGCAAAGGCGAAGCACATACTTTAACAGCGGCAACAACAGCAAGCTCAACTTTCCAATGGAAATACGATGGTACAGGAACATTGGCTGCAACAGCAGGTTTAACAACAGTGGGCACGCACAACTACAAAGTGCTTGCTACCTTGAACGGTTGTGTAGATTCTTCTGCGATGAAAACAATCACTGTAAATGCAATACCCGATTCTACCATCACACAGGTGGGGCCATTTTGCAGCAACGATGCAGCAGTAAATCTTGCAGCAGCCACAACAGGCGGAACCTGGAAAGTAGATGCAACTGCGTTGGTGGGTAATAGTTTTAATCCGGCATCGTACTCCGCAGGATCTCACCAAATTCATTGCAACGTAACAGCCAATGGTTGCAGCTCACACGATACCATTACAGTGCAAATCAATCAAAGAAAGAATGCTGCGATTACAGCTGTTTCTCCGATGTGTGCGAATGCAGCGACGAAAACTTTAACAGGCACTGATGCAGGTGGAGTGTGGAGTGGAACTGGCATTACCAACACAGCAACAGGAGTTTTTGATGCTAAAGTTTCTGGCGCAGGAACATTCACTATTACCTATACTATTTCCGGAACATGTGGAGATAGCAAAACAACCAGCATCACTGTAAATGCTACCGATAGCGCGAAGATATTGCCAGCTGGACCGTTTTGTAGTGTTGATCCTGCATACACCATGAAACTCACTTCGGGCAGCACCACTGGTGGAGTCTGGAGTGGAACTGGAGTGAGCGGGCTGGGCGTATTCAGTCCGGCAACAGGTAATGGAACTTACAGCCTCACCTATGCCACGGCAGGTGTTTGTCCTGAAAGTGACAACATCTCTGTAACGGTATCCAACAGTGTGGTGCTCAACATCACCTCCCAAAAATCATCTTATTGCCACAACGCAGCAAAGGACACTATTGAAGTAACTGCGTTGGGCGGGAAGTTTAGCGCCTCGAGTGGCAAAGGGATTACCGATGCCGACTTTGGATATTATGATCCGAAACTGGCAGGTGTTGGCAAGGACACCATTTGGTACATGAAGGCTGGATCCTGCGGAGACACTACATTTAAGGTGATTACAGTAACGACAATTGACACCGCAAAAATCACATTGGGACAAGGGCCATTCTGCCAGTCACAAGGCACAGTGAACCTGGCCAAAGAGCTAGTGTCGAACGCAGGAACGTGGAGCGGTACAGGAATCACCAATGGCGCAGCAGGAACCTTTGATCCGTCGGTAGGTCAGGGCTCCTATTTGATTACTTACAAAACCAGCGGTTCTTGTCCGGTGCAAGACACGGCCACGGTAAAAGTAGTAGGACAAAAAATAACGAACATAGTGACCGCTGACACAACGATGTGTAAAAACGCAAGCACAAAACAAGTACGATTAAGCAGCAATAGCACCGCAGGCGGAACATGGCTATCGGCCCCCACACCTGGATTGGTAACCAACACAGGGGAGTTCAATCCAATAGTAGCAGGAGCGGGTGTGTTTAAAGTGTATTATGTGATGCCGGGAGCAACGCTGGGTTGCAGCGCAGCAGACAGTGTGCTCATCACCGTATCGTCCATCGACACCGCAAAAATCACCATGGGTCAAGGCCCGTTTTGTCTCAACGATCCAATTCAGACGTTAAAAATAGAGGCAGCGTCAAGCGCAGGAGCGTGGAGTGGAACAGGCATTACCAACACAGCCACTGGAGCTTTCACCGCAGCAACCGCCGCAGTTGGTTCGCATTTGATCACTTACAAAACTTCGGGAACCTGCTTTGTGCAAGATACCATGACCATTTATGTAGTGAATCAAATGATAGCGAACCTCACCAGCAGCATAGCATCGGTGTGTGAAGACGCAGGATTGTACACCATACAAAAAAGTGGAAACTCCACACCGGGCGGAACATGGACTTGTGCTACAGCGGGATTGGTAAACAGCAGCGGACAGTTTAATCCAGCGCTGGCCACGGCAGGCAGCACCTACAAAGTATTGTACTCGGTATCGGGAGCCACAGCAATGTGCAGTGCAAAGGACAGTATTGACATCACAATAGTAGAAAGAGAAGATGCGAGTATCACCACCGGAAGTCCGCAGGCATTGTGTATTTATGATGCGCCGATGCAGATTACAGCAATCAATAATGGTGGAACCTGGAGCGGAACAGGGGTAAGCAATTCAGGATTGTTTACACCAACAACGGCTGGAACCTTCAAAGTGAAATACACACTGACAGGAAGCGGTGGCTTCTGTCCCGACAAAGATTCTATTACAGTGGTGGTTACCGATACGGTGAGTGCTGCAATTTTAGCCACCACTTCATTTTGTCAGAATTTGCCGCCACAGCAATTGTATCCCTTAAAACCCAATGGTTTTTTTAGCGGAACGGCGGTGAATGCAAGTGGCTTGTTTAATCCGAAAGGCGCGCCAGCAGGCATGCACGTGATTACGTATACGCAAGGCACGCAGTGTCAAACATCGAGCAGCATCTCGGTGAAAATAGATTCGCTTCCCGATTTAAATGTGAAACCATTGTTGGGTGGTTGTGCACCTTTTAAAGTCAATTTTGCAGATAGTTCTTCAGCGAATGTAGTGTCGGCTTTGTGGCGTTTTGGAGATGGAGATTCGGCGGTGGTAATTAATCCAACTGCCGCCACATCACATCTATATTCGAATGATGGAAATTACAAAGCAGAGTTGTTTGTTCAGTTTCAAAATGGCTGCATGGACAGCGCTTCTGCGCGGGTGCAGATTGCCTCTGTGCCAACTGCTGAATTTACTTTTGATCCATCGCCGGCGAGCACTGCCGATCCGCGAATTAATTTTACAAACACATCTATTGATGCATCGACTTTCGAGTGGGATTTTACAGCAAAAGGTTTTCCTGCGACATCCAATACCACCAATACAGAATTTCCGATTGTATTTACTGTTGTCAAAACAGATACTGTTCCAGTGACTTTGATTGCGCGAAATGCAATGTGCGCCGATACAACGCAGCACGATGTGTACATTAAAGATATTTTTACTTTGTACGCGCCCAATGCTTTTTCGCCCAACGGTGACAATTTAAACGAAGTTTTTTTTCCTTATGGCGCCAACCACGGCTGCAACAATTGCGGCAACTATGAGTTTTTAATTTTTGATCGTTGGGGTGAGCTGATATTCAGGTCAACTAAAATAGATGAGCCATGGAATGGGAAGCGCACCAATACCATGAGAGATGCGGAGATTGATGTATATGTTTGGAAACTTTACTATACCGATTCGTTTACCGAAAAAGCAGGGGAACGTATGGGGCATGTGACGCTAATCAGATAGCTTGTATAAAAGAGGATGAATTTTTTTGTCCGCTTTGGAATGTGTTTTTCATTGTGAAAAAGCAGAGAGATCTAATTTTTTTTTAAAAAAAGTCAACCTTTTTGTAATTTCAACGTCTAATAGGCATATTTGAATTTTGAACAAATCAACTTAAATATATTTTATGATGACATTGAATACTAAAAGCTTTGTGATGGCATCGGCACTGATGGTGGCGTTGGGTTATTCTTGTAACAAGGATAGAGTGGTTCCCTATGAAGAATTGCCGGCAGCTACTGCGGTAGAAAGTGCGCAAGACAACAAGAAATCTGACGCGATGTACACGCACGTTTACACCGTGGTGCACACTGAGGTGAGCAATGTAGAAGATCAAGCGTTGAAAATGGAAAATGCTTTGGATGCAGATCCATGCGCCGTAAAAACCATTGAAGTTGATTCGGTGGACAAGGCTCATCGCTTCGTTAAAAAATTGACTATTGACTATGGTACAGCAGGTTGTACTTGGGATGGTCGCGTGCGTAAGGGGAAAATTATTATTGTCAAACAAGGATTATTGAAAACCACGGGTACCAAATGCTATATCACTTTTGAAAATTTTTACATCGATGATTGTCACATTGAAGGCAGCGCTACCTACGAAGTTGGTTTGACCTTTAAGTTTGATTTAATTGGTGGTCGTATTACCACTCCCGACAACAAAGTGTTGGCTTATGAAACTCATAGAACAATGGACGTTACTTTTGTTGGCGGTGTTTTTAAAACATATACAAGTGGTACAGCTAGCGGTACAAACCATTTGGGCGAAAGCTATACGGTAACGACTACTAAACCGGTTCTTTTTGAGTATGGTTGCGATTATGCGAAGGAAGGTACTTTGTTGATTACCTGCACCGGTAAGCCTGATATTACGATTGATTACGGCGATGGAACCTGCGATGACAAATCAGTAGTTACCATTGGTGGCACTAAATACAAAAACACATTGTAAATTGAATTGCTAAAAATGAAAATCCCTTCGATTGTTCGAAGGGATTTTTTTTTGCTTTTTGACTTTGTCTTGACCTAGTGTTAATTTTAATCTAACTGTAAATTTATTTTGCTGTTGCATTTTTACCACATGAAAATTACAACAGTATTTCAAATTTATGCAGGGATCATTTGTTGCTTTATTGTTTTTTATTCTTGCAAAAAAACACAAATTATTGATGCGACTCCACAGCCCGGTTAAAAAGCAGTAAGCGATTGTTCTAAACTAAAGTATGCGGCGAATGTTCAGCCGATTGTAATTGCGGATTGCATTGAAATGGCTCCTCATCCGAACTTCACATTGTTTGAGCTTGTTCAAATTCGAGCTAAAAATAGAAGGCTTTAATCGCATTTAATTGACAATAAAGACATGTCTCCTTCAGGCCTTTGTTCATCAGCTGAGTTGACTGTGGTGCAATGGTGAGTCAGCAGCGGAGCGCCAAACTATTAATCGCATTACTTTACAGTTTGGATTTTTCGGGTTAACACAATGGTAACATTGAGATAACCTGCAATTTATAACACAAGACCATCTTTGCTGCAAATAAATTTTATGAAGATTCTATTGTTTTGCGCAGCGTTTTTCTCAGTGTTCCTCTCTTTTGGTCAAGAGGCTGATGTTTCAGGAATTGTATATCAAATTGACAATGGGCAGCAATTGGCCTTGCCCAATGTTTTAGTGTCAGTAGAGAACACAACTGTTGCTGCAATTACTGATCAGCAAGGTGGATATACTTTGCGCTTGCCAGCCGGCACTTATAGTATTGTTTTTACGTGCAAAGGTTTTGTGCGAGATTCAATTGGCAAAGTGGTTTTAAGTTCAGGCCAATCTAAAACCTTAGACATGACACTCGAGGTGGAGAAGAACATTCGCATTGATAAAATTGTGATCAAGAAAAAATTTAAGGACAAGAATAAAGCTGTGATTGATGAAATCAAGAAGAGTGACAATGTAGTCGTAGGTGTTTCTACTGCGCAAATTCAAAAGACACAAGACAGGGATGCGTCGGAGGTAGTGCGTCGAATTCCGGGCGTTACAGTAATAGATAGATTTATTACCATTCGTGGTTTAAATGACCGCTATACCTCTGTGTGGCTTAACGACGCGGCAGCACCTGGTGCTGAAACAGACAAGCGTGCTTTTTCATTCGATATTATTCCTGCAGGTTTGATTGAAAAGATTTTGATTTTCAAAACCCCATCTGCCGAATTGCCGGGTGATTTCGCCGGTGGAATGGTGAAAATTTACACCACGTCTATTCCTGATAAAACCAGTTTTTCGTTTGATGTCAAAGGCTCATACCGTGATGGATCAACTTTTGGTGATTTCAAATCAACACAAGGCAGTAGCACCGATTGGTTGGGGTTCGATAATAAGTTCAGAGCACTCCCTTCTGCGTTGAACGCATATGTCGCAAAGGGCGATGTCAACAACAGTGAGCAAACAAAGTCGTTTAAAAATACTTGGGCTACTCAAACAAGCAAAATTAATCCAGATTTTCGGATCAATATGTACTACAATCAGGTTTGGAAAATAAAGAATTTGAAAATGGGAAATACATTAGGAGTCAACTACAGTTCGGTGCAAACTGCATTTCAAGTGCAGCGTCAGGATTGGGATTCTGTAGATGTTCAAATGGACTATTTTGACCAGCAATTTATGCGTGTGGTGCGCACCAATATTCTTGAAAATTTCGCTATGGAATACAAGGGTTGGAAAATAGAATTAAAAAATTTATTGAATCAAAGCGGAACAGAACAGACGGTGCTTCGAAATGGCCAGAGGGCAGATGCACCTGATGAAAAAGCATACATGTATTCTTACCAAGATAAATTGACTTACACCGGACAATTCACTGGAAAGTACTCTGCGAAAGGCGATAAATTCATTTACGATTGGTCGGCCGGATATTCACTAGTAAATCGAAATGATCCCGATTTGCGAAGAATTCGATACACGAAAAATCAAGACGCGCCCGACAGTATGTACAAAGCGCAGGTGGCGAATGTGGTCGATCCGGTTAACGGAGGAGGTCGGTTTTATTCAACACTGACGGAAAATGTTTTTTCATTCAACCACAGTTTGAAAATGAATTTAAAACTAAAGGAGTATGCTTTTACTGTAACTGCGGGTTCCTATTTTGAGCAGAAGAACAGAGCGTTTGCAGCTCGCATTTTGGGTTATACTATCGCTCCAGGAATGAATGCTTTTGCGATGACACATCTTTCGGTAGATAAAATTTTTGCCGACCAAAATGTTGGTGTTCCGGGTGGATTCAAAATAGATGAAATTACAAGCGCTTCTGATAAATACAATGCGCAAAACAGATTGATTGCGGGTTTTACTCAATTGGCCTTGCCTCTTGGTAATAAAATTAAAGTGGTGACTGGTTTGCGTTACGAATACAACCAGCAAAGCTTGCAAAGTCATGTTAATTTAGACAGTGTGCATCCTTCGGTGACAACAGAATATCTGCTTCCTTCAGCCAATGCCTCGTACAATTTCAATAGCAAAAGTTTAATGAGAGTAGCTTACGGAAAAACGCTGAATCGCCCTGAATTTAGAGAGTGGTCGCCATTTTTCTTTTATGATTTCAATTTTAATGCGGGTACTTATGGTTCATTGTTTCCCACCGTTTTGTCTCCTGCAGGAAATATATTGCAGGTGGCGGAAATTCAAAATTACGACTTGCGTTATGAGTATTACTCAAGCAGCGGTGAATTGGTGCATTTGGGCGCGTTTTACAAATCCTTCATCAATCCAATTCAACAAGTTGTATTGGCTTCGGGTGGCGATAGTAGATCGTTCACTTTTATCAATGGTGAATCTGCATACGCAAGAGGGATAGAATTTGATGTTCGCAAAAATTTAGTGTTGCTCGATACTGTTTTTCAGGCTAATTTTTTTAGTAATTTATCTTTGGTTGCAAATGTGGCGCTGACCTCAAGTGCTTTGAACATCAGCAAAACGATTAATCAGTCGAGTACAATGCCTTTGCAAGGACAATCACCTTATATTGTGAATGCTGGTTTATACTATCAAAACGACTCTATTGGTTTTCAAATTAACGTGTTGTACAATGTGTTTGGTCCTCGTGTTTTTTTATTGGGAACTCTTGATTATCCAAGTATCGGCGAGTTGTCTAGAAATACTTTAGACATCAGTATGTCAAAAACTATTAACAAACATTTTTCACTTAATTTAGGTATTCAAGACGTGCTGAACAATCCGGTGTACTATGTGCAAGACACCAACAAGGACAATCATTTTTCGGCTGATGGATCCGATAAGCTCATTATGAAATTTTACAGGGGCCCTTATGCAACTTTAGGAATTAAAGGAGTGTTTTAATTAACCCACAGGTAATTCAGAGTTTCTTTCCATACTTAACAAATAATTTTCTTTGGTGTTGGCGATTCGCGAAAAAACGAGTCGCCAATATTTATTTTATGAGTATTGCGGTTGTTGTGTTTTAGGCTTTTGATTTTCGTGTGTTTGTAGTTAGCGCAACCTTGTTGTGCTTTTTAATGGTTTCACATCTTAACATTAAAGTAATGTAGCGCAACGTAAAGTTAATCTCAGTGAAATATTTAAATAACAATGAGGAGGTAGCTTTGAAACATTAAAAACGGGAAGTTTGCGACCCGTTGAACTCGCAGAGAAAAAATTAAATGAAAATAAAAACTAAAACAATGAAAAAAGGATTACTAAAACAGCTTACCGGCAAAGCGCTTTTATTGGCGAGTGCTTGTTTGGTCTTTAGCTCAGCGGCTGAAGCACAGGTAACGACAATTACGGTAAAAGACAGTCTTACAGGAAACGTACACTGGACAAACGACAAGCAATACCTTTTGCAAGGTTATGTTTATGCCGTTAATGGAACAGTATTGACCATTGATTCAGGAGTAGTGATCAGAGGAGATAAAAACACAAAGGGTACTTTGGTTATTGAAAGAGGAGCGAAAATAATGGCGCAAGGAAGTGTAAATCACCCCATTGTTTTTACATCTAATCAGCCAGCAGGCAGCAGATCATATGGCGATTGGGGAGGACTGATTGTTTGCGGTAAATCATTGGTGAACTGGACGGCTGGTTTCGGGCAAGTTGAAGGAGGACCGCGTTCATTGTATGGCGGCATTGATCCTCATGACAACTCAGGGGTATTGAGTTATGTTCGACTTGAATTTGGGGGCGTTGCATTTTCGCCAAACAATGAGGTAAACGGCTTAACGCTTTGCGGTGTGGGTGACGGCACGCAGGTAGATCACGTGCAGGTGTCCTACAGTGGTGACGATTCTTATGAATGGTTTGGAGGAACTGTGAATGCAAAGTATTTAGTGTCGCATTTGGCTTGGGATGACGATTTTGATATGGATTGCGGATACCAGGGCAACAATCAGTTCGTGGTTTCTTTGCGTGACCCTTATTCTGCTGACCAATCAGGTTCTAAAGCTTTTGAATCGGACAGCTACCAATCGGGTACCAATAATGGTAAATCTGATACCAATCATTTGACAAAACCAGTATTCGCAAACGCAACAATCATTGGCCCCCTTGTGAGTCCAACTTCTACTGCTTTTGATCCTCAGTTTGTGGCCGCTGCGCACATTAGAAGAGGAAGTGCCTTGAGTTTGATCAACACTATTATTTCTGGATACCCTGCAGGTATTTTGATTGACGAATCTTCGGCTACTTATGCGAAAACGAGTGAAAATATTAAGGATTCAATTTGCCAAATAAACGGTGTCGCAATTGCAGGTATTCCAACAAATGGAGCAGTACCACGCAAAGAAGTGATGTACGTTATTGATGGTGCTCGTAATTTGACGCCAACAGCGCTTATGGCGGATACTGCAACGGGTAGTCCGTTTGCTCCATATGTAGGGCCTTTCCAATGGTTTGGCAATGCCAAGCACCACAATAAAATATATGCAAATGCGCAAAACGGTTTCAAATTGCAAAATCCTTTCAACCCAAGTAATCCGAATTTTGTTCCAACAAGTTCTTCTGATTTTTGTTATAATTCAAAGGCATTGCCTGCTTATATGACGAATCTTTCGCATTTCAACAAAGCAGATCCTTTCAGCAACGGAAAAGTGTATCCGTTTAATCCGACTTTGCCAATCAATACCGATACAACAAATTGGTTTGCCAATTACAATGCGCCGAACTTCGCGCCCGCAACTAGCACCAAATTGAGTGCGTTTTTTACCAAAACAAATTATGTTGGTGCTTTTTCTGGCACGCAAACAACATCGGATGATTGGACAAAAGTGTGGTGTAATTTTAATCCGCAAAATGCTGATTATACTAAGCCTTACAGCAACGAAGTAGTTGAGCTTGTCGAAAAATCAATGGGGGTTAGTGTTTACCCAAATCCAGCGACAACGAGTGCAACAATTGTAATTGCTTTAAACAAAGCGGCTTTATTAACAAACAATTTGTACGATGTTTCAGGAAAATTAATTTTCTCAACAGAGGCGCAATTTTTGGCTGCGGGTACGCATCAAGTAGTAATCAATACAGCGCAATTGTCAGCGGGTGTTTACTACATACAAACAATAGGTGCTGATGCTCTTGAGATAACAAAATTAGTAGTGCGCTAAGCATTTTTGAACAACAGTATAAAGTAGATTTTTTGCAAATGATCCGCATCGGGAAACTGATGCGGATTTTTTGTTTTTGCTGGTATTTTGAAATACGTTTGACACACATCTTTAATGTTTACTTAATATTAAGCTAACGCAGCGCTAATGCTGATGACGTAGATTTGAGTAAAGAAAAAAGAGAATGAGCAAAATCAATATAGTGATAGTCGATGATGATTTGGATATATTGGAATTTGTTGGGTACAACCTTTCCAAAGAAGGTTTTCATGTTACCAAATGCCCCGATGCAAAAAGTGCGCTGGATTCTTGCCGAATGAGTCCCCCTGATTTACTTATTTTAGACATCATGCTGCCCGATATGGATGGCATTGAGTTGTGTTATAAAATGCGCAACGATCTTGGATTGAAAGAGATTTTGATTGTGTTTCTAAGTGCACGTGCTGAGGATTATTCATTGATTGCCGGATTAAATGCTGGTGCCGATGATTTTATTAAGAAACCAATTCAACCGCGGGTATTGATATCAAAAGTGCATTCTTTGCTTAAACGCATGAAACGTGATGCACCAGGTGTTGGCGAGCTTCCTTCGACGTTGAAAGGCATCACAATTGATAAGTCGAAATATGTAGTTTATAAAGACGCAGAGAAATTTTATTTCCCAAAAAAGGAATTTGAATTGCTTGCGCTGCTTACCTCGGTGCCTGAACGTGTTTTTACGCGTGATGAAATATACAACAAAGTGTGGGGTCAACATTTGATAGTGGGCGACCGAACAATTGATGTACACATTAGAAAGTTGCGCGAAAAATTGGGCGATGCCTATATCCAAACAGTTAAGGGAGTGGGCTATCGCTTTAGTCCCAATGCTTAGCCTTCTATAATTTTTAGGAGCAATTCTTTGAATGAAATACCCACTGCTTTGGCTTGTTGAGGTAAAATACTTTTGTTGCTCATGCCTGGAATGGTATTGACTTCAATTAAGAAAAATTCATTGTCTTGAAGTATAAAGTCGATGCGCGAAACGTTTTTGCACCGCAAAATTTTAAAGGCTTTCTCTGCAATGGCTTGGCATTCTGCTGTGAGCGCGTCGTTTAAATTGGCTGGTGTTTCTTCGGTTGCACCATCGTCGCCGTATTTGTCGGCAAAATCGAAAAATTCATGTTTTGGTTTTACTTCTGTCAAAGGCAGTGCTTTGATCGTATTGTTGAAACCCATTACACCACAGGTGAACTCGCGGCCTTGAATAAATTCTTCAACAATAATTTCGTCGTCGTGTTTGAATGCTTCATGAAGTGCGTTTTCCAGTTCGACTGTATTTTTTACCTTGAAAGTTGCAACGCTAGAACCGCCGTTATTGGGCTTTACGAAACAAGGGTATTTTGCTTTGCTTTGGTAGTCGGCAGCAAGATCACCGCGGTATACTACAAAGGAAGGAGCTGTACGAATTCCCGATTGACTCAAAAAACGGGTTGTCCAATTTTTATTCATAGTCAGCGCTGATGTCAACACACCACTGGTTGTATATGGAAGTCCAATCAGTGAAAAATAGCCGCCGAGCACTCCATTTTCCCCAGGCGCACCATGGATGAGGTTGAGGGCTTTGCTAAAGGTTATTTTTTCACCAGCGATGCTTACTGAAAAGTCATTTTTATCAATATTGTATTCTTGTCCATCTGCGGCAACATGGTACCAACGTTCTTTCGTGATATTGATGGGGTATACTTTATATTGTGATCCCTCTAAAGCTTTTTTCGCCTCATTGGCGCTTTTTTCTGAGATTTCGGCTTCTTTACTGAATCCGCCATAAACGAGGGCAATGTTTTGCATAGTGTAGATGTTTGGGGTCAAAATAAATGAATATTCTTTCTAAAAAAGAGAGTGTCTTGAGATAAAAATTAGGAGAGGGTTGTTTATAACTTGTTTTTGTGTGTGCTGTACTTTGGTTGAATTTCAATATTAATTGGGATTTTAGGAGGAAACACTTAAGTTTGTTCTGTAATTTCTGCGTATGTCTTTTTTTAAATTTGTTTTCAGCAAAGTATTTATTGTCAATCTGTTGATTGCCTTACTTCTCACCGCTGGTTTAGTGTTTTTGGTGATATCGTACCTGGATAATTTTACGCACCATGGTGAGCAAATTGTGGTGCCCAATGTAATAGGAAAGAAAACAGAAGACCTCGATTCGGCATTGGTAGATAAGGGTTTTGAATATGTGATCATTGACTCGATTTTCGATCGTAAAAAACCAAAAGGAGTGGTGGTAGATCAATCGCCATCACCTGAATATTTTGTTAAAGAGGGGCGAAAGTTGTACCTGACCATCAATGCACGAACAACGAAAAAAATTACCATCAAAGAAGAAATGATTGATTTGTCCGTGAAAGATGCGGTTGAAAGGTTGCAATCGTATGGTGTTCAAGTAGTGATTCAAACGAAACCAAGCACCCCTGTTGGTGTTGTGTTGGGCGTGTCTTATCATGGCTCAAAAGTAATTCCTGGTAAAACTTTAATTAACGACGGAGATGTAGTAACAATAGTAGTGTCAGGTGGATCAAATGCTTCATCCTATTTGGGTGACTACATTGGTTTGTCATTGAAAGACGCGATTAATAGGGCACAAACCAGTTCATTCACACCCTTGGCGGTGCAGCTTGGCAAGCCTTTGTGTGTTACAGAGGCCGACAGTATGTCAAGAACAGTTATTCGTCAGCGTCCAACTTATGAGCAAGGATTGAAGTTGAAAATGGGAGCGCCGGTGGAGTTGTATTTTAGTTGCGACAGCACTTACAAAGAACCTGCGCCAATAAAATAATTGCTTTTGCGTTACCAAGGATCTTCCTTAATTTTATAAAATGCGCTGCACTTTAGTTTTTCTTTTGTTTTTAGCTTTTGGAGCACTTTCTGCGCAAGAAGTGGTGCTGGGGTTAAAAGGAAATCCACAACTGCATGCCAATGCTAATCAAGCGCAAGCCGCTTCTGCAGTGGGTGTTTTCGAGCACTTCGAGTACAATTTAAACACCTTGACCTTGCCTTTTTTTGATGATTTTTCAAGCGACAACATAAAAGTATACAGCAGCGATTCAGCGGGAAAAGTCAGCGCGACTGTTGTGCAGTATGCGTTTTCTGTGGGCGGTAATCATCCTGATACAATAGCTTATTCTAAGGATACTACTTGGAGATACCAATTGGACAGCACCAAAATAGCACCCAATTCAATGTTTAAAATTATTCAGTACAATGCCAGTCAATATCCAGCAACGGTTGCAGACACTATTGAAGCATGGCCTTCGTATTCCATTTATGGCAGTGACACCACATTTTTAAAGGAACTCACACTCACTAATACCAAGTATATTTTTTATTTCATGAAGGACGATGCTTCACTGTGGACCGGCAGAGGCGTTTTTGTGAACGCTAATTACCCCATTAATCCTCCAAGTATTGGTGTTGCCACTTTTGATGCAATTAACGACATTGGAAAGTTGTATCCAAACGCCAGCAGCACTCAATTTCTGGGAGATTCACTGGTTTCGAAGCCTATTGATTTGTCGGGTTTGTCCGCTTCCGACAATGTGTATTTGAGTTTTTACGTTGAATCAAAAGGCTTTGGAGGTGATGCGCCTGAGGAAAAGGATTCATTGCTTTTGCATTTTATGGACAATAGCGGAATGTGGCGTTCAGTATGGGGTTCAAAAGCGAAGGATACATGGGCGACGGATAGTTTTTTTAAGTTTTATGTAAAAGTTGAACTGCCCATTTTCTTTCATAAAAATTTTCGTTTTAAATTTTTCAATTTTGCGAGTATCGAAGGTTTCGGCACCGATGGAAGCAATCGTGACCAATGGCAATTGGATTACGTGCAGTTGGACAAAAATAGAATCATCAATGATGCGTATGGCAGTGATATGACTTTTGTGTATCCCCCTAAAACATTGGTCAATGGTTTTTACGCCGTGCCGTGGAATCACTTTAAATCAGCAGGGAATTTAATGGTGGGTACATCGGAAGCGTTGGTTCGTAATATTTCTAATGTGGATGTAAATGCTGATTTCGCAGTGAATATCAAGGAAAAGGGAAGTGTATTATACAATTCTGCGGTAACACAAAGTGCTGCAATACAGCCAGGTTTAGCGCATGTGTATGATGAGGATTATGGATCCTTTGTGTACACTTCTCCTGAAAATGATACGGCGGTTTTTAATGTGCAATACGCGCTGAATACACCATTGTCAAATGATTTTAAGGGAAATGACACTATGGTTTTTGCACAGGTGTTGTCGAATTGTTACGCCTACGACGATGGTTCAGCTGAGGCTGGTTACGGTTTTTATTACGCTGGTGCAGAATTCGCGTATAAATTTCCGATACTTCAGAGCAAAGGAGATAGTTTACGCGGTGTTAAAATTTATTTCAATGAGGTTATTGGTTCGGGTAACTATCAAATTCCGTTTACACTGCGTGTATGGAATTATTCAAATGGAAAGCCTGGAACCCTGCTTTTGGAAAGCACTGAGTATATGCCCGACAGCATAAAAGGCATTAATAAATATTTGTATTATCCCTTCGGAAAAGTGATTTTTGTAAAAGACACCATTTGTATCGGTTGGAAACAAACAACGAATGATTATATCAATGTGGGTTTGGATTTAAACACGTCAAATGCCGACAAGATGTTTTTTTACGTTGTTTCTTCAAATACTTGGAATACTTCACATATTTCAGGCAGCGTGATGTTTGAGCCGGTGCTAGGCGCACCGGTTGTATTTCCTGCGAATGTGGTGGAACAAGCTGCTCTGGCACAAATCTTTCCTAATCCAGCAAAACATATTGCTTTTATAGATTGTGCAGAAAAAACAGAAATCATGATTTTAGATTTAGAGGGAAGAGTTCTCTCGAAAAATGACTGTCAAGCTGGGAGAAATAGCATTGATCTATCGAACAAAAGTGAAGGCTTGTACATCATCAAAATAGTTTACGCTGAAAGTGGTAAAGTAGAATTTCATAAGTTGATCGTGCAATGATAGAAGAGATAGAAGACGACAGGCCTGATGAGCTTTTTGAACATTATAAGATCATTGCCGATAAAGGTCAGCAATTGTTGCGCATTGATAAGTTTTTGCTCAATCGTATAGACAATACGTCGCGAACAAAAATTCAAAATGCAGCGGAAGCAGGAAGTATTATTGTCAACGGCAAGGCCGTAAAATCCAATTATAAGGTAAAGCCTTTCGATGAAGTTTCTATTGTTTTGCCTTATCCTCCTCGAGAAATTGAGTTAATCGCCGAAAATATTCCCATAGAGATTTTGTATGAAGATGCCGACTTGGCAGTGGTTTATAAATATGCTGGTTTAGTGGTGCATCCCGGTTATGGTAACTATAGCGGAACACTGGTCAATGCCATGTTATACCACTTTAATGAGTTGGCAACAAATCCTTCGAAAGAAGTATTGCGTCCAGGATTGGTGCATCGCCTTGATAAATTGACAAGTGGTACTATGGTTATCGCAAAAAACGACTTTGCATTGAGTCATTTGTCAAAGCAATTTTTTGACCGAACGATTGACCGCCGCTACCACGCCTTGGTTTGGGGTGATGTGAAAGACGATGAGGGCACCATCATTGGAAATGTTGGTCGCAGTATGAAAGACAGAAAGGTTATGGCAGTTTATCCTGAAGGAAGTGAAGAAGGAAAACACGCTGTGACCCATTATAAAGTTTTGGAACGCTTCACTTATGTTACTTTGGTGGAATGTAAATTAGAAACAGGAAGAACGCATCAAATCAGAGTGCATTTCAAACACATAGGACATCCATTGTTCAATGACCCTGAATACGGTGGCGACAAAATATTGAAGGGTGTTAACTTTGCAAAGTACAAACAGTTTGTTGAGAATTGTTTCGGAATGATTCCAGGTCAAGCATTACACGCAAAAACATTAGCGTTTAAGCATCCAGTTACAGGAACATTTCTTAATTTCAGCGCTGATTTACCTGAAGGTTTTCAAAATATAATTGATAAATGGAGCGTGTATTCAACGCATTTAAATAAAGAGATATGAATAGTTATGTACCGGTTATTTTATTTGTTTACCGTCGTTTGGATCACCTTCAACAAACCATTTCTGCATTGCAGAATAATTTTTTGGCAAAGGAAACTCTTCTAATAATATATTCTGATGCGGCAAGTAAACCTGAGCATAAAGAAGAAGTTGACGATGTACGAGAATATTTACGCGCTATTGCAGGATTTTTGGAAGTGAAAATAGTATTGCATAAAGAAAATGTGGGTTTAGCAAAATCGATAGTAAATGGAGTGACTGAGCAAGTCAATGTTTTTGGAAAAATCATCGTCATGGAAGATGATTTAATAACGTCTCCATACTTTTTGACATATATGAATGACGCACTTTCGCTATATGAAAAAGACGAAAGGGTGATGCACGTTTCTGGCTATACTTTCCCAACTAATAAAAATTTACCGGATACCTTTTTTGTGCGTTTAACTACTTCGTGGGGCTGGGGAACATGGAAGAGAGCTTGGGATCATTTGTCTTTGGATACAGATCAGCATATTTTAGAGATAACAAAAAGAAATAAAATAGCAGAATTTGAACTAGACGACTCGATGGGCTATTTTGCACATTTACAAAGGAATCAAAAAGGAGTGATAGAAACGTGGGCTGTTAAGTGGTATGCTTCTGTTTTTTTACTCGATGGATTAACTCTTTTTCCCAAAAGATCTTTGGTTAGAAATATTGGTCACGATGGAAGCGGAGAGAATTGCACCATTGTAGAGAATTTTGAGTTGCAGGAGTTGGCACAAAAAATTATTGTAAAAAAAGTGAGAATGAGAGAGAGTTCTCAAGCTAGAAAGGCGTTTATGTATTCATTGCTGGAAATCACTAATACACCAACAAAATGGCGTTTATTCAAAAACAAAATTCGAGACAAAATCCGTTATGAATTCCGCAATATTTTTGGCAGAAAATAAAAGCTAAGTTTTTCTTTTCTTCTTTTTTGCAGCCGGAAAAAGCACGTTGTTTAAAATCAAGCGATAGCCTGGTGAATTGGGGTGAAGTTTTAAGTCGGTGGGAGGGTCGCCCACGTGGTGTGTATGGTCTTCTGGATCATGGCCGCCGTAGAAAGTCCAAGTGCCATTTCCAAATTCTCCATGGATGTAACGTGCTGAATTGACGGTAGGTGTTTCTCCCATCACTAATACATCTGATCGCAAATAATCTTTAATAAATGCAGTTGTTTGTCCCATAAATCCTTTCACTATTTTGGTGTGATTTTGGCACAGCATTGTAGGGACTTGATCCCATTTGGCAGAGAAGTCGAACAGGGTAAAAATGTCTTTGTCTTCACCATAGGTGCTGACAAAATCGGAGTGTTCTTTTGTGGCGTCAACACTTGAGAATTCATACACCGCAGGATTTTCTTCTAAGGCGTAGTTTTTAAATGCAAAACCGTTGGAGAAATTCATTTTGCTTTGGTAATTAGGGTCCATTGGGTCGCCATCAAACATGGACTCACAAACATCAGTGTTTTCTGCCGCTAGCGCAATGTCGTATGAATCAGTTGCGGCGCACATTGCAAACATAAATCCACCGCCCGCAACAAATTCTTTGATTTTTTTTGCAACGCCCAACTTTAATTGAGACACTTTAGAAAACCCTAATTTCAGCGCGGTTGCTTCTGCAATACTTTGGTTTTCTTGGTACCAAGATTGGTTTTTATAACTCGACCAAAATTTGCCATACTGACCGGTGAAATCTTCATGGTGCAAGTGAAGCCAGTCGTATAGCGGCAGTGCGCCGTTGATGATTTCTTCATCGTACACCACGTCGTATTTTATTTCGGCATATGCCATCACAAGCGTTACTGCATCGTCCCAAGGTTGTTTGTTTTTTGGAGAATACACAGCTACTTTAGGTGCCTTCTCTAATTTAACAACATCGGCGTTGTATTCTGGGTTTGCGATTTCTGTGAGTATAGCTGTGTATTTTACGTCGGGCAGTATTTCATAGCTCACGCCTCTGATCAAACATTCGTTTTCCATTTCTGTACTTTGTTTGAAGGCAAAGCTGCCACCTCTGTAATTGAGCAGCCAATCTGTTTCTGCATTTTTAGTGAGTGCCCAGTAGGCAATGCCGTATGCCTTAAGGTGGTCGCGTTGCGTGTTGTCCATCGGAATAAACAAATATGCGCCGCAAACACTGTTGCAAAACAGGAATGCAAAAAGAAAATTGCTTATGTTAAAAAGGGCTTTCATCACCACTCCATTCGTCGTTCATTCGCGAAGAGCGCGTCATGGTTGACGGGCCTCCACTTTCACCTTGTGTAATTACACCAAATTGATTGGTGTCCAAGTCTTCAAATTTAGCGAGTGTGTCAATAAAGCGCAGCGGAATGTTTTTTAATGCGCCGTTTCTGTGTTTTGCTACGATCACTTCACCGATTCCTAAAAGAGAATTTCCGTTTTCATCTTCGTTAATTTTATAATATTCGGGACGGTACAAAAACATTACCATATCGGCATCTTGCTCAATCGCACCCGATTCTCGCAAGTCGGAAAGCATTGGTCGTTTGTCTCCGCCTCTGGTTTCTACGGCGCGGCTTAACTGTGAAAGTGCTATAACAGGAACCGCCAATTCTTTGGCGATACTTTTGAGGGATCGCGATATAAAAGAGATCTCTTGTTCACGATTTCCACCACCTTCGCCACCAGCGGTCATTAACTGCAAGTAGTCAATAATGATGATGCCAATATTGTGTTGTTGTTTTAAGCGACGTGCTTTTGCTCTCAATTCAAAGATGGAAAGAGCTGGGGTATCGTCAATAAACAAAGGCGCTTCAGCAATTTTTGTGATTTTTGAATTGAGCTGCTCCCATTCGTGACTTTGCAACTGTCCTTTTTTTAATTTGTCGGCAGACAGCTGTGTTTCAGTAACAATTAACCTTGTTACCATTTGCAGCGAGGTCATTTCTAAGGAGAAAATGGCCGTAGGAATGTTGAAGCGCACAGATGTGTTGCGCGCGACAGAGAGTACGAATGCGGTTTTTCCCATACCCGGACGAGCGGCCAAGATGAGTAAGTCACCTGGTTGCCATCCCGATGTCAGTTGATCCAATTCAGTGAAACCAGAAGGGACGCCATTGACGCCTTCTCCTTTTTCGCCTGCTTTCTTAATTTGTTCTTTGGCTTGCTTGATTAAAGTCGCCATGCTGTCGTAATTCTTTCTGATATTGCCTTCTGCAACTTGAAAAAGATTTTTTTCAGCGGTATCTAGCAAGGTGAAAACGTCGGTCGTTTCGTCGTAAGCATCGCGAATGGTTTCAGACGAAATACGAATTAGTTCACGTTGAATGTGCTTTTGCGAAATGATACGAGAATGATATTCAATATTGGCTGCAGAAGAAATGCGATTGGTGAGTTGTGTTAAATAGTAAGCTCCACCTACCATTTCCAATTCACTTGTTTTTTGCAACTCATTTTTAACAGTCAGTAAATCGATGGGCTCTGAACGTTGAAACAAGCGTTGTATTGCAGCGTAAATGCGATTGTGCGCATCTTTGTAGAAACTGTCGGGTTGTAAAATATCAATGATGGCGGTGAGCGCATCTTTTTCAAGCATTAAAGCGCCCAATACAGCTTCTTCTAAATCAACAGCTTGAGGTGGTACTTTCCCATGTTGTTCTTCCATGGAAAGGGAGATCACTCGTTTTTTAAAGGCTGTTTTTTTATCGCGTATCTTGTCCATAATCGAAGGGATTGAAAATTGAAAATCGAAAGTCAACTGCTTTTAACTTGTGCCTTTTCAATGAATCTATAAAGGTGAGGAAAAAAGAGGAAAGTTCAAATGTTGAATTATGAACAATTTGAGAATGAGGGGATTTGATGATTTTGTAATGAGGCAATTTGGTGATTTCGAGTTGTTTTAAATCAACTAATCCCTCAAATTGCGTCATTGCCATTTCACAACATGCTTGAGCTGAAAATTAATCAGCTTCAATCACAACGCCCATTGCACAAAATTTCTCGATACGTTTGTCCACACGTTTGTCGGGCTTCATTTTTTTGAGTTTCGCGAGGTTACTTACAATTGCTTCCTTCACGAATTTGCATGCATCTGGCACATTGCTGTGCGTGCCGCCCAGTGGTTCTTTTATGATGCCGTCGATCAACTTGTTTTTCAGCATGTCTTGGGCGGTAAGTTTTAAGGCTTCGGCCGCTTTTTCTTTGTGATCCCAACTTCTCCATAAAATTGAAGAGCATGATTCCGGAGAAATAACAGAGTACCAAGTATGTTCTAACATCATTACCACATCTCCAACACCAATGCCTAGGGCTCCTCCTGAGGCTCCCTCGCCAATGATGATGCAAATTATAGGAACTTGCAATTGCGCCATCTCAAACAAATTGCGGGCAATGGCTTCGCCTTGTCCGCGCTCTTCACCTTCCAAGCCTGGGTAAGCACCCGGCGTATCAATTAAGCAAACGACAGGGCGGTTGAATTTCTCAGCCATTTTCATCAAGCGCAAAGCTTTGCGGTAGCCTTCTGGATTTGGCATACCGAAGTTTCGGTACTGACGCATTTTAGTGTTGATTCCTTTTTGGTGACCTATGAACATGATGCCTTCGCCGTTAATGCTGGCAAGGCCGCCTACCATTGCTTTGTCGTCGCGAACATTGCGGTCGCCGTGTAGTTCAATGAAAGATCCTTTGTCGCAAATACCATCAATGTATGCCAATGTATACGGGCGCTCAGGGTGGCGTGACACCAATACTTTTTGCCAAGCTGTTAAATTGCTGTACAATTCTTTTTTTGTGTCAAGAATTTTTTTCTCTAATTCTTTTATGGTAGATGAAGCATCAACGCCGCTGATGACTTCAATTTCTTTCGCTTTCTCGAGTTGTTCGTATAATTCCTCAATTGGCTTCTCAAATTCTAAAAAAGTAATCATATGAAAATTATTTGGAGGGCAAATATAGGAAATAGTTCAATGTATAAATGATTATCCGGAATCGTAGCAGTAGATTTATGTTTAGGTCGAAAGATCCTTCAAAGACCGAAACTTCGTTTCTCTCTTCATCTCAAATCTCGGGAGGACAAATGCGCACGATTATCCACATAAGTTTTTCGAGAATGATTGTCTTTCTGAGGTAATTCGAAGGATCTAGCGCCACTTCTGTCACAAGTTTGGTGCAATTGCGGATAATCATATGTATAAAGTTCATTGTTTAAAGTTCGCTTTACAGGTTCTTTTTTTGAAGTTAAAAGGTCAATGTTTGCGGGTGTAAGGACTAATATTAACTTTGAAGACCAAACTTTATTCTTTGATCTTTAAACCTTGAGCTTACTGTAAATGATCGTTTATCCGAATGCCAAAATAAATCTGGGCTTGAATATCGTCAGCAAAAGAGCAGATGGATTTCATAACCTTGAAACTGTATTTTACCCAATTCCATTGAACGATATATTGGAGGTCACAAGAGCGGAAGAAAGTGTTTTTTCGGCTTCTGGCATTGATATTCCGAACAATGGGGGTGACAATTTGGTGATGAAGGCATATGCGCTTTTAAAGAATGATTTCGCTATAGAAGCATTGAAAATCCATTTGCACAAATCCATTCCCATAGGTGCGGGCTTGGGCGGCGGTTCGGCCGATTGTGCTTTTGCACTCAAAGTGATACGCGACTATTGTCGATTGCCTTTGAGTAACGAACAGTTGAAGCCTTACGCTGCGCAACTTGGCAGCGACTGCACTTTTTTTATCGACAACCAAGCGTCTTATGCCTGGGGCAAAGGCGATGAAATGGAGCCGATGAATTTGTGGTTGAAAGACTATCATTTATTGTTGGTCTATCCGAATTTACACATCAGTACTGCCCAGGCTTACGCTCATGTGAAGCCCAAAAAGCCCTCACACAATGTGCGTGATCTAGTGCTCTTGCCCGTTGAAGAATGGAAGGGTCGACTGGAAAATGATTTTGAATTATCTGCTTTCACGCTCTATCCTGAGTTGCAGAACTTGAAAAATGAACTGTACGCAATGGGGGCGATCTATGCTTGCATGAGTGGAAGTGGTTCTTCTTTCTTCGCGATTTTTAAGGAGCAAAAGGAAGTGAGCGAGCCCTTGAAAAAGTATTCAAAATGGTGGATGGAACTATAGGCGTCAAGGCCACGAAGATTTTTCTTATTTTTACCGCATGGCACATAAAGCAGGATTTGTAAATATTGTTGGGAGTCCCAACGTTGGTAAGTCAACATTGATGAACCAATTGGTGGGAGAGCGACTCTCCATCATCACGTCAAAGGCGCAAACCACGCGTCACCGCATCATGGGAATAGTGAACGGTGAAGATTTTCAAATAGTTTATTCCGACACGCCCGGCATCATGAATCCGAAGTACAAAATGCAGGAGGGTATGATGAATTTCGTGAATTCAGCAGTATCTGACGCCGATGTTTTTTTATTGATCACCGACGTGCAGGAGAGTGAACCCGAAAATGAAAAGTTGTGGGAAAAGATCATTTCTTCTGATGTTCCGAAGTTATTGATCATCAATAAAATTGACTTGATCGACCAAACGCTACTTGAAAATTTGGTAGAGAAATGGGCCTTGAAAATTCCGGGTATCAGCATTTTGCCGGTTTGCGCGCTCGAAGGATTGAACACTGCTTTTGTGCTGGATTGGATTTTGCGCCATCTTCCGGAATCACCCGCTTACTTTGATAAAGACCAACTTACCGACAAGCCCGAAAGATTTTTTGCCTGCGAAATCATTCGTGAAAAAATATTATTGAACTACGACAAGGAAATTCCTTATAGCGTTGAAATTGAGGTTGAAGCTTTCAAGCGCGACAAAAAGATAACACGCATTTCGGCCATTATTTATGTTGCCCGCGAAACGCAAAAGGCCATCATCATTGGTCATCAAGGCAGCATGCTGAAAAAAGTGGGAACCGCTGCGCGCATCGAGTTGGAGTCGTTTTTGCAAGAAAAAGTTTTTCTTGAAATGCACGTTAAAGTGCAAAAAGAATGGCGCAGTGACGACAAACAATTGAAAAGATTTGGATACTTGTAGATCGTTCAATGCCTGTCTTGCTAAGCAACAGCTGATTGAATATTGAACATTAAACTTTGAACTAAAAAACATGTCGATAGTTGTTTCAAATATCACCAAAGAATACGGAAAGCAAAAGGCTTTGAATAAAGTGTCACTGAGCGTATCGTCAGGTGAAATTGTTGGTTTTCTCGGGCCGAATGGTGCTGGGAAATCGACGCTGATGAAAATTATTTGCTGTTATTTGCCGCCTTCCGAAGGTACGATCAAAGTATGCGGATTGGATGTGATGGAGCAGTCGATGGAGGTGCGCAAAAAAGTGGGTTATCTTCCTGAGCACAATCCGCTGTATTTAGACATGTACGTGAAAGAATACCTTGAATTTGTTGGGCGCTTTTACCACTTGCAAAACTTAAACAAACGTGTGGCAGAAATGGTGGAGATGACGGGACTCACTGTAGAGCAAAATAAAAAAATTGGACAATTGTCGAAAGGCTACCGTCAGCGCGTGGGATTGGCGCAGGCCATCATACACGATCCCCAAGTGCTAATTTTAGATGAGCCAACGACTGGCTTGGATCCCAATCAGCTTTCTGAAATTCGCGCCCTGATCAAAGAACTTGGTAAAAACAAAACAGTAATGCTTTCTACCCATATTATGCAGGAGGTGGAGGCCATTTGTGAACGCGCAATCATCATCAATAAAGGCGAAATTGTGGCTGATAACTCTATTTCTGACATGGTAAAAAAAGGGGAGACCCTCGAAAAAGTTTTCCAAGAGTTGACAAAAGCAGTGAAATAATTTCTTATTGGAATTTAATCTTTGTTTATTTGCAACTCAATACATAAAATCATTCAAAAAAAATAAAAATGGCCAATTACTTATTTACTTCAGAATCAGTTTCCGAAGGGCATCCGGATAAAGTTGCCGACCAAATCTCTGACGCTTTGGTGGACGAATATTTAAGAAGAGATCCTGCTTCTAGAATCGCTTGTGAAACTTTAGTAACTACAGGTTTAACTGTATTGGCTGGTGAAGTAACTTGCAATGGTCATTTCGATCAGCAAGAAGTGGCGCGTAATGTAATCCGTAAAATCGGTTACAATAAAGCTGAATATATGTTTGATGCGGATTCTTGCGGTATCATTTCTGCAATTCACGGGCAATCTCCAGACATCGCACAAGGAGTTGATGTAAACGCAGGTTTACACGCTGAGCAAGGTGCTGGTGACCAAGGTATGATGTTCGGTTACGCTACCAGCGAATCGGCGAACTACATGCCATTGGCGTTAGATATTTCTCACAAGTTGTTGGTTGAATTGGCTGCTATCCGCAAGGAAGGCAAACAAATGAAATACCTTCGTCCCGATGCTAAATCTCAAGTTACTATTGAGTACGACAGCAACAACAAGCCTTTGAGAGTAGACACTATCGTTGTTTCTACGCAGCATGACGACTTCGACAAAGAAGACAAAATGTTGAAGAAAATTGCAACGGATATGAAAGCGATTTTGATTCCAAGAGTACTTTCTAAATTGTCAGCAGCCAACAAAAAATTATTCGGCAAAGACATCATCTACCATATCAACCCAACAGGAAAATTCGTAATTGGAGGTCCTCACGGTGATACTGGTTTAACGGGTAGAAAAATTATTGTTGATACTTACGGAGGAAAAGGTGCTCACGGTGGTGGTGCTTTCTCTGGAAAAGATTCTTCTAAAGTAGACCGTTCAGCAGCTTACGCTACACGTCACATCGCTAAAAACTTAGTTGCCGCAGGTTTGGCTAGCGAAGTGTTGGTTCAGGTGGCGTACGCTATCGGTGTTGCTAAGCCAGTTGGTTTGTACGTGAACACTTACGGTACTTCAAAAGTGAAATTGAGTGACGGTGAAATCGCTGTGAAAATCGCGAAATTATTCGACATGAGACCAGCGGCTATTATCGAAAGATTTGGATTGAGATATCCTATCTTCGGCGAAACTGCTGCTTACGGTCACATGGGGAGAGATTCTTATGAAAAAGAAGTGGAGTTGTTGTACAACGGTAAAAAAACCAAAAAGAAAGTTACTTTCTTTGGTTGGGAAAAACTTGAGTATGTTGATAAAATCAAAAAGGAATTCGGCTTGAAAAAATAATTTCACCGAAGTAAAATAAAAAAGTCTCCCGAGTAATTGGGAGACTTTTTTTTTGAACATATTTTGTGTTTTGAAGGCTGAAACGAGCATTGTCGTTATCTTGTGCGTAACGCTAAGGTTTGTAAGTGTGAGCGGTATTTCCTGATGAATAAGCGAAATAGGCTATTGTGCTCAAATCTTATCTGTTAATGTAGGTCACGCTGCTCATCGTGTTGACATCAAATATTTCGTTGGAAATTTCACGTATCTCCGCGGCAGTTATTTTTTCAATTTTATTGTAAATCTGTTTTACGGAATCTACTTTGCCGTAGGTTACAAGACTTTTACCGTAAGCAAGCATGAGTCCGGTGCGGTTTTCATTCGCCAATGTTATTTGACCAAGGATTTGTTCTTTTGCCGAACTGAGTTGAGATTCAGTAAGTTTTTTATCTCGGCATTTTTTCAATTCCTTTTGAACAAGTTCAATGGTTTTGTTGAGGTTTTTTTTATCGGTTCCGAAATAAATATTAAAAATTCCTGTGTCACTGTATTGGTTGTAATTGGCTTCTATGTTATAGGTAAGTCCATGCTTCTCCCGAATCTCTAGGTTAAGTCTGGAGTTCATCGCTGGACCACCTAAAAGATTGGTCAGCAAAGTCATTGCGGTTTTTCGCTTGTCTTGCAGCGAATAAGCGGCATTGCCTAATATGTAATGACTCTGATTGGTTTCGGGTTTGGCTATTTTGTGTGAATTTACTGCGTGAATAGCCGGAATCTTTTTTTCTATCGTGTCGGCTAAAACATATTTCCCAACATGTATTTCTAATTTTTTTTGAAGTTCGGAAGCTGAAATATTTCCAATGCTGCTGATGACAACATTGTTTTGTGTGTAATGTTTTTTGATAAAGGTTTGAATGTCTTTTTTTGTGAATTTTTGAAGTGATTTTTTGGTGCCCAAAATATCTCTTCCCAGCGCGTGTTTTGGGAAAAGAAGCAATTCAAATTCGTCTAAAATCAAATCGGGTGGACTGTCCTGATAAGAGTGTATTTCGTCGACAATTACAATTTTTTCTTTCTCTAATTCTTTCAAGGGAAAGGTCGAGTTGAAAAAAATATCAGCGAGTAAATCGATAGAACTGTCTAAATGTTTTTGCAAGAAAGAAGCGAAAACACAGGTGTCTTCTTTGGTGGTGTATGCATTGAGTTCACCACCCACTGAATCAATTTGATTTAAAATGTGAAAGGCTTTTTTAGTGCTCGTTCCTTTGAAAATCACATGTTCTATAAAGTGCGCCAATCCATGCTCGTAAGCAGTTTCATCTCTGGAACCTGCATTGGCGATGATGCCCAAATGTGCCACGTTACTATAAGGATATTCTTGATGGATTACTCGAATTCCGTTAGACAGTTGAAAAATCTCAAATTCTTTAGGCATCTTATTTTTCTTCAGGTAAATGTTTGTCGAAATAAATCCAAAATAAAGCAGTGAGTCCGCGCACTTCTCCGCTTTCGTCAAAGGTTTTAACAAGTGGGCAAACAGCAATGACTTCCTTGCTAAAATGGTTGGTGCTTTCGTCGTAGTACCAAGCTTCTTTAAATTTCACATGTGTCACACCATCGTAGTTGAATTTGTGTACAATTGGAATTGCTTTTGTTTCTCCTGGGTGATCAGGAATTTCTTCAAATACTGTATCGTTTTTTGATTGTATGTCGGCAATCTCTTGCGCTGTTAGTAGGCGTTCTCCTTTTGGAACAGGCAGGTATGCTTTTATTTTTCCTTCGAAAACGCCGCCTATCCATTGCTCTAAAATTTCTTTTCTGTTGTCGGCGGATAATGCTTCGATTTCAAAGGTGCTTTCTTCTGCCAAAGGATCGCCAATAAACGCGTTGTAGTTAATTTCCTTAGTGACCACATCGCCATGCTGCTCGGGCGAAGAAGTGCATCCTACAAGGAAGGCAAGCGCAGAAAATAAAAACAGTTTTGTAGTCATGGTTATTCAATGAGTTTCTTCTTTTGTATTTCGGCAACAATGTATCGACCAATTGACAGTGACGCGGTAGCCGCTGGTGATGGCGCGTTCAATACATGAACATGGTTTTTATTAAATTCAATTCGAAAATCAATGATCATGTCGCCTTTGTTGTCTAGAGCCTGTGCACGCACTCCGGCGCGCGCAGGCTGAATATCGTTCAATTCAAGCGATGGAACTAATTTTTGCAACGATTTTAAAAACAAACGTTTTGAAAAGGCACGCTTGTATTCTTCAATACCTTGTTTCCAATGTCGGGAAAACAAGATCCACAATCCTTTATATGTCAGTGATTCAAATGCATCGCGCAAGCTAAATGCGGTGCGGCTGTATCCTTCTCTTTTGAAAGAGAACACAGCATTTGGACCGCATTCAATACTTCCGTCAATCATGCGAGTGAAGTGCACGCCGAGAAAGGGAAAATCAGGATCAGGCACAGGATAAATTAAATTGCGCACCTTGTTTTTCCCTTTGTCGCTGAGTTCGTAGTAGTCGCCGCGGAAGGGCACGATTTTCATATTTATTTTCAAGTTGTCTTTTGTTGCAATACGGTCGCAATGGAGTCCAGCGCAAGCCACTACTATTTTCGCTTGTAGTGTTTTTTTATTGGTAGTGATCGTTGAAATGCTTTCTTGTTGTGTGATTTTTTTACATTCTTCAGAAAGAAAAATCTTGTTTTTTGGATTTTGTTGTAGTATCAACTCGCCCAATTTGTCAGAAACAGCGCGGTAGTTGATGATGCCTGAGCTGGGTACCCAAATACCGGCGATGCCTTCGCAAAAAGGTTCAATTTCTTTGATGCGCTTCGCGTCAATTTTTTCAATACCGGGAGTGGCATTGGCGACCCCATTTGCATATATCTTTTCCAGATTGGCAAGTTCTTTGGCTTCCGTGGCGACAATTATTTTACCGCAAATGTCGTGTGGAATGTTGTGTTCTTTTGCAAAAGCCACCATCTCTTCTTTTCCTTCCAAACACAAAATTGCTTTTTTTGATCCCGGTTTGTAATAAAGGCCCGAATGCAAAACGCCTGAATTGTGGCCTGTTTGATGTCCTCCCAAGTGGTCTTCTTTTTCAATGAGGGCAATAGTCTTGTTGGGATATGTTTTTGCGAATTGGTAAGCAGTAGCGAGTCCCACGATTCCTCCACCAACAATTATGATATCAAATTGGTCTTCCATTTTTTTGAGCTTCGATTTGCGTAAATTTCAATAAAATAACTGCTGTCAAAAATAGCAAAGAAAGCGACACAATTCCATATTGTGATGCTCCATTTGTTGCATAGGCAATGAAGCCTGTAAGCAATGTGCCCAGCGTAATGGCGACTTTTTCGGCGATGTCGTAAAAACTAAAGAAAGAAGCGTGGTCATGCGTTTCGGGCAAAAGTTTAGAGTAGGTCGATCGGGCTAGGGCTTGAACACCTCCCATCGACAAGCCCATTAATGCGCCAAGAACGTAAAATGAATTGGCATCGCGAATGAAAAGTACGGCAAAACAAATCACACTGAAAATAATCAGCGGAAAAAACAAGGCATTGAAATTTCCTTTGCTGGCCGATAGTCTGGCTGTGCCCCAAGCGCCTATAATCCCCATGGCTTGCATGAGCAGAATGATTACGATGAGGTCAGCTGTTTTTAGTTTTAAGTTGTGCAGGGCGAACAGTGGCGCAATTAGAATCAGCGTTTGCACACCCATGCTTATGAAAAAATAAGTGGCAATGAATTTTTTGAGCACTGAATTTTTCTTGATTTGTTCCCATACTTTTTTGAGTTCGTCAATGCCGTGTCCCAGGGCTTTTGTTAGCGAAACCTTTAGCACTTCGTCTTTTGGTAAATGGCGAAAGGTGTATTGCGCAAAGCCGAGCCACCATAATCCAACTGCAATAAATCCAAAAGCGTAAACCTGTAGTTCGTGTTCTTCACATAGCGCTGCAACTGCAATAATTGCTATGAGCAGTAAGGTGCTGCCCGCGTATCCGGCTGAGAAGCCCAGCGCAGATATTTTATCTTGTTCTTCGCGGGTGGCGATTTCGGGTAGATAAGCATTGTAAAAAACCAATGATCCTGAGAAACCTATCATCGCCAAAGCGGCGCCAAATAACCCAAGTTCAATATGTTGTGCGTCGAAAAAGTAAAGAGAGAAACAAGCAATGGCACCAATGGTAGTGAACATACGCATGAAAAACTTTTTGTTGTTGCTGTAATCTGCGATGCCACTCAAAATGGGGGACAGCAGAACTATGAATGCGTAGGAGAGGGAGATCGTAAGTTGAAATAGTGCTTCGCTGCTTCTGATGGAACTGCCAAATACGGTGGTGCCGTTGTGCACTACGTTTTCAAAAAGAATAGGAAAAATGGCGGTGTTGATGATGAGGTAGTACGCTGAATTTCCGCAATCGAAGAGTATCCATCCTTTTTGCGCTTTTGTTAATTTCATAAGTGGAAAGATAAAAGTAATTGCTCAAAGGGCAAAAGGGCCAAGCTGCGTCATTGTTTTCGTATCAAACTGCTGCACTTTAATTGAAGTCCCATGCGCAAATGAAGGTTTGAAAAATGGGTGGAATCTGTGCGGATTTCTGCGGAGTACAGCATAGAGCTTGGAGGAAGAGCTTCGACGACAAGGGCGCTGCTGTCATTTTTATGCTGCAGTAGAAAATTCATTCTACTGTCGTATGCACTTGCGTAGTTTTGCAATGCTTTTTTTTCATTGAAATAGCGCTGCGCCAAAAATCCGCTTGCAATAAGAACGCAGCAAAAAGTCGCGAAAAATAGGGCTGGACGGTGTATTTCAAAGTTTTTTCCGATGAGGTAAAAAATTAATGAGCATGCCACTATAGTATACGCACTCAGCGCGAACAAAGCGCGAAAGGCACCAACATTTTGTGTTTTGTAAGTCATCGTCCACTGGTGCAAAAAAATTGCGCAGTAGCACAATGTGAAAATAAGTAAGATTTTAAGCACCCAATAGTCATCGGTCTTATTGCTTTTGTTGCAGGCGCCGGCATACATCATAGGTGCAGAAAAAGCGATGATCAAAGGGATTTTATTTTTGAAAAATTGTTCAATGACAATGTCTGTCATTTGGAAGTTCAAAATAAAAGAGTGATAGAGACTTGTCTTTAGAAAAAACTGCTCGCGTACTTTGTTGCCAGGTCCTATGTAAAGCAGAATAAATGCACATAAGCAGAGTGCAATGGCAGTCGCCAGTCGTTGTCGCAACAGCATATTTGCAGGTTTTTGTCTGAAAAATTCGAACACAAGCAAGGCGCTTAAAACAACTATTGTTACCACCGCTAGAGGTTCGCACGCACCACCTACGTAGATGAGCGATATTGCGCCGATCGCCCCCATTTTTTTACTCAGGTTGAAGTGCGTTATCCAAGCCGCGCCCAGTGCTAAAAAAACAATGCTCCACAAATATGTACAGGAAGCACATAGCCAAAACCACGTTTCGTCAATCTTGATGGTAGTCAGAAACAGAGCGCTTACTGCAAACAGCGCGGTATTGAATCGCGCTAAAAACGACCAGTGTTTGCAGTGCAGTAGCATCAAAATGTTTTTTAGTAGCATTTGCAGTGCCACTATAAATACAAGCAATCCCATGATGTTGAAACAAAACAAAGTGTATTTCCATTTCGTTTGCAGCAATTGTACACTATGATTTAATAGTACAGAGCTGTATCGGGTGCTCCATTTTTGATATTCGATATGGGTCGCATTGAAAATGTTGTTTTGGCGAATGTTGTGCAGAAAGTGAAAATCGTCAATGGAAAGTCTGTTGCTGAAACTTGCACTTATAAACAGTAACAAGAAAAAAAGGTTCGCAGAAGCAATTGTTATATGGAGGATTTTTGTGCTACGCATGTTTATGTTAAAACAAAAGTCCTTCGGATTGCTCTGAAGGACTCTGTTCTTCTTTAGATTTGGATAGCCAGTACAATGTTACCATTAAGTAGGAGCGTCTAAGGAAATTGAAAATTAAATTTTCAAGGGGCGCAAAAGTACAATTAAAAATTTAATCTGAAAAATAGTATCTACTGTCAATGAGCACTCAAGCTCAAATTGCATTAGCCAACGAGTTTGTATTTGCCTAAAATGTCTTCCCAGTTCCAAATGAAATTTTGACTCACTTCGCTGAGCGCTTTCATTACCACCGGATTTGGGGCGTTCAGTCTTTGGAAGTGGTCGATTTGAAAGCGATTCAATCCGTATTTGTAAAATACCGCTTTAGAAATCACTTTTTCCATTTCGTCAGTAGGTGATTTCAATTGCACGATAAAAGCCTCGTAGTTGTTAATGTTTTCCAGTGTTTCGTCTTCGCTTCTGCCTTCAAGACTTGCGATGAACTCGTCAATGATGAGCAGACGCATGCGGTTGAGTTGTTCTGACGGAAAGTATTTTTTGAGGTTGTATAAGTTCGCCGCAAAAACAATGTACAGGAACCATTCCACCTGGTTGGGTGAAATTTTAGGTGATTCTTGAAAATCAGGACCATCGTTGATGTACTCCGCCAAAGTTGGAAAACCTTCCATCGCCGTAGCGTTGATGGTGCTCACGAAGAGTTGCGCAATTTTTTCTTCTTTGAGTTTCTTTTTGCCGAAAAAAGTAGAAAACATAGTTTTTCAAGTTGTGGGGCGTACCCCCGTTTGAACAAATATATCTGCATTGTTAATGGTATATGAAGTTCAGTGTCAGAAGTTATTAACGCAGCAGAGTTGATAGGCTGCTCTGGCTCGGTTTTTTAGTAGGAAACAACAGCTTTTTGAATTGTTTGTTAATTCCTTTCCTATAATTTATATTTGCCCCTCTTATAATAATTCTGAATTCAATATTTATGCAAAATAGTGGTCTCATCAAGTTTTTAACCGTCATTTTAGTGATGGTTTGTGTTTACGAACTCTCCTTTACTTTTAAATCAAGAAGTGTGGCGCAAGACGCACGTGATGCGGCGGCAGGCAATGCGACCAAGTACCGTGAATTGATTAAAGCAAAGGAAGATGAAGTTGTTTTCAACTTCATTGGTGCGGAATATACCTACAAGGAATGTAAGGAGAGAGAAATCAACTTGGGCCTTGACTTAAGAGGTGGTGTTTCGGTGACTTTGGAAATTGCATTGGAGAATTTGATACAACAAAATGCAGGGCCAAATGCTGAAAAACCTGACTTCAAAAAAGTAATGGCGAAGGCAAGAGAGATGAAAAAGACTTCTGCCGATAATTTTGTTGACGTTTTTTACCAGGCATATGCTCAGTTGAAGTCGGCCAACGAAATTCAGGCGAGTTTCTTCTCCTTGTTTAAAAACAGAAACAATTCAGATCAATTGGCCGATGGTGCAACGGATGCCGAAGTCAATAAATACTTGTTTACTTATGCTGATCAAGCGATTGATGAGTCGTTTAAAGTATTGAGAACAAGGGTAGCGCAATTTGGAATTGCACAACCATCCATCAAAAGAGTAGGAAATACAGGTAGAATCATGGTGGATTTGCCAGGTGTTGAAGACATTGAACGCGTTAAGAAAGTATTGCAAGGATCGGCTCAATTAGAGTTCTGGGATACATACAGTGCTGGAGAGTTAAGAGATGGATTGTTCATGAGTGACAAAGAAATTAATGCTTTGCAGTTGATGCAAAAGGAAAACAGTTCTAGCGTTACCGCAAAAGCAGCAGTTGTAGAAAAAGCAAAACAAAGCAGCAGTGATATTAATAGTATTGTGAATTTAGGTGCGACAGCAGCTGATACAGCAAAGGTGAAAACAGATACTACTGCCGCAAAAGCAGCTAAAGAAGCAGAAGCTACCCACCCTTTGCTGACTTTGTTGCACTGGGAAAGTAAATTACAAGGTTTAGTTTTGGCTTCAGACACACCAAAAGTTCGTGAGTATTTGAATTTAGGAAAACAAAAAGGATTGTTGCCGCGCAACTTAGAATTGGGATGGAGCAACGATGCTGAAGAAGTTGAAGGAAAAAACTACCATATCATTTGGTTTTTAAGAGGCGGTCGTGAAGATGGTGCTGCGGGCTTGAAAGGTGACGTGATCAAGCGCGCCGTTGCTGAAAATGACCAAACATCAGGTGCTCCAGTAGTTTCTTTGGATTTTAATGCCACTGGAATTTCTGATTGGGCCAACATGACGAAAGTTTCTTTTGAAACGGGTCGTCCGATTGCAATTGTAATGGATGGACTAGTGTTCTCTGCTCCAACAGCAAGAGGTATAATTAATGAAGGAAGAACACAGATTTCAGGTGGTGCTGATAAAAATCCGAATTGGAATTTTGACTTGGCAACGGTGTTGAATGCAGGGCGTTTTCCTGCGCCGGTGCACATTGTGGAAGAAGCTTATGTTGGTCCTTCATTAGGACAAGAAGCTATTCAAGCAGGTGTGCTTTCATTCGTGGTTGCGATATTATTGGTATTGCTTTATATGGCTTTTTACTATGGACAAGCAGGTTGGATTGCCAACGTTGCTTTGTTTCTCAATATGTTCTTGATTGCGGGTGTATTGGCGGCTTTCCCAACGATTTCACTGACACTTCCTGGTATCGCAGGTATCGTGTTAACGGTAGGTATGTCGGTGGATGCGAACGTATTGATATTTGAAAGAATAAGGGAGGAGTTGAGAGCTGGAAAAGGCTTGAAACTTGCGATTGACGATGGTTACAAACATGCTTTAACAGCAATTGTGGATACCAACCTCACTACCACCATCACTGGTTTAATTCTTTGGCATTTTGGTTCAGGAGTAGTAGAAGGCTTTGCGCAAACATTGGTTATCGGTGTAATCACTTCGTTCTTCTCAGCGATTTTTGTTTCACGTTTAGTATTTATGGCTTTGATGAAGAAAGACAGAGTGATCTCCTTTGGTAATAAATTCACCAATACTTTCTTGGTGGGTGTGAAATACAAAATCATGGAGAACAGGAAGAAAGCATATATTTTCTCCATCTCATTAACCGTATTGTCATTGCTTGCCTTCGCAACACGTGGTTTTGATTTCGGTGTCGATTTTACAGGAGGTAGAAGTTATACAGTGCGTTTAGAAAAAGCGGCACCAGTTGACGAGATGTCTCGATCATTAGCTGAATTCTTTGTTGACGAGCAGGGAAATAAAATGACGCCTGAAGTGAAGCAATACGGTGGTGACAATCAGTTTGCCATCACTACTAAATACTTGCACGGCCTAACGGGCGATAGCGCTAGTTTGGTAGTGCAAACAGCTTTGTTTAATGGCTTGAAAGCATACATTCCCGCAAACATGACCTACCAGGAATTCTCTGGTGACAATGAAAACAAAACAGTTGGGGTGATGAATGCCAATACGGTAGGGGCTGAAATTGCCGACGATATTAAAATGTCAGCATTATTGGCGGTGACCTTCTCTTTGTTAGGAATCTTCTTGTATGTTGCTTTTAGATTTAGAAAATGGTCTTTTGGCGTTGGAGCCTTGGTGTCGCTTTTTCACGACGTTATTGTGGTAATGGGTGTGTTTTCCATTTTCCACGGTATCTTTCCTTTTTCTTTGGAGTTGAATCAGCATTTCATCGCAGCCTTGCTGACGGTGCTAGGTTATTCTATCCACGATACAGTGGTAGTATTTGATAGAATTAGAGAGTACAAAGGACTTTATCCTAAAAAGGATCCTGTGACTTTGACGAACGACGCCTTGAACAGTACTTTTGGGAGAACCATCAATACTTCAATGACCATATTTGTGGTGTTGTTGGCGATCTTCATCTTTGGTGGCGAAACCATTCGCGGATTCTCTTTCGCTTTGTTGATCGGTATCGTGATCGGTACTTACTCTTCATTGTTCGTTGCTACGCCAATATTTGTCGACTTGGAAATTAGAGCTAACAAAAAAAAGAATGATTGATTTACTCTTCCTGTCGCCTAGCGGTGGGGAAATAATGCTGATATTGTTAGTGGTTCTGCTTTTGTTTGGTTCCAAAAACATTCCCGATATTGCACGCAATTTGGGCAAAGGCATTAGAGAAATTAAGAATGTAACAGGAGAAATTCAAAATGAAATACGCAAGGGAATGAGCGAGGAGACAAAGCAAGTTCAAGATATTGCAGATGATATTAAAAAGGATGTCGACCGCACTTTGTGATTCAGTTCTTTCAATGAAAAGGAACAGGGCCTTGATTGCATAGGTACTTCTCCTTATTTGTTTGGTAAAAAATAATTAATACATTTAACTCCGGTACTTAAGCTTTTAAATATTTTAATATGAACAAAATTTCGAACTACATTTTAATACTTGTTGTTGGGTTATCAGCATTTTTGTCGGGTTGTTTAAGTTCTGATGGAAAAGGAAACGAAGCATTTAAAGCTGGTTATTGGACCAAAAGTATAGACCTATACAAAGCTGAAATCCCTAAAACGAAGGACAAAGCTGAGGCTGCTGCAATGACATTTAACCTAGCAACAGCTTATTATCAGTCAAAAGATTACAAGCAGGCTGCAGTTTGGTTTGAAAATGCTGATGCTGCTAAATATGGAGAAGCCCACCCGGAGTTGAATCTCTTTTTGGCTGAATCCTACAAAGCTAGCTGTGATTATGAAAAAGCATTGATCAGATACAATAAATATTTAGAGCGTGTGCCAGGTGACAAAAAGGCGATCAATGGTGCGAAATCATGTGAATTGGCTGCTGAATGGTTGAAAAATCCAACACGTTACAAAGTTGAAAACATGGTTCAATTGAACTCTGCGAACGACGATGCAACACCTGCATATTCTTCTAAAGACAGCAAGGAAATTATTTTTTACTCTTACCGCGATGGTGCAACTGGTAAAGGTTCATCAGATATCTTGGGACAAGATTTCCCAGATTTATATACGACTAAATTGGACAAAAAAGGAAAATGGAGCACACCAGCTCTTTTGGGACCTGGCGTAAATTCTGAATTTACAGAAGGTGGACCAGCAATGGATGCAAAAATGAATACCTTGTATTTTTCTCGTTGCGGTGGCGATGCCCAAAAGAAAGGTTGTCAAATTTATGTGTCAAAAAAACAAGGCAATGATTTTGGTCCTGCGATTGTAATTCCAATTGCTGCTGACTCATTGGCTGTTGCTCAACCTGCTTTGAGTCCGAACGATCAAATCATGTACTTTACTTCGAATATGCCAGGCGGCCAAGGAGGAAAAGACCTTTGGTACGTTACTTACAATAAAAAAGACAATACTTGGGAGAAACCAACTAATCTAGGCGCAGAAATCAACACACCTGGCGATGAAATTTTTCCTTACGTGCACTCTGATGGCACATTGTACTTTAGTTCTAATGGACATATAGGAATTGGTGGTTTTGATTTGTTTAAAGCTGCTAAAACGCAAGATGGTTTCGGTCCAGTGATCAATTTGAAAGCACCTTTAAATTCATGTGGTGACGACATTTCAATTTCTTTTGAAGATAAGGCGGAACGAGGTTATATCACTTCTAACCGCGAAGGAACAAAAGGCAAATTAGACATTTGGTCTTTCGTACTGCCTAAGTTGGAGTTTGCTATGAAAGGAAAAGTATTGGAAGACGGTTCGTTTAAAATTATCCCGGGTTCAACTGTTTACTTGAAAAATATGACAGATGGTACTTTGGCAGAAACAAAAGCGGATCAAGATGGAAACTATCAATTTGCTTTGTTGCCCAATATGAATTACCAAGTGAATGGCAAGTCTGACGACCAATATGGTGATGAAGAACCATTGAAAAAAGGTAGAAAAAAATACCTTTCTTCTGCAACTGCCTTGATTTCTACAGTTGGTATGGAGGAGTCAAAAACTTTTGAGCAAGACATTATTTTGCCTTTAATTCCAATCAAACTGGAATTGCCGAACATTGTTTATCCGTACAACAGTGCGGAGTTGACTCCTGAAACAAAAATCATCTTGAAAACTTTTATCGTAGAAACTCTGATTCCAAATCCTACAATGTCCATCGAAATGGGTTCTCATACCGACTTTAGAGGGGGTGCTGACTTCAATAGAAAGTTGGCACAACGCAGAGCTGAATCTGCGGTGAAATACCTGATTGAGCAAGGTGTTGATCCGAATCGTTTGAAAGCAAAAGGATATGGTGAAGATGTGCCGAAAGAAATTACGAAAGAAAACTTGAAATTTGTGCCTGCCGGATACGAAACTACTTTTCCAATTGGAACTGTGTTGACAGAAGCTTTCATCAACGCAATGAAATCAAAGGAATTGCAAGAAGTAGCGCACCAAATGAACCGTCGTACTGAATTTAAATTCTTATGTACTGACTGGGCACCAGGAAAAACTGCCGATCAATGCGTTGGTAAGTAGCTAAATAATTTTATATATGGTAAAGCATCCCTATTTTTGGGATGCTTTTCATTTTTTATACGATGACACAAGATTCAAGATATAAGTTGCGCGGTGTATCAGCTTCGAAAGAAGATGTGCACGCAGCCATTAAAAACGTAGACAAAGGAGTTTATCCACGAGCCTTTTGTAAAATAGTACCAGATATTTTGGGTGGAAGTGATGCCCATTGCAATATCATGCATGCCGATGGTGCAGGTACAAAATCATCACTGGCATACATCTATTGGAAAGAAACAGGTGATCTCTCGGTATGGCGTGGCATTGCACAAGATGCAGTGATTATGAATATCGACGACTTGCTTTGTGTTGGCGCCACTGAAGGAATCTTGTTATCGTCAACCATCGGAAGAAATAAGAACTTGGTTCCAGGTGAAGTAATTTCGGCTATAATCAATGGCACCGAAGAAGTGTTGCAGGATTTGCGCGACAATGGCATTGGCATATACTCTACAGGAGGTGAAACTGCCGATGTAGGAGATTTGGTGCGCACTTTGATTGTTGATTCAACTGTGACCTGCAGAATGAAGCGCGAAGATGTGGTGACGAACGAGAAATTCAAAGGCGGTCAAGTGATTGTAGGGATGGCTTCTTTCGGACAAGCGACTTACGAAAAAGAGTACAATGGCGGAATGGGCAGCAATGGATTGACTTCTGCGCGCCACGATGTTTTTAATAAAATATTGGCCAAAAAATATCCCGAAAGTTTTGATCCTGGCGTGCCTGAAGATTTGATTTATTCAGGGAAATACAATCTTAGTGACACGCAAGTCGGATTGCCTTTGAATATTGGTAAATTGGTTTTGTCGCCCACGCGCACTTATGCGCCAGTAATGAAAAAAGTGCTGCATGAATACCGCGCCGTAATTGGCGGATTGGTGCATTGCAGTGGAGGTGCACAAACGAAGGTGTTGCACTTTATAAACGATTTAAAAGTGGTGAAAAACAATTTGTTTGAACTACCTCCGCTCTTTAAAATCATTCAGGAAGAAAGCGGAACCTCATGGGAAGAAATGTATAAAGTATTCAACATGGGACATCGCATGGAGGTGTACATTGATGAGAAATATGCGCAAGGCGTTATTGATATTGCGAAGAGTTTTAACATTGATGCCAAAGTCATTGGTTATTGCGAAACCTATAGCGGGAAGCAAGTACAAGTTGAATCGGAATTCGGAAAGTTTATTTATTAAGAGACAAAATGAAGGATTTATTAGGGAAATTGCACAGCATCAAGTTGCGCTACGACGAAGTTGGAGAGCAACTCACGGTGCCAGATGTGATTAGTGATCAAAAAAAATATACGCAATACAGCAAAGAATATAAAGAGCTTAAACCTTTGGTTGATGCCTATGAAGAGTTCAAAAGTATTGTCGACAATATCGAGTCATCGAAGGAACTCTTGAAAACGGAAACAGATCAGGATTTCATTGATATGGCGAAAGCTGAATTGCACGAACTTGACCAGCGCAAAAACAAGATGGAAGAAGACATCAAAGTGATGCTGATTCCAAAGGATCCCGAAGACAACAAAAATGCAATTATGGAATTGCGTGCCGGTACAGGTGGCGACGAGGCCTGTATTTTTGTGGAAGATGTGTATCGCATGTATACCATGTTTTTTAAAAACAAGGGATGGCAGGTTGAACTCATGAACTCAAATGCTGGAGGTACTAAAGGACTCAAGGAAATCTCATTGAGTGTCGCTGGTGACAATGTTTATGGTGAATTGAAATTTGAATCAGGTGTACACCGCGTGCAACGCATTCCTGAAACTGAATCTCAAGGTCGTGTGCACACTTCTGCCATTACTGTAGCTATTTTGCCTGAAATTGAAGAGGTGGATTTTGTGCTCAATATGGGGGATGTAAAAAAAGACACCTTTCGCGCCTCTGGTGCAGGTGGGCAACACGTAAATAAAACAGAGTCAGCCATTCGTTTGACGCATTTGCCTACGGGCACTGTTGTGGAATGCCAAGACGGTCGTTCGCAACATAAAAACTTTGAGCAAGCACTCTCTGTTTTGCGTGCTCGTTTGTATCAGGCCGAAGCTGATAAGTTGCATGCTGTGAGGGCTGCACACCGAAAATCTTTGGTTTCGTCGGGTGACCGTTCTGCCAAAATCCGCACCTATAATTATCCGCAAGGACGAATTACAGATCACCGTATTGGCAAAACCATTTACAATTTGCCAGCCTTTATGAATGGAGAGATTGACGATATGATTGAATCATTAAAGGTGGCTGAAAATGCTGAAAAACTTAAAGAAGGAACAGGAACTTTTTAGCACGTTATCTGTGAATGTTCAAAATGCAATGTTAGCTGATTAACACCATGACAAGAGAAGAATTATACAACAACATTCAAAAGAAAAAATCATTCCTCTGTGTTGGGCTGGATGCGGATCTCACTAAAATTCCTGCGTTTTTATTGGAATTTGAAGATCCTATTTTCGAATTCAATAAGCGCATCATTGATGCTACCAAAGATTATTGCGTTGCCTATAAGCCCAATACCGCTTTTTATGAGGCATTGGGAGCCTCTGGTTGGGAGAGTTTGAGAAAAACAATGGAATACGTCCCAAAAGATATTTTTACGATCGCTGATGCCAAAAGAGGAGATATTGGCAATACCTCGAAATTATATGCAAAAGCATTTTTTGAAAATTTAAGCGCTGACTCGGTTACTGTTGCTCCCTATATGGGCGAAGATTCAGTAAAACCTTTTATGGAATATCCTAATAAATGGGTTATTGTTTTGGGTTTGACTTCAAATTCTGGAGCCGTTGATTTTGAAATGCAAGTGCTTCATGATGGCACACAATTGTTTGAGCACGTGATTCAAAAAACATGTGCGTGGGGCACTCCTGATAATTTAATGTTTGTGGTGGGGGCAACGCGACCACAAATGCTTGAAAAAGTGCGTAAAATCGCAGCGGAACATTTTCTGCTGATTCCTGGCGTTGGCGCGCAAGGCGGAAGTTTAGAGGAGGTGTTTAAGTATGGCGCAACGAAGCAAGTTGGACTTTTGGTCAACGCTTCTCGCAGTATTATTTATGCATCTTCGGGCGCTGATTTTGCTGAAAAGGCGAAGCAGGAGGCGAAGAAGTTACAGCAAGAGATGGAAGTACTACTCCGCACTAAAGGATTGGTGTGATTTTGTAAGCAGCGGTATATACCGTTCTTCCCGTTTCAATAATTTTTTATTTTATGCAAGAAAAAGTGCTTCACTATTTGTGGAAGTACAGTCTTTTTGAGCGCGCTGCCGCCCTAACAACAGATGGTGAGGCGATAGAGGTGTTCGCTACTGGAACACACAATGTAGATAGCGGCGGACCTGATTTTTTAAACGCTCATCTCAAAATTGGTGCTACCCATTGGTATGGACATGTTGAACTTCATTTCAAGAGTTCGGATTGGAATGCTCACGCTCATCATAGCAATAAAAGCTACAATGCTGTTGCTTTACATGTAGTGTGGGAGCACGACCTAGCGGTTTTCACTGAAAGTGGAAGAGCGCTCGCATGTTTTGTTTTGAAGGATAAAGTACCAGAGAAAATTTTGACTTATATCGCTAATTTTTCAAATAGTGCTGATGCGATCGCATGCAAAGAATTGGTGACTGATGTGCCGGTTTTGACGCGTAATTTTTTTTTGGATGGCTTGCTTGTGGAACGCCTCGAGCGCAAGAAAAATGGTTTGAAAAATGATTTTGACCGCCTGCACAAAAACTGGGATCACATCACCTTGATGGCTATAGCGAAGACTATGGGTTTGCGCCACAATTCTGCAGCTTTTGAACGCTTAATCACTTCTTTTTCGTTAGACGTTTTATACAAGAACAACGATGATATTATAATGTTGGAAGCGCTTTTGTTTGGGCAAGCGGGTTTTTTAGAGGCAGAGTATTTTGAAAAATACCCTTCTGATTTGAAAAAATGTTATCTCTTTTTGAAAAAGAAATATGATTTGTTTCCCATGGCGGAATCAGAATGGCAATGGTTTCGTTTGCGGCCTGCTTCTTTTCCTTTGCGGCGAATTGCCCAATTGGCCGCGTTTTTGCACAATCGGCAACATTTTTTCTCAGCGCTTTCAGCATTACAAAAGCCTAGTGATTTTTATGAATATTTTGATGGAAAGGTGTCGGAATATTGGCATACCCACCGTTATTTCGACGATGCAATTGGTGGAAAGACTCTTTTTTTGAGTAAATCTTTTATAGACAAAATAGTGGTCAATGCCGTTGTTCCTATATTGTTTTTAAGGAGTGAATACAATTCGGATTTTGATTTGAAAGAGAAAGCATTGTCTCTTTTGCTGAAGATTAAATCTGAAGAAAACCGTATTTTAAAGGCGTGGAAGAAGGTTGGTCTTACTGCTGCGAATTCGGGGGAAGGTCAAGCTTTGATAGAGTTGCACAACGAATTCTGCTCTCAAAAAAAATGTTTAAATTGCGCTATCGGATTATCGATTTTTAAAAATGCAGGGCATTATGTTGGAGAAATTCAGAAAGAATATTGAATTGAGCATTTTTGGTGTTTGTGCTTTTTGGGGCGCTAAGCTCGGTGTTGAAACCAATCGCATTCGCTTGTTTTTTATTTATATTTCTTTTCTCACATTGGGGTCGCCAGTGTTGATATACTTGCTCATGGCATGTTCATTAGAGTATAAAAAATGGTTCAATAGTTTTAAGAGAAGAAATATCTGGCATTTGTAGTGCCCCGGCTAACATGAAGAAAATACTAATCACAGGAACCAATGGATTACTTGGTCAAAAGTTGGTTTATGCACTACGTGATCGCAAAGACTATCAGGTTATAGCGACTGCACGAGGTGAAAATCGTTTGCTTGAAAAAGCGGGCTATTTGTACGAAACACTTGATATTACAAGTGCGCACGAAGTGGAGCAGGTGTTTTTGAAGCACCAACCACACATCGTTATTAATGGAGCTGCAATGACGAATGTTGATGAGTGCGAAGACGCAAAGGTGCTGTGCTGGAAAATTAACGTTGATGCCGTTCAATATTTACTTAATGCTGCCGAGAAATATGGCAGTCATTTTATTCATGTTTCTACCGACTTTATTTTTGATGGCAGTGCCGGACCATACAGCGAAGAAGCAAAAGCAAATCCTTTGAGTTATTATGGTGAATCTAAGCTGGCTGCAGAAGAAATTGTAAGAAAATACAAAGGGGTGTGGGCTATAGCGAGGACGGTTTTGGTATACGGACTCGTTGACAACATGAGTCGTTCAAACATTGTTTTGTGGGCGAAAGGGGCACTAGAAAAAGGTGAGCCGATCAACGTAGTGAACGATCAGTTTCGAACGCCTACTTTGGCTGAGGATCTTGCCAATGGTTGTATTTTGATCGCTGATCAAACGGCGGGGGGGATTTTCAATATTTCTGGTAAAGAGCAATTGAATGTGTTGCAAATTGTAGAAAAAGTGGCTGATTATTATCATCTCGATAAAAGTTTGATTCGTGCAATTTCATCTAAAACGTTGAATCAGAGGGCTAAGCGACCACCTATTACGGGATTTATTTTGACAAAAGCCATACGTGAGTTGGGCTATAAACCGCATTCTTTTGAAGAAGGAATTGCTATTTTGGACCACCAAATGAAAACGCATTCTGCATGAAAAAAATAGCATTGTACCTCGCCTTGTTTTGTCCGCTTTTTTCTATTGCACAAGAGAAAAGTACTTTGCGTAAAATCAATGATGCTATCGTTGAAAACTTCACTCCAGTGGCAGATTCAGTGACTTATTATTTTTTTTACGAGGTGCCCCTTTTGGGTTTTTCAATTCCATTGATTTTGATTTGGTTGTTGGTGGGGGCGCTTTTTTGTACGGTATACATGGGCTTTGTGAATATTCGTGGATTCAAACACGCGATTCAAATCGTTCGTGGAAAATATGATTTTCCTTGCAAGAAAAAAGATGGTACAGAAGTAAGTGGACAAGTGTCGCATTTTCAGGCATTGACCGCGGCATTGTCTGGTACTATTGGCTTAGGTAATATTACTGGAGTGGCTGTAGCAATTGCGATCGGTGGGCCTGGTGCAACTTTTTGGATGATTGTTGCTGGTATTTTGGGCATGTCTTCCAAATTTGTTGAATGCACTTTGGGGGTAAAATATAGAAATGAAAATGCAGATGGTAGCGTGTCGGGTGGACCGATGTACTACCTCAGTAAAGGCTTTGCGCAGCGCGGTATGGCGCGTTGGGGAAAAGTGTTGGCAGTTTTTTTTGCCGTGATGTGTGTAGGGGGTTCGTTGAGTGGTGGCAATATGTTTCAGGTCAACCAGGCACGCGTGCAGTTTCAAAGTTTGTCGGGTATTTTTGGTGCTTTCTGGCAAGGCGAAGAAGGCGCCTTGCTGTTTGGTGTGATCATAGCAACCTTGACAGGTGTAGTTATTATTGGTGGTATTAAAAGTATTGCCCGTGTTACCGACAAGTTGGTGCCGTTTATGTGTGCATTGTACGTGATTTCGGCACTTATCATTCTCGCCTTTTACTATGATAAAATTCCTTCGGCTTTTAAGCTGATATTCAATGGTGCCTTAAATTTCGATGCAGGCATTGGTGGTGCTGTTGGTGCGATGATACAGGGTTTTAAGCGTGCTGCATTTTCAAATGAGGCCGGCATTGGCTCCGCGGCCATTGCTCATTCTGCCGTGAGAACAGATGAACCTATTACTGAAGGTTTGGTGTCATTGCTTGAGCCTTTTATTGATACTGTGGTTATTTGTACCATGACTGCATTGGTGCTGGTAATTACCGGAACCTACAATCATCAGGGAATAGAAGGTGTTGAGATGACTGCTCAGGCTTTTCACAGCGTCTTTGGAGCATTTGGGAATATTATTTTAACCATCGCTGTTTTGTTGTTTGCCTTCGCTACAATGATCACTTGGAGTTATTATGGCTTGAAATCGTGGGGTTATCTTTTTGGTGAAAACAAGTACCTGGCATACTTATATAAGATAATCTTCTGTGCCTTTGTGGTAGTGGGGTCTGTGCTGTCATTGAATAATCTTGTCGGTTTGTCGGATGCTCTAATTTTTGCCATGAGTATTCCCAATATGATTGGTTTATACTTAATGGCTCCTGAAATAAGACGAGATCTCAAGGACTTCCTTTTGCGCATTAAAACAGGCGAAATAAAGCCATATAAATAATATGAGATGAAACATCCTTTTCTTTTTGCGCAAAAAGAAAGAAAGGGTTTGTACACACTGATCTTCCTGGCAACCTTGTTTATTGCAAGTAAATTTTATTTTTATTCGGCACCGGTTGTTTTATCATCCAATGATACAGTGGCAGTTGGGAAAAAAACAGAATTTCGGCCAAAAAGCTATCGCGTTCCAATACATCAGTTTGACCCAAATACGCTGCGTTCCGACGAATGGATTGCGATGGGTTTAGAGGAAAAGATTGCACATCGAATTATTAAGTATTTGAGTAAAGGAGGGCGCTTTGATAAAGCAGCAGACTTGCGAAAAATGTACGGAATGGATTCTTTGTTTTGTAATTTGATGGAAAACAAAATCGACATTCAGAATAAAGAGAAACAACTACTTAATGGCAATCACAAAAGAAAAGACACATTGTATTCTCCTCGTAAATTTGCGCCCCGTGTATTTACGGCTCGTTCTCTGCTTGAACTCAATGCAGCCAACGAAATGCAACTGATTGAAGTAAGGGGGATTGGACCAACGCTCGCAGCGCGCATCCTGAAATATCGACAGGTTTCACGTGGCTTCTTGCGCAAAGAAGAATTGCGTAAAGTATTTGGAATTGATTCGGAAGCCTATGTTCTGATAGCGCCACAAGTAACTGTAGACGCAAATTTGGTGCGGACCTTGAAATTAAATAGCGCGACTGTTGAGGAGCTTTCGGCCTTTTGGTGCATTGGCAAAAAACGTGCAAAAGCAATTGTGGCTTTTCGTGAACAACATGGTGATTTTTCTTCGCCAAAAGATTTATTAAAAACGCAGGTTATCAATGATTCTATTTTATATTTGATCGAACCCTATATTTTATTACATGATCGCTGAAAAAATTAAAAGTAGTGTTAGAGATATTCCTGATTTTCCTAAGCCGGGAATCGTTTTTAAAGACATTACACCTCTGCTGATTGATTTTAAATTACGTGAAGAATTGATCGACGCTTTTGCTGAAAAATTGAAGGATTTAAAAATCGACATTGTGATTGGCGTGGAGAGCAGAGGTTTTTTATTTGGTATTCCGTTGGCAAATCGCTTGTCGGTGCCTTTTGTTCCCGTTCGCAAGGCGGGTAAATTGCCTTATAGCACTTACAAGGTGTCGTATGATCTTGAATATGGTCAAGCTGTGATGGAGATTCATTCTGATGCAATACAGCATGGATCTCGTGTGCTGGTGCACGACGACTTGCTGGCAACAGGCGGCACGGCGGCGGCCGCAGCTCAGCTCGCGCAAAAGATGGGTGGGGAACTTGTGGGCTTTGCTTTCATTATTGAGTTGGGCTTTTTGAATGGTCGTCAAAATTTATTGCAATACAGTCCTAACCTAATTTCTTTGGCGACGTATTAGGCGTCAGACAAAGAGAATTACAACTTCATTTAAATATAAAAGCATGGATTTTAGTCAGAACGAAAACCAAAAAATGATTGCGCAGATGGTGCGTGATTTCGGACAAAAAAACATACTTCCACACCGCAATCATTGGGATGAAAAACAAATTTTTCCGGTGGAGCTTTTCAAAAAAATGGGAGAACTTGGATTGATGGGGGTTTTAGTTCCTACTGAATATGGCGGTTCAGGTTTTGGTTATTTTGAATACGTGACCGCGATTACCGAAATTTCTAAAATTTGTGGTGGTATTGGACTTTCTATGGCAGCGCACAATTCTTTGTGTACGAACCATATTTTATATTTCGGATCTGAAGAACAAAAACAAAAATATTTGCCCAAACTCGCTAGTGCTGAATTCATTGGCGCTTGGGGTTTGACCGAGCCAAGTACGGGTTCTGACGCAGGAAATATGAGAACAACGGCAGTAAAGGACGGCGACCATTGGATCATTAATGGATCGAAAACTTTCATCACCCACGGTATTTCAGGAGATGTGGTGGTACTGATGACGCGTACAGGTAAGTTGGGCGAAAAAAACAACGCTACGGCATTTATTATTGACAAAGGAACTGCAGGATTTACCACTGGAAAAAAAGAAGACAAGCTCGGTATGCGTGCATCAGAAACAGCTGAACTTATTTTTCAAGACATGCGCATTCCTGATTCTTGCAGAATGGGCGAAGTGGGCAGTGGATTCAAGCAGGCTTTGGCGATATTAGACGGTGGTAGAATTTCTATCGCATCTTTGGGTTTAGGAATAGCGAAAGGCGCTTATGAAGCGGCTTTGAAGTACTCTAAAGAAAGACAGCAGTTTGGTAAATCTATTTCTGAATTTCAGGCCATTGCCTTCAAGTTGGCCGATATGGCGACTAAAATTGAAGCTGCCGAATTGTTGATTATGCATGCTGCGTATTTGAAAAACGAACATCTACCAGTGTCGAAAGAATCGGCGATGGCGAAATACTATTCTTCCGAAATCGCCGTAGAAGTGGCCAATGATGGCGTGCAAATTTTTGGTGGCTATGGCTATATCAAAGATTTTCCAGCAGAAAAATATTACCGAGATGCTAAGTTGTGTACCATTGGTGAAGGCACCAGTGAAATACAAAAAGTAGTGATCTCTCGAGAAATATTGAAGTAAACAAAAATCGTTCTGTTGAAAAGAAGAACAATTTAATCATTCAGCTTCAACACCGCCATAAATGCTTCTTGTGGAATTTCTACGCTGCCCACTTGACGCATTTTCTTTTTTCCTTCTTTTTGTTTTTCCAGCAATTTTCTTTTTCGAGAAATATCGCCACCATAACATTTGGCGGTAACGTCTTTACGTAAGGCTTTTAAAGTCTCACGAGAGATTATTTTTGCGCCAATGGCAGCTTGTATCGGAATTTCAAATTGTTGACGAGGGATGAGCTCTTTCAGTTTGGCGCAAATTTTCTTGCCAAAGTTGTATGCATTGTCAGTGTGAATCAATGCCGACAGCGCATCTACGACTTCGTTGTTCATTAAGATGTCAACCTTCACCAAGTTGCTGCGTTTGTAATCGGCAGGGTAGTAGTCGAAGGAAGCATATCCTTTTGAGATAGATTTCAATCGGTCGTAGAAGTCGAAAACAATTTCACTCAAAGGCATTTCAAAACTCAATTCCACGCGGTCGGTAGTGAGGTAAACCTGATTGGTGAGCATGCCTCTTTTTTCAATGGCCAAACTCATAATAGCACCTACGTATTCTGATTTTGTAATCACCTGTGCCTTGATCATCGGTTCTTCCACATAGTCGAGGTGGTTGGGCGATGGTAATTCGGTGGGGTTGTTTACGATTATTTTTTCTCCTTTGGTGGTGTAAGCGTAGTAAGATACGTTGGGCACTGTTGTAAGCACGTTCATATTGAATTCGCGCTCTAGACGTTCCTGAATAATTTCCATGTGCAGCATTCCCAAGAAACCGCAACGGAAGCCAAAACCCAATGCAGCAGAGGATTCTAGCTCAAAGGTAAGCGAAGCATCGTTGAGTTGAAGGCGTTCCATAGAGTCGCGCAATTCTTCGTAATCTTCCGTGTCGACAGGGTAAATTCCCGCAAACACCATAGGTTTTACGTCTTCAAAACCGTCGATTGCTTTTTCGCATGGGCGTTCTTTGTTGGTAATGGTGTCGCCGACTTTTACGTCTTTAGCCACTTTGATACCCGATATGATATAGCCTACATCACCTGTTTTGATGACGTCGCGCGGTTCTTGTTTTAAGCGTAAAACACCAATTTCGTCGGCATTGTATTCTTTGCCTGTATTAAAAAATTTAACGGGATCACCCTTTCTGATTTCGCCATTGATCACTTTGAAATAGGCTTCGATACCGCGGAAGGGATTGTATAGCGAATCAAAAATCAAGGCTTGAAAAGGTGCTTTTGGATCGCCAACCGGAGCGGGAACGCGGTGTATAATGGCGGAAAGGATGTCGGCAATGCCCATTCCTGTTTTGCCAGAAGCGGAAAGTATGTCTTCGCGTTTACAGCCGATGAGATCAACAATTTGGTCTTTCACTTCTTCAGGCATTGCGCTGGGAAGGTCTATTTTATTGAGTACCGGAATGATTTCAAGGTCGTTGCCTAATGCGAGGTAGAGGTTGGAAATGGTTTGCGCCTGGATACCTTGTGCTGCGTCAACAATGAGCAAAGCGCCTTCGCAGGCGGCGATGGAGCGCGATACTTCATAAGAAAAGTCTACGTGCCCTGGTGTGTCGATAAGATTTAAAACATATTTTTTGCCTTCAAAAGTATAATCCATTTGAATGGCGTGACTTTTAATGGTGATGCCGCGTTCGCGCTCAATGTCCATGTCGTCAAGCGTTTGCGCAACTAAATTTCGTTTGTCAACGGTTCCGGTGAATTCCAGCAAACGGTCGGCAAGTGTGCTTTTGCCGTGGTCGATGTGGGCGATAATGCAAAAATTCCTAATGTTCTCCATGTTGTCTTCCTCTGTCTTTAAGTCGACAAAAGTAAGAATTTTAAATATGCCTAGCGTTATCTATATTTACGCTCCTAAAAAATATTTGCGTGAAAGTCATTGATCATCTGCAGCAGTCGAAGTCTACACTTTTTTCATTTGAAATTCTTCCTCCACTTCGAGGAAAAGGTATTCAGGCCATTTACGATGGTATTGATCCTTTGGTGGAATTCAATCCATCTTTCATCAACGTGACCTACCACCGCGAGGAGTATGTTTACAAAAAGAGGGAGAAGGGTTATTTGGAAAAAGTAGCGATCAAAAAACGTCCTGGAACTGTGGGGATTTGTGCAGCAATTCAATACAAATACAAGATTGACGCCGTACCTCACTTGATTTGTGGTGGCTTTAGCAAGGAAGAAACGGAGAATGCACTCATTGATTTGTACTTTTTAGGCATTGACAATGTGCTGGCATTGCGAGGAGATCCATTGAAGTCGGAGGGGATTTTTTCTCCTGATCCGAATGGACATGCGCATGCTGAAGACATGGTGAAGCAAATTGTTGCCTTGAACAGCGGACAATACATGGAGGAAGATTTAAAAAACCCGATGCCAACAAATTTTTGCATCGGCGTTGCAGGATATCCTGAAAAGCATTTTGAGAGCGCCAATCCAACGATGGATTTGCAGTATTTGAAACAAAAAGTGGATGCCGGGGC
>CANFBW010000017.1 GCA_947444925.1 Flavobacteriales bacterium | reverse complement strand
GTTTTGGTTGTATCGGTGATGCTATCGATAATTTCGGCCCAAGTGTTCCATTCAAAGTTTTGTTCATTGAAATTAACGAGTGCTTTTTTTGACGGTGGCAGTTGGTCATTGAAAGCGATAGATGCCCCGATGAGTTTTTTTATCTTTTCTTGATTTTTCATTTTCCACAGTTGTCCGTCTCTATTTTTTTGTGCGCAGCGCGGTGTGATGACAATTGTTCCTCCTGCTGCTGCGTAGTTGTGCCATTTGTTGATCATTTCATCGCTGACGAGTTGCACCGATGGAAGAATGAGCAGGGGGTACTGCTTGGGATCTAATTCATTTTCGCTGTTTAAAAAGGTGACCGGGAGCGCAAAAGATTTGATCGATTCATAGTAGCGGTACATTTCGCTGACGGCATTCCAGTGGTTGTTGTGCGGGAAATTCATCAGGTCGAGAAAGCTGCGTTGGTCCCAATAAATTGCTGCTTTTGGCGGAGTTTGTTTTTGTTCCTTGTACAATTTTTTGATGGCATTCATCTCTTTAATGGCCTGAGCATATTCCTTTCCACCGCGAGAAGGGGTAGTGCCATCGCTTTGCATGATGCCTTGGTGGTATTGTTCATTGCCACTTAAGGGTTGGCGGTAGCGGTAAGTGCAAATGAATTTGGCGCCCAACGCAAAGGTGTGCCATGCCCACATGCGCACTGCGCCGGGCAAAGGTTGTGCGTTGTATTGCCCCCAATTTACTTGTCCCGGTTGTAGTTCCATAATGCCAGTAATGCCATTGACGGATTGGTGAAATTCGTGGCTCAGTGCGAGGTCACGACCACTGCCTAGGCGGAAACCCAATGCGTCAGGATCTACTTCAGAATAAGAGTTTACAGGGTAGTTGGTGTAGGAAGCAAAATCGAGGTCGTTCTTGTTCACCCAAGGGTCGCTGTGCGGCATTTGCATCATGTAGTTGCTCGTTATGAATTGCGAGCTTGCAATGTGTTTTCGTAAAACTTGGCACTGTGCGCGCAAAAAATCGCCACGTTGTACGTTGGTAAATTCTTGAAAATCGAGTAGGGCGTGCGGATTGGCTGCCTGCACCAATTCTTTGGGATTGGGAATACGTATTTGTTCGAAATCGCTGTAGCGCTGACTCCAAAAATTATTTCCCCAACGCTCGTTTAATGAATCTACGTTTTTGTATTTGTTATTGAGCCAAAGTACAAATGCCTTTTGTGCCGCCGCATTATAGTCGTACGGATAGGCGTAGTGCGATGGTTCGTTGTCGAGTTGCCAACCCCAAATTCGAGGGTCATTGCCGTATCGCAATGCAAGTGCTTCTACAATTTTAGAGATGTATTTTTTATATACTTCACTCGACCATGAACCCTGCTGACGTGAGCCGTGTTGCATTGTTTTTCCATCTTCGTTGACCATCAATATTTCGGGATGCTTTTGCACCAGCCACACTGGGGGGGCAGCAGAAGGGGTACATAAAATGACTTTTAAATTATTTTTCGCAGCCAAGTCAATCGCTTTGTCGAGCCATTCAAAGTCGTAATGTCCTTCTTCAGGTTCCATTAAAGCCCAAGCGAATTCGCCAAAATGCGTGAATTCAAAACCGAGTTGAGCCATGTTTTTTAAATCCCGATTCCATTCTTCTTCTGGCCACTGTTCAGGATAATAGTAGCATCCGACAGTGATAGGATAGTCACTTTTGAAAAATGTTTGTGTTGTTTTTTTGACGGCTGTGTTTTCTTGATTTGCACAAGAAATCAAGGTCGTCAAAAGGCAAAATAAAAATATGTTTCTCATCGTCGATTTATTTAAGTTGAAGTCCCCAGCTCAATTTTTTTTCTTCATTAGGCGATAGTACGATCAAATCTTTTTTATGATTCAAAACATTTGGTTTGCAAGTCATGGGTTCAAGCGCAATACTTTGTCTGTCGGCAGGTGTATAGATTTGCAAGTATTTATAATCTTGGCCTTGCATCCACATTTTAAGGTGAATGTTGTGTTCGTCGTCAACCAGTTCAACAACAGATTTGTTTTTTTCTTCGGGAAGGGTGTAGCACTTGTCGAAGTGTCGCTCACCAATGCGCATTTTCGCCACTTTTGGAATGTGTAAATTTAAGCCGTCAACCCGTCGGCCTGTGCTGAAGTAGGGGTGCCATCCATCGCCCATCGGTAAACTGTATTTGGCTGTGTTTTTTACAGAGGTGGTGCATTCAAATCCATTTTCGTTGAGTTCAAAACGCACTTGTAATTTGAAGTGAAAAGGGTAGCCTTTCTTCTCGTTGTAAATGTGTTCAAGAACCACAAATCCGCAATCGGGAGTGGTATTTTGTTCAATTACTTTGAAGGCGTCATTGTACACCAAGCCATGTATGGCGTGACCTTCCGATTGGTGATTGATGTGCAATTGGTACTTCGTGTTGTTGTAGGTGTATTTTCCTTTTTTAATTCGGTTGGGAAAAGGAAAAAGTTTGCTGCCACGGTACATGGCTTGTCCTTCGCTGAGCAAGTTGTCGTAGCTGCTGTTTTCGCTCATTAATCGATGGTTTATTCTGTCGTTTCCTTGCAATTGCAACTGATTTAAGGCAGCGCCGAAAGCGGGTAAACAAGAAAAATATTCACCGGTGGTGCTGTTGCTAATTTGCAGTAAGGTTGTCTCGCCAAAAGGCAGTGTTTTAATGAGGTACATATATTTTTTTTTCGTGAACACCTTCTCCTATTTTACTTTCGTAAAATGACGGTGTGATTTTTATTTTGTGGTAATAGTTGTTCAATACTTTTTCTTTGAAGAGCGCTACTTTTGCGCTCTCCACAATAGCAATGGCGCAGCCCCCAAAACCTGCGCCCGTCATGCGCGCGCCAATGCATCCATCTGTTTTTAGCGATTCTTCAACTATGCAGTCGAGTTCGATACCGCTCACTTCATAGTCGTTTTTTAAGGATTGGTGCGAGCTGCTGAGCAGTGCAGCGAACTGCACTAAATCTTTTGCGACTAGAGCTTTTGCCGCAGCGTGTACTCTTGCATTTTCAGTGACTGCGTGCCGTGCTCTTTTTATGAGCAGGGGATCGTGCAGGTACATTTCTACTTGCGCCAAAGTTGCTTCACAAAGATTTGTCAGGGGTATATGTTTTTTGAGTTCGGCAATTGCTGCGTCGCACTCTGACTTGCGTTCGTTGTATTTAGAAGTGGCGAGCGTTCTTTTTTTATTGGTGTTCATGATGACCAAACTGAATTCGCCAAGATCGATGGGAAAGTATTGGTAGTTTAGATTTTCACAATTGAGCAGCAGTGCGTTGTTTTTTTTGCCCATTGCCACGGCGAATTGATCCATAATGCCACAGCTGACGTTGATGAATTGGTTTTCTACACGTTGACACAAAACAGCGATGTGACTTTTTTTCATGGACGCGTTGGCGATAGAAAGCAACATTTGTGCAGTCAATACTTCAAGCGCTGCCGATGACGAAAGTCCAGCGCCTTCCGGTAAATTTCTGTAAAAAAGAACCTGGCAGCCCTGCAGCGCAAAGCCCTCCTTTTGTAAATGAACAATGACACCTTTGGGGTAGTTGGTCCATTCATTGCCACAGCTTACTATGGGGTTGTTTAAGTCGATGCTGAGTATTTCAGCTGCGTTGAGCGAACGCATTTCAATGGCGGAAGTATTGTTGGCGCGCACAACGGCACTAATGCCAATGCAGAGTGCTGCAGGAAAAACACACCCACCATTGTAGTCGATGTGTTCACCAATTAGGTTGACTCTTCCCGGGGCGAAGAAAAGGCGAGGCGCTTCACCTTCACCATAATATTCTTCAAATTTTTGGATCAATTGTTCGTCTGTCATTGTGCTAAAAATTTTTGAATGGCGTTTTTTAAATCGATGGCGCTGTCTTCTACTTCGCGTGTGTTGGTGGCGGCCCATGCACCCATTTCTGAACTGGCGTAAAACTTAATCGTGTTTTCGTTGCGCAGTGGTGGATAAAATTCAATGTGAAAATTAAAGTAGTCGGCACTAGCGCTGAACTGCTGAGTATTAAAGGGTGCTTGGTGCACGCACATCATGTAGGGAAATGCTTTGTTGAACAAGTGATCGAGGCCGCCTGTACATACTTTTAAGATGTCGGCCAGATCGTTTTTTTCTTTGTCGTTGAAATCCAAAAAGTTGCTTCTTTTCAATTTGCAAGAAATAAAAAGTCCGAAAGGATAGTCAGTGAAATAAGGAAGAAAGCTGATGAAACTGTCGTTTTCGTACAACACTCTTTTGCCGTAGCGCTTTTCTTCCGCATTCATGTCAAGCATTAAATTGCTGCCCTTATTTTCAAAATATTCTTTACACGCTTCGAGTTCGGTTTGCAGTTTTAAAGGAACAAAGGGGTAAGCGTAAATTTGTCCGTGGGGGTGCGACATGGTGCATCCTACTTCTGTGCCTCGGTTTTCGAATACAAAAACATATTTAATTTTTTCATCTGCTGAAAGCACTTGTGTGCGCGTTGACCATAAGTCAACGAGTTTTAGTAAATGAGCAACACTCAGTTCGCTTAAGCTTTTTGTGTGCTCAGGTGAATAAAGCACAACTTCACATGCACCGTAGTTTTCAGCGGCATGATAGAGAGAGGAGTTGCTTTGTTCTACTTGGGTTGCGGTGTTGCTAAGTGCTGGAAAATCGTTGGCGTACAAATGAACATCGTACTGTTCGGGTACTTTTCCTGAGCCAGGACAAAATGGGCAGTAGTCTGCATTAAGATTCGGACGGCTCTGTCTGTTTGCGGCAACAATCGTGTATGTTTTGAGCAAGGGGTTCCATCTGAGTTCCGGCATATTTCTAGATTTTAAAATTTGCTTTTGCTTTGAATTAATGTACATTTGTTTAGTTGTGTCATTACGACACAACTAAAGTAGGTAAATATATTTTTGATGTCAAGACTTATTTTTAATTCGCTATGAAAAAAGAAATTTTAATTACTGGAGGAGCCGGATATATTGGTTCTCACTCAGTTCGCTATTTTATACAAAACAATTACAAGGTGGTGGTTTTAGACAATTTGGTCACCGGTCACGAGGCGGCGTTGGTGGATTCGGAAGTGATTTTTTACCGCGGATCGGTCGCCGACGAACCAATGCTGAATGAAATTTTCACCAAGCATTCAATACAAGCGGTGGTGCATTTTGCTGCGGCCACTTATGTGGGTGAGTCGGTCACTGATCCTGCAAAATATTACCACAACAATGTAGCAGCCGTACTTGTTTTACTTGACGTAATGCGCAAGCACCAATGTTTGAATTTCGTGTTTTCTTCAACTTGCGCCACCTATGGCGACCCGCAATACCTGCCATTAGATGAAGTGCATCCGCAAAACCCAATCAGTCCGTACGGAGAAAGTAAATTGATGCTTGAGAAAATCGTTAAAGACTATGAGCGTGCTTATGGATTTCACTATGCTTTTTTGCGCTATTTCAATGCTTGTGGAGCTTGGGAAGACGCGCGCATTGGAGAGCATCACGATCCGGAAACACATTTGATTCCGTTGATTTTAGAATGCGCCAAGGGCAGTCGTACGGCTATCACTATTTTTGGTAGCGACTACGATACCCCCGATGGAACTTGTATTCGCGATTATATTCATGTGGTGGATTTGGCGAAAGCGCATTTGAAAGCGGTAGAAGTATTGTTGCAGCAAGGCACTTCCCTCATTTGCAATTTAGGAACAGGCAAAGGCGCATCTGTAAAAGAAGTAATTGCGGCAGTAGAAAAAGTGACTCATCAAAAAATAAACATTGTTTGGGGTGAACGCCGTGACGGCGATCCTTCGCGATTGGTGGCGAATCCGCAGCGGGCAAAAGAACTGTTGCATTGGGAGGCTGAGTATCAAAATCTTGATGACATAGTGCGCAGCGCCTGGCAGTGGAGCAATGGTGAAAATAATGGCAAGTATCCAAGTGTGTAATATGATCCTTCTGTAATTACTTTATTCGATTGTTTGAAATTGCACTGAACGAGGATCTTTCGATCTCAAAGTAAATTTACTATTGTGTTTACAGACATTCACTAGTTTAATTTCTTATTATTGTTTTTAAAGAAATTGAATTGAAAGAGTTTTTTGCTAGCAAGGAGTTTCGTAGGCATTTGTTGTTGTCTCTGTCTGTGATGGGCTTGAGCATTGTGCTGCTTTTTTTGTTGCATCGAAAATCGGAGGTAAATCTGATGACTTCTGATGAATTTGTGGTGGAAGCTTTTTCTGACCAGTGGGAGAGTGGAAATTCACAATGTGCGATTTCTAAAAAAACGATCAGCGAGATTGAGTACAGTTACGTGCTCAAAAATAAAAAAGAATATCCTTATGCCGGCGTTTTGGTGCGAAAGAAAGATGCGAGTTTCTTTAATTTAGAAGATTACAAGTTGCAAGTACTGCTTAGCACTGATAAAGCAGAGCGTTTGCCATTGCGTATTTTTAATTTTCAAGAAGGTTTGAGTGACATTAAAAACACCAATTCTTTTAGATTGTACCAGAACAACTATGGTTTAGAAAAGGGAGATAATAGCTTGGAATTGGCTTTCAATGATTTCACGATTACGCCTGAATGGTGGTATACCCTAAATAAGTTGAAAGAAAGTGAAGTGCGTGGCACAGATTTACGCAATGTGAAGCATTTTTCGTTTTTCAGTGATCCTGCCTCGTCCGTTGGCGAGCGCCGCAATTTTAGTATAAAAGAACTGCGCTTAGTGGGTGATTACTCCGCTTTGGCAATGCAAATTCTGGTGTTGTGTTTTTGTGTGGTTTCGTTGTTTGTGATTTTTCAGTTTTACCGCTACCAAAAAAATAAGCGCATACAATTGACTGTACAATACAAGGAGGATTTTGAATTGGGAAATGATGGCGACAAAAACTTCAATGCCCTCATTCGCCATTATATAGCCGAACATTATGGCAACAGCGATTTGAAGTCGGCCGATTTGGCAGCCTATTTGAAAGTGCCTGATTATAGAATTAGTGATCTTTTGAAAGAAAATACCGGAATGAGTTTTAAAGCTTTTTTGAATCACACAAGAGTAGAAGCAGCGAAATTGTATATCAAAAATTCAAGTTATTCGATTTCAGAAATTGCGTACAAATGCGGTTTCAATTCACCTTCTAGTTTCAATAGAGTGTTTAAGGACTTGGTCAATAAGTCTCCAGGCGAGTTTAAGTGATGACTACAGGATTAGGTGTTTCAGGAAAATGCAAAGTCTTTTTAGAAAAGAGCAAAGTGGAAATATAGATCTGCAAAGTGAAATTTAAAAATCGCTTAGTGTCAGTGCTATCGCGGTTATATCTTGCACGTATATTTATATACTTATGAAAGTAGTAGCCTCTATTCAACACACTTTAGTTTTTCTGATCTTACTCATAGGCTTTGACTTGAGTGGTCAATCAAAAATTGAAGCCAACGATAGTAAATTGCAATATCAAGGACGCATTGATTTTAAAAACGAATATGCGCCCGTTTTTATTTGGCCGGGAACTTCGGTTAAATTTAAATTTAAGGGTACTAAGGTGTCTGCAATACTAACGGATCACGCGGCCAGTAGTAATTATTTTGCAGTGCTCATTGATGGTAAAGTCGGTGTTTTGAAACTCAATCGCAGCGACACTGTTTACGTTTTGGCTTCAAATCTGACTGACTCAGTGCACAGCGTAGTGCTTTTTAAACGTACTGAAGCGATGGTAGGTACAAGCACTTTTGGAGGCTTTGTTTTTAAGGGCAAAGCCTTGTTGCCTGATGCCTTGCCAGAGAGGAAAATTGAAATCATTGGCGACTCTTGGTCATGTGGTTATGGCAATGAAATGTCTTATCCTAACCCAAATTGTTGTCCTGGATTTCACGCTGAAAATGAAGATAACTACGCTGCTTATGGAGCACTTCTTTCGCGCCAATTCAATACGCAATACATGTGTACCGCTTATTCAGGTAGGGGCATGTATACAAATTATGAGGGATCAACAAAAGGGGTGTTGCCAGAATTGTACACACAGTTATATCCCGATCAAAAGAATGAGGTGTGGAATCCAAAATCGAACAGCGCTGATTTGCTGTTGGTGTTTTTGGGAACAAATGACTTTGCTAAAGAGGTTGGTGGTGTAGTGATGGATTCAATGGCTTATGTTTCAGCTTATATATCCTTTGTAGAAAAATTGCGCAGTTTTCATGCGCATTCAACAATACTGATGGTTTATGGCGGATCAGTGACCGACGGATATCCTGTAGGAAAGCATTGGCTGTCGCGCTGGAAAAAAGATATGGCAGCGGTGCAAACGTACTTTGCCAATGATGGCAAGGTGTTGAGTTTTGAGTTGAGCGCACAGCAAGCGCCTTATGGTGAAGACTGGCACCCAACTAAGGTGACGCAATCTTCCATTGCCGAGCAATTGAGTCCTGTTATAAAAAGCGCAATGGGCTGGTAGTCCGTTAAAAAATCCAAGATGTATAAAATTTTTATAGTAATCAGCCTATTTTGTGCTGTGTTCAAAAATGGAGTGGCGGCAGGTACTTGTCCGAGTCCCACTTGCACTTACACCGCAGTGTCGGGAAATAATTACAGTGTGAATTCTGGTGAAACGGTTTGCGTAAGTGTTAATTATTCTTCGGGAACAATTACCTTAAATGGTGGTACAATGCTTGTTAAATCAGGGGGTACAGTAGATTGGGGTAGAATTTCATTTGGTAATACAACGAAAACAATTACCGCGGCAACGAATGCTTCACCTATTAGTTGCACCGCTACGGCGCACGCCTATGTAACTGGGCAATCGGTGTACATTTCGGGAGGCACTGGAAATACGGCGGTGAACGGAACTTTTACGGTTACTGTGGTGGATGCCAATACTTTTACGCTTGACGGTTCTTCGGGTAATGGTACGTATGGAGCTAGCACAGCTACAGTTGGCTACGTAAATACGCTTTCAAATTGTGATAATATTACTGGGACTTATGATTTAGACAATCGAAAAATACTGAACAATTACGCCGACAATGCTATCGCCTTGAGCAATGGATCTGGTGGTGGTACATTTAACAACTATGGTTCTCCTCCTTCTTTTGGCATAACCAATTGGAATTTGGCGATGACGATCGACAACAAAGCAACAGGTTTGATGACCTTGACAAATGGCACTGTTCCAACTGCTTCCACAATATACAACAACAGTTCGGTGGCCAATGGCTTGACATGGTCGGCTGGACCTTATTTTTCAGGAGGGACTTCTACTGCATATACAAGTGTTTACAACAGATTGGGTTCAACGACTGTATATTCTGGCAATGTTGTGTTAGACAATTACCTCAGTTTTAACAATTCGGGAACAGTCACCATGACTGCGAATTTAACGATGCAAAACACAAACACCAACGGAATTACCAATTATGGCACCATAAACCTGAGTGGGACAAATAGTACACTTTCTTTGGCAAACAGTGCGCCCATCAACAATTATGGAACCATCAATGTTGTTGACTTGAGCAGTGTAAGTGGTGCTATAACAATGAATGGGGGTTCGGTGTTTAAGGTTAGTCGCAATCTCACCAACAATTCGTCCAATGTATTTTCATTTGGTACAGGAAGTTGTGCTTACGTGAATTTAAGTGGCGGTGCATTTTTAAACAACAACAACCGCTTGTCGAATACGGCTGCCGATAAAATTTTCTATTGTGGCCCAACACCCGGTAGCGATGGCGCAACGGTAACTATCACTACAGCTACCAATGCGTCGCCTATTGTTGTTACAACCAGTGGGGCGCACGGTTTTGTAAACAATCAAAAAGTAGTGGTATCGGGTGTTGGAACAAATACTGCTGCTAATGCAACGTGGACAATTACCTATATCAGTGCTACTTCGTTTTCCTTAAACAGTTCAACTGGAAATGGTGCGGGCACAGGTGGTACCGCCTCGCCATCTTATCTGGGTACGTTTTCATATTTGGGTTCAAGTTCTTGTACGCCATCTGCTTGCGCTGTATTGCCTATTAAATTATTGACCTTTGACGCCAAAGTTATTTTTAAAACGGTGAAACTTAGTTGGGTGATTTTGACCGAAGTAAACAATGATTTCTATACGATAGAGCGATCGGCAGACGGTGTGTATTTTTACCCAATAGCGAAAATCAACGGTGGCGGAAACAGCAGTGCGCCATTGGATTATCAATTCGTTGATGAATATCCTTTAGCAGGTGTTTCTTACTATCGCTTGAAGCAAACCGACTATGATGGTGATTCTGAAGAATTTGCACCAAAGACCGTGAATGTGCGTTCAACACAGTCGAGATTTTCACTTTATCCAAATCCGTCGCATGACGGCACTTTGTATATTCATGCTGATGGAGTGCTGTATTCTAAATTGATACAAGTGTGCATTGTTGATGTTTTGGGACAAATGCTTTTTACGCAAACCTACAATGCTAAAGAACTAAATGAAATTAGTATTGTCGGTGCTTTGGATTATTTAGCGAAGGGGGTATATTTCGTTCAAATTTGTTCAAATGAAAATGTTTGTTCAGAAAAGTGGGTGGTGGAATAAAATGCATCTGTGATTTTTTGAGTTTTTCGACACTCTCTGTAGTCCTTTGTTTTAGGGTGTTTTAGAAAAATGAAAAGAATAAATCAAAAAAAGTTAATTCATTTTTTATTTCTGTAAAGCAATATTGGAAAAGCAGCACCTTGTTTTTTAGTTGCTTTTGTATTTTCAACGTAGAACCCCAAAACACTTTAGTGATAATGAAAAATTCTTCAAATTTTTTCCGCGCCATGTTTTTAATGATGGCAATGTTGAGCACTAGTTCTTTATTTGCGCTGAGCATTAAAGATTCAACTTATAATAGTACTCCAGTATGGGTGGTGTCGTGGCTCGATAATGTTGCCAAACCTAGAAAAGTGTGCTTGTCTAAAAGTAATTTTCCTGGTGTTTGCTTAATGATACAGTACTATGATGGTGCTTCTTTGGTGAACATTGTTTCACCAAATCCAAATGATGCCGAGGCACACAATCGTGGTTTTGGCGCTACTGTTCATCATATCAATGGTGGTACATGGGTAGATCAAGGTGGTGACGCAGCGATATCTTTGCGCTATCAAGGGGCGCATCACGCGATTTTTGATTTGGTGCAAACGGTTGACGGCAAAAAAGAAACGGTAACCTATACCTTTATAGACGGATTGGATTATTTTCAATGGTCGGAAACGGTGCAGTGTGCAGTGGGATCAAAAACATTGGACTCTCGTGGACCTTACTGTACGATGATGTGGGATGGAATTGACAATAGTGCGGCGGAAGGATTGAAGTCGGGTGCCCAAAAGATTTTAAGTCAGCCAGTGTTCAATGGACCTTATACTTTTGGTGGTACTTGTGACATCCCATTTGTGCAAGAATGGGCGCACAGCAGAGAGGTGGGTTTTGTTCAAACCCAAAGTTTTACGCAGCAACAAGCAGGTGTTCCTGATTGGAGTTCCACTAATATACCGGCCTCTGGTTCTTCAAATCCTAGTAATTTGTGGGCTTTGGATTTTCAAATGAATTATTACGACCTGCAGAAGAAAATTACTTGGGGCATGCCCTATGGGTATATGGAAGGTGCTGCATCGACTGGCACTAAAGGTGGTTTCGGACAATATTCAGTATCGGTAATGTTTGATGCCTTGTCGACAGGTGGAGTGGATCGATTGAGAACTGAGAACGCTGCAATTCACAGTGGATCCGTTGTGCTTACGGCTATTCAAGGAACGGTGGTGACCACTGGTCCGGTTGGAACAAGCAATCCGGCAACGCAAACCTTGTCGCCAGCAGGATATGACCACAATTATAGGGCCTGGTGGTTACAAGCCAATGTCAATGAACAAGCAGAGGTAACAATGAATGTTTCGTCGGGAGTTTTGAAAAATCCACTATTTCGTGTGAAAGGCTTGTCGGCACTGCCAAAAGTAGTGCGCTACAACGGAACTGTTTTGGTGGAGAACATTGATTATTATGCAAGTTTCAATGTGAGCACTAGCGAGGCTTGGGTGACGTTGGCGAAGTCGGTGTCGGGTAGCGCAAGTATATTGATTCAGGTCAACACTCTTGGTGCTAGCATATCTGCTGCGGCGGTAACACCTGCAACGGTATTAGCGGGTTCGGGTACTCAAATAGTTTTTTCAGCAACAGCAAGTTCATTGGCTGGAAGCATAAGTAAAATGGAACTGGATCTTACGTCAGTAGGAGGCTCAAAAGTATTAATGAGTAGCATTGGCAACAACAATTATACATACACTTACACTGTTCCAAATGGTGTCGTGCTTGGTGCTAAACAAATTGTGCTTACTGCTACTGATGATAAAGCGAATACGGACACACGTAATATTTCTTTAAAAATATCTTCAGGAATTGTAATTGCTTCGGCAGGACTAACACCGTCAACAGTGAATGACAATGTGCTAACGCCTGTGACTTTATCAGTTTCGGCGAGTGACAATGGGGCTGTTGCGTCGGTAAAGTTAGATCTTAGTGCTTTGGGCGGAGGTACGGCTGTGGCGATGTCAAGTTCAGGGTCAGGAAATTACACGTTGGTTTTCAATGTTGCTGCTGGTATTTCACTAGGAAGCAAAACGGTGGTGGCCACTGTTACCGATGACTTTAACAATACAGATACTGTGCAAATGCACCTAACGGTGGTTGCATCGGTATCCTATTTTGATATTTACACCGATGCTTCAAGTTTGATTACAAATACTTGGAATCAAAATGGAGTACTCGCTGAACTCAATGGTGGTGGTGCTTTTGAAGGCACTAAGGATTATAGTTTTGGATTTAATGTTGTGGGGTATTATGCGGGATATGGATTGCAAATGACGAACGCTAAAGATTTTTCGGGTTATGATTTTCTAGAGATTTCCTATGTTGGTCCCACCACGCAAGGAGCTGCAAGTTCGATCACCATAAGTGCGGGAGCCAACACACAATCGGCTGCAGTTGCGCTTCCAGCGTCGGCGACGTACACCACCCTAAAAATTCCTTTGAGCTCATTTACCTCTGTAGATCAAACTAAAGTGAATGCATTAAATTTTGGCATCACAGGTATAGCGAACGGTAGCGGCACCTTGCGCGTTGACAACATTCGCTTGTCAAAGGCACAACAGGTTACTACTGAGGTGAATGATGAGCAAGAAGCACAAGTGTTGCGCGCTTATCCGAATCCGACGCAAGACCTCATTTATTTTCAAAAAGAAGTAGAATGGACGGTGTACAGTTCTTTTGGACAGCAGATCATGAGCGGGAAAGGTACTTCAATAGAGGGCTTGGCAGAAGGGATGTATTTCATTAAAATCAAAAATCAAACGGAGCTGCTCAAGGTGATAAAAAATTAAGGCTGAATTGTTTTATTGTACAAAATAGATGAGTTTTATAAAATACATCTTGAAGACAATGAAGAAACAATTGGTGGTGCTTTGTGCAGTATTGCTTTTGGCTTTTGCTGCTAATGCGCGAGAGGCGGGTAGTGCTGCTGTTTTTGACAATTCAATTAAGTCGTATTTCCAAAGCAGAGAAGGCGATCCGATTTTAGCGCTCAGTCATTTGAAAAAGGCGCAGGATATTGCACATGAATTAAATGAACAAAGTAAAATCGGACTGGTGCTTTTTCACAAAGGCTACGTTTACCGCCGTTTGGGAATGTATGATTTGGCACTGACCAACTACTTGTCGGCCTTGTCTATTGCTGAAAAGATAGGAGATGCCTATTTGAATGGCTGGGTTTTGCTTGACATTGCGAATCTTTATCGAGATCAAAAAAACAACGACAAAGCAGCCCTCGATTATTATGCAAAGGCGGAAAAGGTTTTTAGCAGTAGCAATGACTTGGTGGGTGTTGTGGTTTGTAATTATTGTAAGGGTGAATTGTATCAAAATAATAAGGCTTACGAGCAAGCAATTCCATACTTTGAAAAGGCACAATCCATCAGTTTGCAGATTAACGACAGCAAGCAGCAAGCGATTGCTTTGGCCTATTTAGGGGAGACCTATGCGCTGAAAAAAGAGTTGCTGGCTGCTGAACGGATTTTTTCGGAACTGACAGATCTTTGTGTTCGAACGAACAACAAGGACGGAATGGCGCGTGCCTACAAAGGATTGGGCTTGATGGCGTTGGGGCAAGGTACATTGGAAGTTGGATTGGAGTATTATCATAAGGCTTTGAATTGCTACCATCAAATCAACGATAAGTTGAACATCGCAGCGGTGCTTGATAAAATTGGTGACGCTTACGCGGCTTCTGGCAATATAAACGAAGCAATTAAATTTTCAGAAATGGCTTTGTCGGTTGCCGATAGCAATGAAATTGTATTTCAACAACAAGTCTTTCTCAAAAAATTGACGGGTTATTATAATGTTGTTGGAAGCACCGCAAAAGTTTTGGAAACTCAACGCAAATACATCTTGCTGCAAGATCAGGAGCGTTCAAAAAATGCCTTGGTGATTCAACGCGAATATGAATTGGAGCTGTTGCGCAAAGACAAAGTAGCGCAAGAGGAGTTGATTCACAAACAAAATATTTTGATCGTGGCGGCGGTAGCGGTGGTGGTGGTTTTTTTGGTATTGTTCGTGCTGATTGTACTTAAAAACAGACGGTTGAAAGAGTCGTATCAACACTTATTCGCCAGTGGTATCGAACTCAAGAAAAACAAAGAAGAATTGCTTGAAATTAAAATACAAACAAAGTACGTTGGCTCTACGCTCAGAGATGAAAAACAAGAGGCATTGCTGCAAGATTTCAATCGGTTGATGAACGAACAGAAAGTGTATTTGCAAAGTGACCTCAGTCTTGATACGTTGGCAAAACAAATGAATAGCAACCGCACGTATTTGTCACAAGTACTCAACGACCATTTCAACAATAGTTTTAGTAACTTAATTAACGAGTACCGCGTACGAGAGGCTCAAAATATGTTGTTGGACCCGGCGAACAAAGTATTTACCATTGAGGCGATTGCCGTGAGGGTAGGCTTTAATTCAAAATCGACTTTCAATCATGTATTTAAAAAAACGACAGGTTTAACGCCATCGTTGTTTATTGAAATGAAAGAGCAGGAGATTCAAAGTGCTGATTGATCAATTTTTATTTCAAGTACTTGTTTTTTAGATAGTTGTTATTTTGTGTCGAATGATCAAACGGCACTTTGTTTTCAATATAGCACTTTTTTAGCATCGTATATTTGTGATATACAAACACAATTCATTAAACGGGAATTTATGAAAAAATCAACAATCTGTATTTTATTGGCGGTATTTTGCGGGATGCAAATGCTTGTAGCTCAAGTTGGCGAAATTTGCAAGTGGGACAGCGACCGGCAAGCTGCAATTGTACTCACCTTTGATGATTGGAGTCCAGGTCAACAACCCATCGTTCCGGGAGAGCTCAAAAGCAGAAATTTAAATGCTACTTTTTTTATTGAAACATCACTTGTTGCAAATTGGAACCACGATTGGCCAACAGTGTTGACAACCGCAGCAGATGGCAATGAGATTGGCAACCACACTAAGAGTCATCCGCATTTGCTCACGCAAAATGCAACGCAGCTGAATACTGAAATTAGGGCGGCGAGAGCAATTATTGATGGGCATGTGCTCAACCAAAAAGCAACCAGTTTTGCATATCCATTTGGTGAAGGATCAGGAAATACATCAAAGGACATTGAAATTAGAGATTCACTGAAAGCCAGCGGCCACATTGCTGCGCGTGGAGTGAGTGTAGGAAATTATGGTTACAATTTCGCAACTACCGATGATGATTATTTTAAAATCATGACCTATCCAATGTGCAGTGGAACAACGCTTGATAATTTCAAAGGACAGGTAACTCAAATTAAAAACGGTGGTGGTTTGCTCACGGTGTTGTACCACAGCATCGACAATGCCAACAACAGTTATAGCGATACTTGGTACTGTCAGGTAAAACAAACAGCATTGCAAGCTCAGTTGGATCACTTGGTAACACTGAAAGATCAGGTGTGGATCACTACTTTTGGACAGGCCGTTAAATATCACAAAGAACGCAATTGTGCGCAATTGACACAAACGGGAACAACAGGCACAACGATGAGTTTTACCTTGAGCGATACCTTGTCAAACAATGATTTGTACAATCAACCCTTGTCTTTGAAAATTTTTAGAAATGGAATAAACTACAGCACGGCCACTCAAAATGGACTTCCTTTGGTGATTGACGGTGTGGTGCATGATTCTATTGTGTTTCGCGCGGTGCCTGATGCGGGAGAGATTGTGTTGACAATTGGTTCATTGGGTTTCGAGCCTGGGGTAGCTGATAACGCAGGTATTCGTGTGTTTCAAGATGCTTCATCATCACTGCTAACGATTCAAACGCTTAAGCCGTTGTTGAATGCGAACATTTCAATTTTAGACCTTTCGGGACAAGAAGTGCTTGTCTTGAAAAACGAAACAGTGCTGAGTGCGGTGCGCATGGATGTATCTTCTTTGAGTGCAGGTATGTATGTTGTGAGAGCGAGCAGTGGGGAAACGGTACGGGTGCAAAAGTTTGCGCTGCTTAAGTGATTTTGTTGTTGTATATTTTGATACAATTTTATTCTTGTGTATCAAAAATCATTACATTGCAAATGTTTTTACTTGAAATTTTATTGTAGCGCAATGAGAAAACAATATTTGTGTAAAGAGGCTTATGGAAAAACCAACTGTTATTTTTTTGAATAAAAGTACATTAACGAATGCATCGTTTTTGCTTTGTGCGTTTTTTGCCTTTGCAGTGAACTCTTCTTTGTTTGCAGGAAATTCGGATTTGGTGATCAGCAATGCAGCGGCGAATGGGGCGTGGACTTATTCAGCAGGTGTATATACATGGACGCCTAAAGCCAATAGCTCCACTGTCATTAGCACTGATATCGTAGCTTGCCTGTTAGGTAGTAATACGGCGCTTGGTGGCAGCAGTGCACTTAACTCATCTACCAATGGAGCAGGAAGTGTTACTTTACTCACTGCTTCGTCAGGAAATCAAACTGGAAATGTGACTATGTCGCAATCTATCACGGCAGCAACAACCAGTGCAACTCAGCGGACTTTTACTATCACCGCTGCTGGCTCAATAACAATTAGTCAGGGCATAACTTTAACTCCTGCCTCCAATGCTTCAACAGGATATCCTGGAACAAATGTGGTTTTTAGTGGTGCAACAGGGGTTACTACTTCGCAGCCAATAGCAACTACAGGAGGTGCTTCTACAGGAAATGCGGTGGGTGGACTGGCTGGAGCAATTACGTTCACTTCTTCTGGTGGGGCAATCAGTAGTGCTCATAATATTACTGCCACTGGAGCCAACGGCGGCTCCTCTAATGGTGCATCAAGTTCGGGAGGCGCTGGAGGTGCAATTACTTTTTCTGGCACAAGTATTTCAGTTACAACCGGAGATTTGGTTTCAACTGGGGGTGCTTCTACTGGAGGTCCTGTTGGTGGAGCTGGTGGCAATATTTCACTTACAGCTACATCTACCACCATTACCAATTCGCGCGCTTGTACCTCCACAGGTGGCGTAGGAAGCAGCGGTAATGGAGGCGCAGGAGGTAGCATTACTTTCCTTGCAGCAACAAACATTGATTATAATTCTGTTGCGTCAAACAGTGCATGAGGAGCTGGTAGTGGAACTGGAAATGGAGGAACAGGTGGTGCCATTTCTTTTACAGCTACTGCAGGATCTGCTAGCGTAACGCATACATTAACATCAACAGGTGGTGCTTGCGGAGTAACTGCTGGTAATAGAAGTGGTGGTGCTGGTGGAGCTATTAGTTTAATTGCCGCTACTACATTAAGTGTTACTCAACCAATTACTGCCGATGGTGGTACTTGTTTGGGGACAAGCACAGCTAACGGTGGTGCCATTTCTTTCACCGGACCAACTGGAGTTAAAACACAACATACCGTTTCTTGCGCAGCGGGAGCAGGTGGTGGTACCGGAACAGGCGGTGTTATTACAGTTAATGATGGAAATGCATCCATTACTAGTGGCGGAGCGAATGACGGTCAAACTAACGTTGCAAGCTACACAGGAGGTTCCTTTGTGAAATTAGGAACAGGAAATTTCAATTTAGGAAGAGCTGGAAATACTTGGACTGGCTCTACCACGCTTACTGCTGGTACTTTGACTTTGGGTGTTTCAAATACTTTAGACAATAGTACTCAAATTGTTTTTAATGGAGGTTCACTCTCAGCGCCTTACGATGAAACGGTGGGTACAATGAAAGTAGACAAGTATTCTGTTTTATATTTAAGCACTGGAAATCATACTTTGACTTTTGCTGCAAGTGCCGGCATTACTTGGTCGGGAGGAAACTTGAGTGTGCGCGATTGGTTGGGCGGTTACAATGGTACTTTGGCTGGTGGATCAGATCCGAAGCTTAAAATAGGCACTGGAAATAACGTTGCTGTAGATCTAACAGCGGCGCAATTGGTAAAAGTGTTTTTTCACAGAACTTCAAATACCACAAATTACACATCAACTCAAACCTTGGCAGCGGTTACTGGTGAGGTGGTGCCAACGGCAACGTTGCCTGTTGAATTGCTTTCTTTTAGTGCTGAAAAAGATGCGTCCAGTACTATAATTTCTTGGGCTACAGCTTCTGAAATCAATAGCGATTATTTTGAATTGCGTCGGGCTGGAACCGACATGCGCTGGGAGACCATTGCGAAGATGAAAGCTGCCGGGAATAGTGCTAAGATATTAAAATACAGGTTCGACGACTCGGCACCCTTGTCGGGTGTGAACTATTATCAATTGAGCGAATTTGATTTCGATGGTGCGCATCAAGTCTCAAAAATTGTGGAACTGAGTTTTGATAAAGCGTCTGCAAGTGATTTGTTGATGTATCCAAATCCAAGCAGCGATGGTGTGAGCTTTGAGTTTAACTCGGAACAGGGAGGCGCCTATTATTTGAAGGCTTTCAATATAGGAGGTGATCAAGTTTACAAGGCATTGATATTTGGTATTGTTGGAGAAAACCGTTTTAAGTTTTCAATGCGTGATTTCAGTGTTGGGGTTTACAGCTTTCAATTGTTTGACGGCACTGGTGCTGCACTCGGAGCGGTGAAGGTGGTGAAGATGGATTAAGTGTGCGAAATGATCAATTCAGTCTACTGTGCTTTGTTATTGGTTGGTATCTCGTCTATTTTTAGTGGGAAAGCAACCTAAAGCACACCTTGTGAAAAAACTTCATAGCATACTTTTAGCACTTGCGTTATTTTCTATTTTAGAAAACAGCACAGCGCAAGGTCCAGTTTTGTTTGATACCCCGGCAATGCCTTCCTACGGTTTTTTTGATAAAAATTGCTTCATAAAAACGGCCTATCCCAAAGGTGAAATACAATTGCCTCAAGGAGGAGTTGATGGTATGAGTGAGGAAAGGCCAATGAATATTAGTATTCCTACCAATCGGCCAACGTGGGCTTTGGCCATTGCACATGCTTGGAACTACAATAGAAATATTATTCAGCGGGTCGATCATCCTAAAATAGCGCTGTGGATGGTGATTCCTGCAGAAGAAACAGGGTGGGGTTGCGATTTTGGAGCCGAATGGCCTGCCGACCGTATTCCGTAGAACACTGTTTTGAAAGGTCCAGCTCATCCTGATTTTTTTCACAATGAATGGTGCGGCAACAAAGGTGGCTTTGCAAATGAAGGTTGTTATCAAATGTTGGAATTGGCATGGTGCGGCGACTTGAGTCAAACTTGGCCTTGGCGATTTAAACCTGGTCGTTTTGCGGGTTCCATTCCTGGTAGTCACTTTGAAATTTCTGCCTTGGGCTTTGCCTACCGAAGTATTGAAAACCATTCTTTGCTAGATGCAGCTTGGGGAATTGATATATGGCCTATCATCGACGCTACGAAGGATCCCAATGCGTACGAAAAATTAATCGCCTCAGGGTGGAACGACTGGGCAGGTGGCGTGCAACAAAATGTATCGGGTTTTGCGGGCAACGGACAAGGATTTAACTTGTACACTCCGGCAGGTAGAGCTGCGGCAATCGCTTCTGACAATTGGAATCTGACTTCAAATTCTGATCGCTATCCTGAGATCACAGGCTGGGGTATCAATGCCTTAGAACAAAACACAACTTCGAGTTATTATCAATGGACCAATCCAGTGGTGACCAGTGTTCCCGGTCCGCAGCAAAATCATGTTTTTTATGGCTATTACAATGCCGATATCACATGGGCCATTGTGCAAGAATACTTAACAACGATCAATTATTTTTATTCAGAATTTTCTCTGGCACAATGGGCAGTGATTACGCAAAACGTAAAAAAAGTATTTGATAAATTGGGTGGTGGTGCGGCCATTCCTTTTAAACAATTGGGGCCTGTGATTGATGAGATTATTTTGAATTTGCCCAAAGAAAACCCCGTAATGTCCACCGTATTCAATGCGAGTTTACCAGCCTACAACAATGGAGAACGCAAGCCGATTGGTAAATTGGCGCCTGCTTCTCATATTGAAAACTTAAACAACAACGACACGATTTGTAAAGGACAGGCCATTATTTTAGAAGGAGTGATTGATGGCGGTGATGGTCCTGCTGTGACTTATTCATGGTACAAAGATGGCGTGCCTGTTGGTGGAAATACCAAGCAGTTGGTGCTTAGTTCATCGGTTGTTGGTCAGTTTGTGTATACGCTAAAGGTATGTAATCCAGCCCCTGATTTTGGAGGATGTTTTCCTGCATGTTGTCCTAAAACAATAGTGGTTAACAACTGTAATACGTGCAGTATCGTGGCGAGTGCAACAACCGTTAACACTCCTTGTCAGAACATGCACGGCGGTAAAATAAATTTAAATATTAGTGGTACTTCTAATTATACCGTGAGCTATCAATGTTCAACATTTGGAAATACGGTAAGTGGAACAAGTTCTTCCATTACTTTGGCAGATGTTCCCAATGGCGCCTACAACATTGTTATTCAAGACAAGGGCAATCCTTCGTGTAAATTCAATTTATCGGCGGAAGTAGGTTACGTCACTGCCGTAAATGAAAAATTAACGGCCGATATTTTGAGTATTACCAAGTGTGATGCACAATTGAAAACAGGCTTGGCGCAAGACAATTGCGAGTGTGAATGGAGCGTGTATTTTGATACGCCCAATGGCGCTTGGGGTGACGTGACCTTTGTGATCATTACACCTTCTAATGGACAAGGTTTTCGTTTGCGAAAAGACAGGGCGAAAAATTATTTAGCGCCTACCAAAACCACTTTCAAATTGTGTTCGGGCGAAAAAATAAAGTTTGAAGTAGAAACGCAAGTGGCTTCAGGATCGTGTTTGGGAACTGTGCCCTATAATAAAAATCCTTTTGCAGTTGATGCTTGGATAGTGAATCCGCAAGGCGTGGAGGTACTTCGTGTTCGGGTGCCCGCCAATTCAGTAGAGCAATATACCAATGTTGTTGCTTTTGATTATTTGGTGAATTGCGCCTACACGCCGGGGTCATATACTTATGCTTGGAATCCTGGTGCTGCTGTGGGGCCCAGCGCGCAGGTAGCAGGAAACATTCCAACTACTTATACGGTTGTTGCTACAAGTGTCGCTAATCCGCAGTGTACACTGAGCGACACCGTATTGGTGCCTTTTACATGCAATGCTCCCTGCGTAACGCCTAAGGCAGTAATCACAGGATCTAAAGCTATTTGTGCTGGTGATAGTGCCTTGTTCACGGTTGCGCTCACTGGTGAAATGCCTTTTAAATTGAAGTTGAGTAATGGTTTGACAAAGTGGACGGTGGCCAATATTTCAGCCAATAGCTACTCTTTCTACGCAAAAAATATGGGCACATATAAGGTTGATTCGGTGTTCAGTTCTACTTGCGATACGTTGGGTACTGGCACTGCCACTATTAGCTTTGTGAGTGCGTTGAAAGTAAATTTAGGCAAGGATACCGCTATTTGTGCTGGAGCAGTTTTGGAGCTCAACGCTGGAAGTGGATTTTTAAATTACTCGTGGTCGGGTGGTGGCAATGCTTCTACTAAAATAATTAGTGCTGCGGGACAATACATTGTTAACGTTGACAATGGTGGTGCTTGTACTGCAACTGATACTATTGTTGTTTGGACTTTGGCCAAAACCAGCATTGATTTTGGTGCCGATACGCTTTCAATCTGTCCGGGTAAAAACATTGTTCTGTCGCCTTTGCTCAGTGGCGGAACGCCTTTGTATTCGTATTTGTGGAGTGGATCGGCTTCGGGTACTGCGGCAACATTCAATGCCTCTACAGCGGGTTACTATAGAGTGCAAAGCACCGATAGTAAAGGATGTACAGCCAAAGACAGTGTTTATGTTGCGGTGAAAAACAACTTGACATTAACACTCAATAACAAAAGTATTTGCGAAGGTGATAGTTTGTTGCTCAATAGTGGGTATGATCAATTCAATTATACCATGCTTTGGAATACTGGTGCGAACACGCAAAGCATTAAAGTTGCCGCCGCGGGGATATATGGAGTGGTGGTTGACGATGGCAATGGTTGTAAAGGCAGTGATTCTATGCTCTTGGCTTGGTATCCGAAAACAAAAGTGGACTTAGGCGTAGATCAAAGTATTTGTCCTCAAAGTACTGTCACACTTGATGCAGGAAGTGGTTTTACAAAGTATTTGTGGTCGGGTTTGGACAGCAGTCAAACCTTGTTAAAAGGTCCTGGCGAATATAGCGTTGTTGCAATTGACGCCAATGGCTGCGTTGCTAAAGATACCATAGTACTGAATGCTTTGGCAGCACCGGTATTGAATATTGGAAAAGACATTGACACCTGCGCCGGACCTAGCGTTGTGCTCAGTGCACAAAATGTAGATCCAAGTTGGACACTTTTGTGGAACAAAGCCACTGCAGGTGCAACACTTACTGTAGATCAGTCGGGCTTGTATTTTTTGATTGCCACCAATTTGCAAGGCTGCGAGGGGCGCGACAGTTTGCTTGCAAATTTCCGCACTAAGCCTTCTGTGAATTTATTGAATGGTCTTGATACAAGCTACATATGCGAAGGAGCAGTATTGATGCTTGATGCAGGTGCAGCGCCCTTGGGGACAAGCTATGAATGGAATGTGAAAAACAATTTTTCACAAAGTATCTCGGTGTCTGTTGAAGGATGGTATCAAGTTATTTTGCACAATGGAACTTGTGCTGACACCGACGGTGTGTATGTGAAAGAAAGCGCAATGCCTCAAAATGTACTGCACAATCTTTTTCTGCCGCAAAAATCAATTTATTGTTTTGTTGAAGAGGGGCCACAGGTATTGTCGGCAGATCCGCTTGATGGCGTAAAGTATTCTTATCTATGGAGCACCAACGAAAAAACGAGTGCTATTTCTGTGGCGACTGCAGGCATTTATAGTGTAACACTGAGCAAGGGCGACTGCAGCTCAAAAGACGAAGTGACTTTTTATGATTTTTGCAACACTTCTTTTTACTTGCCGAATACTTTCACCCCGAATGGCGACAATAAAAATGAAGTGTTTTACGCCGTGGGGGAAAACGTGATGGATTTTCAAATGCTGATTTTCGACCGCTGGGGCGAATTGCTCTATTCCAGCACTGACATTCAAGAAGGTTGGGATGGCAAGTACCATGGTGCTCTTGTGCAACAGGATGTGTATGTTGTAAAAGTGAATTATGCGCAAAGCAAAACCGATGGCTCAAAGAATTTGATGCAACGCATCAGTCACTTGAGTGTTATTCATTGATACAAATGAGATGGCCTTCAAACTGCGTTGGGTGTTGGCTGTGCGGATGTATCAATTTGTAATGTAACACTTTGTCTTTTAGGTATTTACGATTGATGTATCGAATGATCAATTCAGTCGTATACCGTTCATATCGCCGTGGTGTATTCCCTACATTTACTAACAACAAACACATCGGGAAAACACTTTAAACAATGAACTATGAAAAATCTACAAAGCATTCTGTTTCTGTTTTTGTTGAGTTTCGCATTTTTAGCGCAAGCTCAAGTTGGAAAAATTTGCAATTGGGAAGGCAATAAAAAGGCGGCGGTAGTGATGACTTTCGACGACTGGTCAGCGGGCCACAACGCGATAGTTGTTCCTGAATTAAAAACAAGAAACCTTGTAGCTACATTTTATGTGAATTCAGGTAATATTGGTTCTTGGGCAAATGTGTCGACTGCTGCAACAAATGGAAATGAAATTGGCAACCACACAAAAACACACGTTGCCGTGAACACATCAAATTTCAGCACTGAAGTTGCTGCTGCTAAAACAGTAATTGAAAGCAATGTAACTTCTCAAAAGGTGACTACTTTTGCCTATCCCTTTGGAACAGTTGATGCAGGAGTGCTGCCTTTGCTAAAATCTTCGGGCTGCATTGCGGCGCGTGGTGTTGGTGCTCCTGGGGGAGGACAGTATTCTTACAGTATTTCTGATTACTACAATTACCCTTCATTTAGCGTATACACGGCAACCACTACACCTGCGTTTACCACGCAACTTCAAAACGTGATTAATGGAGGTGGCTTATTGACTTACTTGTATCATAGTGTAAACAGTCAGTCGGTTGTCGACAACAACTACGAACCTGTTTCACAAACAAATCTTCAAGCCCAATTAACGGCACTGCAATCTTATGAAAGTGCTGTATGGGTGACCACTTTTAGTAATGCCGTGAAATACCACAGAGAAAAAAACTGCGCATCTCTGACGCAGGTTCAAGCGCCCGACGGAATTAAATGGATAGTGAAATTAAGTGATACACTATATAACAATGCTGTTTACGATTATCCATTGACCCTTAAAATGAAAATGAATGGTGTGAATTACGACAAGATCATGCAAAATGGAAATACATTGACTATTGATTCAAAAGTCAATGATACCATTACTTTTCGCGCGGTTCCTGATGGTGGAGACATTACTTTGTCGCTCAGTTCAGGAACATCAGTGGTGGGTTCGGCAACACCTTCTTCGTTTGTAAACACAGCAGCAACTTTGGTGAAATTTGCGGTTGAGGTGGTTTCTACTAAAAGCATTACCGTTACTTCGGTAAAGATCAACTTAAGTTCAGTGGGCGGTGGAAGTGCAGTGAACATGACTTCTTTGGGGAACAATAAATACGAATACAGTTATACTATTGCAGCAGGAATTTCTGCTGGTTCAAAAACTGTTACAGTGACAGTGGTTGACAATAGTCCCGAAACCAACACCACCGATATTACCCTCACTGTATTGCCAAGTTTTACTTACTTGGATATTTACACGGATGCATCATCCATGGTGAATGGTACTTGGGGCGGAGTGACGGAGCAAAGCAATAGTGGTGCAAGCGAAGGCACGAAGGACTATGTTTTTGCTTATACAATTTCTAGCTATTGGGCTGGCGCTGGTTTAGATATATGCGGTTGGGCTGATAGTGGTGCTAAAGATTTTTCGGATTATGATAGTTTACAAATTTCATATAAAGGTCCTGCATCTGCCGGTACTGGTATCGCTGTGTCGTTGATCGGTACTGCTTCAAAAAAGTCAACTTCGAAATCGTTACCCCTGTCGGCGGCGTATACTACTGCTAAAATTGGTCTCTCGGAATTTGGGGTTTTTGATTTAACTAAAGTAACTGAAATTGCTATTGACATTACTGGAGCAGCGAGTGGTGCAGGAACACTGAAAATTGATAATATTAGATTGATAAAAACCGCTTCCATCACTACTGATGTTCAAGTATTCAAAACTATAGCGAACACAGCAAGTGTTTTTCCAAACCCTTTCGCAAACGAAGTAACTTTCATTATTTCTTCTGATGAAAACAAAATGGCGGCGGTAAATGTTGTCAATATGTTAGGAGATGTAGTGTATACATCAGCACAGCTCTACACCAACCAAAATATTACTTTCGGAAAAGACTTTGCTCCTGGAATTTATTTTGTGGACAGTACAGTGAGTGGACAACATCAAGTGATTAAAATTTGTAAGAACTAGTTTCATAACTGTTTAAAACATCGCCACTATGAATCGTATTTTATTTACTTTACTGCTTTCTGTTTTCTTTTTTGCGCAGCAGGGTTATGCGCAAGTGGGTAAGATTTGCAATTGGGAAAATAACAAGAAATGCGCGGTGGTGCTCACCTTTGACGACTGGACAGCGGGTCAATATCCATTGGCTGTTCCCGAATTGAAAAAGAGAAATATTCCTGCAACATTTTTTCTCATTACCAATTTTTTAGGAGAATCGTGGGTGGCGAACAATTGGAGTACAGTATTAATTACTGCTGCCAATGGCAATGAAATATCTAACCATACTACGGATCATAGCGGACAAGCGAGTCCGAATGCAAGTGCAATTAATGGCGCTAAAGCAGCCATTGAATCAAATGTTCCGGGAACAAAGGTTTGTACTTTCGCTTATCCTCTCGGACAATTTAGTTCGGCGTCGTTCGCTTTTTTGCGCGCCAATGGATATATAGGTGCACGTGAAGTTGCGCCATCAACAGGGCACTATTCTTACGACTTCGTGAGTAGTTTAGACGATTATTATAAAGTAACAACGACCACTGTTAGCTCGGCTTTATCGCTGAATGCTTTCAGTGCCGAAATAAATAATGTTATTGCAGGCGGCGGATTACTAACATACATGTATCACAGTGTGAGTAGTCCAACCATTGCCGACGCTACATATTCCGCACTTACTGTTTCTGAGTTTTCGACTCAGCTAGATGCTTTATCTTCTTATAAAAGCAAAGTGTGGATCACAACATTTGAAAAAGCACTGAAATATCACAGAGAAAGAAAATGCGCCTCACTCACGGAACTTGCAGCTCCGAATGGTTTACAGTGGGTGGTGAATTTAACGGATACTTTGTACAACAATTCCTTATACAATCAAGAGCTCAGCTTGCAATTGAAAATGAATGGAGTCAATTATGATGAAGTATTTCAAAACAACAAAGCATTGCAGATTGATTCAGTTTTCAATGATACCATTATGTTTCGCGCTGTTCCTGACGGTGGAGCAATTACGTTGAAAGCCAGTGCCGGAATTTCTATAAGTGCAGCACTGACTCCAATAGTAGTATACAACAACGTGGCGACCAACGTGCATTTTACGAGCACAGCCATTGCTGCATTGCCGCATGTGGTTTCGCAAATGAAATTAAACTTAACGGCTATTGGCGGGGGCAGCGCAGTATCAATGAATACGTTAGGTAACAGCAATTACGACTATACTTTTAATGTGGCGGCAGGAGTGGTTTCGGGAGATAAAACCATTTTACTTTCAGTGACCGATGACGCTGCCCACACTCTTACTTACACTTTACATCTTGAAGTGAGCGGAGGTATTGTTGTTAGCGCTGCAACAGTAAATCCTGCTACGGTAGAGAACACTTCAGATCAACAATTGACTTTTGATTTGCAAGCGAGTGACGATGGATCGGTGTCAGGGGTTAAGTTGGATTTGAGTGCAATTGGGGGTGGCGCAGCGCTGGCGATGACTAGTGGCGATGCGCATCATTTCACCTTAAATTATGTATTGCCTGCATTCACGTCAACAGGTACAAAAGTTATTGTTGCCACAGTGACAGATAATCTTGGAAATACCAAGACTCAAAATATAAGTTTGTTGATCAAAGCAGGCTTTACTTATAGTGATATCTATACGGATGCATTCACGCGGATTTGCGTTGGCTGTTATTGGACAACTGGAACTCTTGCAGAGCAATTGAACCTTGGTGCCATTGAAGGGGTGAAAGATTATTCCTTTGATTACAAAACAAAATACGACGACGTGAATTTTAATATTTGCAATTGGTTAGATGTAAATGCGATGGATTTTTCAGCTTTCGACAGCTTGGAACTATCGTACAAAGGACCAGCGACACCGGGTGCTGTGCTGAGCGTAAATTTGGTTGCGGTTGGTGACGTGAAATCCAATACAGTGCTTTTAACCTTGACACCAAACTATGTGAGTACTAAAGTTGCGGTATCGGCTTTTTCTGGAGTCAATTTGTCGCAAATAAAATTGTTGCGTTTTGCTGTTGATGGAGGCAGCACAGCTGCAGGAAATATTCGACTTGACAACATTCGTTTGTCAAAAACAGTGACTTCTGTTGTGACAGGTGTTGACGATTTTGTTCACTCAGCAAGCAGTGCCACAGTGTATCCCAATCCATTCAATGAAACGATTACCATAAAGGTCAACAGCACAAAAAATGCAACAATTGATTTGAAAGTGTATTCTTTAATAGGTGATTTGGTATACGCATCAGCAACAAATGTTACCAATGAAAACATTGTAATGGGTGAGTATTTGCAAGCTGGAATTTACTTAGTTGAGGTGACAGTAGAGGGTCAAAAACAATTTTCAAAAATATGCAAACAATAAACAAGTTCATGAATTTCACTGGGGAGTGTATTTGATAAGTGTGCACCGCTACAGCCATAAGCTGTGCGGTGTTAATTAGAGTGCAGTTGATTTGGTTCATCATACTGTGCTCGTGTTTGTACTTTAAAGTCCCTTCCCGTGGGACTTTAAAGCTAGTTTTGGCAGAGCCCATACGTGCGTTCTTTATGCTCTGCCATTAGGTTACCCGAAAAAAGTCCCGTCCCACGGGACTTTTTTTTTATAAACTAAAGTCGAAGCCTTCAGCTTGTAAGGTCTTGTATTTCTTTTTGTCGAATTTAAAGAGTGTAGCGCCAACATGTGCGCCAGGACGTACTTCGTCAAGTTCAATTAAAATATCCATTGTTTTTAATCGACGGCGAAAATTACGTCGGTCCATGGTTCTACCCAAAATAATTTCAAACACATTTTGCAAATCACTAAGCGTGAATTTGGTTGGCAGCAATTCAAAGATGATGGGCGAAATATTCAATTCTTTTTGCAGTGTTTTGAGTGCTAATTGAAAAATTGCTTTGTGGTCGAAAGCCAGTTTTGGCATTTTTGATATGTCGAACCACGCTGTTTCTTCGGCGTGCCAAGAAGGTTTTAGATTGTGGTGCGCAGCATCAATCAGTGCGTAATAACCCACTGTTACAACGCGCGCCAAAGGATGGCGTTCTGTCTCTCCAAAAGTGTGGAACTGTTCCATATAAACACCTGTTATGCCGGTGAGTAGTTCTAAAACCCTGCTTGCTGCTTCGGTGATGCTTTCTTTCTGTTCTATAAAACCACCGGGTAAGGCCCATTTTCCTATTTCAGGTTCTGATCCACGTTTGATTAAAAGTACGTGCACTTGCCCTTCAATAAAGCCAAACAATACGCAATCGACGGTGATTGATGCAATGGGAGGTTGGTACTGTAGTTTCATTTCTGCTTTATAATTGACTATGTTGAACAAGGTTAAGGTAAAAAAATGAAATGTATAAATTTTGCCCTTTTAAGTCTGTGTTTTGAAATTTTTTTGCACTAATTTTTTCAATGTTGTATATTGTCCTCTGAGGGGGGAGATAATTATAAATAAAATATGAAAAAATTACTCTTCCCATTGCTTTCAGTACTTGTGTTTTCTTCGGAAGCCCAAACAAGCGCTGTGTTGACAGTGAATGCGACATCGGATATTTCGGAGATTTCACCTTTGATTTACGGAAAAAACAATTGTCTTTCCGACGATGCTAAAAATCCGGTTTCCAATGCTACCTGGCAATTTTACCAAGACGCAGGTTTGCGTTTTACCCGTGAAAATGGAGGAAACAATAGTACCAAATACAATTGGCGGAAAAAGTTGAGCAGTCATCCAGACTGGTTCAATAATGTTTATACGCACGATTGGGATTACAGTGCCAATACCTTACTTTCAAAATCGAACAGCTTGCAAGGTCTTTATGCACTGCAACTTTTGGGAAAAGTAGCAAGTGCTAAAACACATAATTTTAACGACTGGTCCTGGTCGCAAGGCGGAAGTGTTGGTGGTGGGACAAATGACAATTGGGCTGGAGGTGGCGGTCCGGTAGCGAATGGAGGAAATAATGGTGTGGGCAATCCCGCTTTATATTTAGAAGATTGGCCGGCAGATTCTACTGTTGGTATTTTAGACCATTGGTTCAAAGATTTGAAGTACGATGCTTCTCGACTTCAGTATTGGAATATGGACAATGAGCCCGAAATTTGGCAAGGCACTCATGACGATGCCGCCTCTTCAAGCATTAGTGCTGAAGATTACATTCAAAAATACATTGCCGTGGCGAAGGCTGCGCGTTTGAAATTTCCCAATATTAAATTGGTAGGCCCTGTTTCTCCCAATGAATGGCAGTGGTATACCTGGAACAATGAAAAGGTTAAGGCTGCCGATAATAAATATTATTCGTGGATGGAGTATTTTGTAAAACGCATTGCTGAAGAGCAAACTAAAAGTGGAATGCGCTTACTTGATGTGCTTGATGTTCATTTTTATCCGGGATCGGCATCAGATCCATCGCTGACATTGCAATTGCACCGCATATGGTACGATCAAGGCTGGGACTATTCTGGTGCCAACGGCGTGAAAGTGGATGGCCTTAATTCGTGGAACAACGGCAATACCAAAGAGTATTTTTTTGAGCGCTGTAATTCTTGGCTCACAAAATATATGGGTGCGCAACACCAAGTGAAATTTGCGGTTTCTGAATATGGCGCAACAGCAAATTCAGGTTCTGAAAATCCAAATGTGGTGGCTTGCTGGTATGCTTCTCATTTGGGTGTTTTTGCAAACAAAGGGATTGCATTTTTTACGCCGTGGGATTGGTATGTAGGGCAATGGGAAGTGTTGCATTTGTTTAGTAAAAATTTTGGTTCCTACGCTACCTCAGCGACTTCGAGTGCCGAAAGTGTGGTGTCGGCCTATTCATCGCTTTCTGCTGACGGCGATTCGCTCATGGTGGCCATTGTCAACAAAGATCAAAACAACAGTACTTCATTGGTGCTTAATATTCAAAATTTCGTTTATTCTGATTCAACGGTCAATGGCTATCAGCTTGCCAATTTGCCCAACACGGAAACATTTTTGTCTGAGGCAAACAACGCTTTGCAGTCCAAACAATACACCATATCAAACAACAAGATTACGTGTTCGGTACCCAAATTGTCGGTGACGATCCTGCAAATTCCAACGAAAAAAGCAATCAAAACACCTTATGGAATAGAGGATGTTAGTGCTGTAGAAGTGCTGATGTATCCCAATCCAAGTAGCGATTTGTTGCAAGTGCAGTTGGCGCATGAAGGGACTTGCGTGCTGGCTATTTTCGATGTGTTGGGACACAAAATGGGGGAGTGGACTATTGTGAATAAACAAGAGCTTGACCTATCTTCCTATGCATCTGGGAATTATTTTGTACAGGTGCGCACCAGTGAAGGTGTATTGGTGAAAAAGATAGTGAAGCAATAAAAATACTGTAAAACGCTGTTTTGGGAATACGCTTATCGCAAATGATGTAGTAGGCTGTATCAGTCGTTTTTTCTTTAGGTCACTTTCTGAAATCTTTAACACTATCTTCACCAGCAAAGAATTGGAAGCGATTTGCACTAATGTTACACTTTGCCGGCGCAATCAAAATTAAATATGAAAAACACACTATCCCTTATTGCGCTTTTTACGATTGTAGCTTGCACTAAACCGAATGTAAATTCAGCAGATGATTTGCATATGAGTTTTGTGACTCCCGATTGGAGCCGAACAGTGAATTGTGATCAGTTGAATTTGTATTCCTTGTACATCAATGATAGTACAAGTTATGTGTCGGCTTCTTCGGCATCAACATTGGAAACATTTTGTTTTTCAATTCCATCCGATAGTTCTCAAATGGCAAAGCCGTCCAATTTAAAAAAATTTGCTATTAGAAATTATTTTGAAAATAATACGCCGTTTGAATTTTCTCAAAAATTGCCTTTGAACAATGGTAGCGCTTTGCGATTGGTTAGCATGGATAGTGTTTCTGTTGGCAGTTATAACGAGGTTATCGAAATTAAATATTTGGGTAATGAAGCTGCTTATTGTTTGTTTAAAGTAAGCTGTAAATATGCAATGTGGACAAAAGAGGTAGGCAACGAAATAAATGTAAAACCAGTTTCTGGTACTTTTTCGTTTAAAGTGCGGACGAGCAGAAAATAGCAATACGGACGGCGCTATGCCATTGGTTTTTTTGCCAAGGGAAACCATTTTTTGCTCTTAAAAAAATAGGCTGCAGTAATGTAAATTCGAAAATTCACTTTTTATACCCGAAGAAAATATTGAGCCAAATCGACCGAGATAAATAGTACAAAATGGGCATTAGGACAATAATTTCAATGAGCACAATGCCTACTGTTTGGTAAATGCGAAGTCCGTCGACCAAAGCTGAAATAATTAGTGCGCTGGGTAAGGCTATTGCCACGGCCATACCGTAACTCACATACATTGCGCCCAGAAAAAAACCGGGTTCCATATCGTACTTTAGATCACAGTGCGGGCAGCGTTCGTGCATTTTTCCGAACTGTGAAAAGTGGTAGGGGTTTGCGTCAAAAAAAACATCTCCTTCATGACAGCGCGGACACTTCATTTTTATAATGCTGTAGGCCTTACTCCCCTTGGTGAGCATGTTATTGGTTACTTGGGTTGTTCATGAATTCATCAATGCTTTGTGTTTTGTAAGCACCTTCGTTGATGTACTTCAAATACATTAGGAATTGATCGGCTGGCAGGTAGCCGGGTACAACGGAAATTACTTTATTGCTTTCGTCAAGATATGAAATGGTTGGGTAGCCTATGCGTCCGTTTTGCGAGCCAATGGCCATAGCGAGCTGGTGTGTGGTTCTGCCTCCTGCTCCCGGATTGACGAAGGTTTGTTTGTTGAAAACAACGCTGTCTTTGCCCTCTGCATCGAACTTCACTGCGTAAAAGTTTTTGGCAACATATTCTACTACTTTAGGATCAGCGAAGGTTGTTCTGTCCATTTCCTTGCACCATCCACACCAAGAAGTATAAACATCTACGAAAATTTTCTTGGGATTTTTTTGACTCAATTTCTCGGCCTCCTGAATGCTTAGCCATTTAATATGTGGCTGTCCTTCGGTTTTTTTAGGAGTGGTGAATGCGAAGATCGCAAGGGTTGATAAAGCAACAAGGAGGAAGGTGATTTTTTTCATAAACGTAATTTACATTGTTAAAATACAAAATAATTCGGGGCTTAAAGAACAATGATTGTTCCAAAAATTCATAAAACCAGTTTTAAGCTTGCCATTTTACATTGTGTTTTTTAATCTCGTCTTCAAAGGGAGCGGCGTTAAAGTTGGCTGCGCTGAACTCTTTGGTTCTCAATTTACGGAGTTCTAATCGTCGCATACTTTTTACAAAGCGGCGTTTTTCTTGATCGTTGCTAAGAATAAGTCCTGGTACCATTGCATTTTTGCCCTCATCGTCTTTTGCAACCATGGTGAAATAAGAAGAGTTGCAATGCTTTATTTCGCCACTTCGTATGTTTTCAGAATCTACTCGAATACCAACCACCATGGAACTTTTTCCAACGTAATTGATGCAAGCTTTCATGGTGACGAGTTCGCCAATATTGATAGGGTTTAAGAAATCTACTGTATCCACTGATGCTGTAACGCAGTATTGCTTGGAGTGCTTTGATGCGCAAGCGAAAGCGATTTTGTCCATTAATGACAAAATGTATCCTCCGTGAATTTTACCGCTGAAGTTTGAGTTTGAAGGCAGCATCAATTCAGAAAAGATAACTTCTGATTCTTCTACTTTCTTATAAGATTGGACCATCGTTTTATTTTTTAAACAATTTATAGTCGGCTACAAATGTACCAAAAGGAACAAGTGATGCGGCGAGCGCCCACGCTGTTTTGGGGAGTAGCCATTTTGACGACCGGGCTTCAATGAGCACCCACACACAATATGCGATAAAAAGTATTCCGTGCGCCATACCTACAGGTCGGATTGCTGCAGGGTTGTTGAAAAGGTATTTCATTGGCATGGCAATGCCAAAAAGCACCAAGGTGCTAATGCCTTCTAGCACAGCAAGTGTGCGCAAAATTTTAAGGTGATTGATCATAGAGGTCGAAATTAGCGAATCTTCTTTTAAATTGAGTACAATCTGTAAAAGTTCAAAGAACAGATCGCTGTGGATAAAACCCCTTTGAAAATCAAAAATTTTACATCCTCTTTTCGTAAATTTGCAGCCAAGATATTTGAGGAGACTATGGAAAATCACCAATTTGAAAGTTTGGCTAAAGTGCTCGATGGAGAACTTTATTTCGATGAAACAATGCGCACGCTTTATGCCACGGATGCGTCGGCCTATCGTGAAATGCCCATGGGGGTTGCGATTCCAAAGACGTACGATGATTTAAAAAAGATAGTCACTTTTGCTAAAAATGAAAAACTGGCCATCATTCCCCGTGCTGCAGGCACCTCTTTGGCGGGACAAGTGGTGGGCAATGGTTTGGTGGTTGATATTTCGGTGAATTTCACCAAGATATTGGAAGTCAATAAAGAAGAAAAGTGGGTGCGTGTTGAAACGGGTGTGATTCGTGATGAGTTGAATATGCACTTGGCGAATTTCGGATTGTTTTTTGGTCCCGAAACATCAACATCCAATCGTTGCATGACGGGTGGAATGGTGGGGAACAACTCTTGCGGAGCGCGCTCGGTGATTTACGGAAGTACGCGCGAACACTTGTTGGAAATTAAGGCAATATTGAGCGACGGCAATGAAGCCGTGTTCAAGGCAATGAGCAAGCAGGAGTTTGAAGACAAGTGCGCAGGTAAAGGAGTGGTGAGTGTTTTAGAACAGCAAATTTACCAAAACATAAAAAGCATATTGAGTGATCCTGCGAACAGAGCGGAGATCGAAAAAGAATTTCCAAAACCAAGCATTCCCCGCAGAAATACAGGTTATGCGATTGATATGTTGAAAGACAGTGAGCCTTTTGTTGATGGTGGTGCGCAATTTAATTTTTGCAAGCTGATTGCCGGATCAGAAGGTACTTTGTGTTTTATTACCGAAATTAAATTGGGCTGTGTGCCTGTGTTGCCAAAGTATACGGCCATGATGTGTGGTCACTTTAATTCTATCGACGACTCGTTGAAAGCCAATATCATTGCGCTGAAATACAAGCCGTCGTCAGTGGAGTTGATTGACCATTATGTGGTCGACTGTGTACGTGAAAATATTGAGCAGCGCAAAAATGGAGAATGGGTGCAAGGAAATCCACAGGCAATTTTGATGGTGGAGATGCACGGTGAATCCATGGAACAGGTGAGTGCTTTGGTGGCTGATATGGAAAAAGAGATGCGTGCTGCTGGATTTGGATATTATTTTCCGGTGTTGCTGGGCGATGAAATTAAAAAGGCATTGACTTTGCGTAAAGCGGGATTGGGACTTTTGTCAAATATACCAGGCGATGCCAAAGCAGTACCCGTGATTGAAGATACCGCTGTTGATACCGATGACCTACCGCAATACATTGCTGAGTTCAATAAAACTTTGGCCGAGCGCGGATTGTACTGTGTGCACTACGCTCACGCTGGTTCGGGTGAATTGCATTTGCGTCCGATATTGAATTTGAAAACAAAGGAAGGCAACGAAATGTTCCGAACGGTGGCACAAGACATCGCGACCCTGGTTAAAAAATACAAAGGATCTTTGAGTGGTGAGCACGGCGATGGTCGTTTGCGAGGGGAATTCATCAAGTTCATGCTGGGTGAAAAAAATTACGGACTATTGAAAACGGTGAAAGCGGCATGGGATCCAAACAATATTTTCAATCCCGGAAAGATTGTCGATACCCCGCCCATGAACACTTTTTTGCGTTATGCGCCAGGTCAAAAAGATGAAAAACTAAATACTGTTTTTTCTTATCCTGAAGGAATTTTAAAAGCAGCGGAGGCTTGCAATGGCTCAGCAGATTGTCGCAAAACAGAATTGTCGGGCGGTACAATGTGTCCAAGTTATATGGCCACGCGCAATGAAAAAGATACTACCCGCGCACGCGCGAATATTTTGAGAGAGGCGATTACATATTCCGATGTCAATAAAATAAACAAGTTTGATTCAGAGGCGGTGAAAGAGGTGATGGATTTGTGCTTGAGCTGCAAGGGCTGTAAATCGGAATGTCCATCGAATGTGGATATTGCAAAATTGAAATCTGAAGCGTCTTACCAATACTATAAGGTGCACGGAGTGCCTTTTCGCTCGCGCATGATAGGCGATAGTGTGAAGATTAACGCCGTGTTTTCTGCCGTGCCTTGGTTGTACAATTTCGGCAATACGGCGCCTTTGATTTCTAATGTTGTCAAAGGAGTATTGGGCATGGCGCAAGAGCGTCCTTTGCCAAAATTGTACAAATACACCTTGGATAAATGGTACCAAAAGAACAAGTCGAATAATTTTGGCGTTAAAACAAAAGCGTCTAAAGGAAAAGTGATTTTCTTTAACGATGAGTTTACCAATCATTTGGACGTTGCCATCGGAGAAAAAACCATTTTACTATTGACGCACCTGGGTTATGATGTGGTGATACCGAAGCACGAGGCAAGCGGAAGAACATACATCTCCAAAGGAATGTTGCAACAAGCGAAAGAAATCGCAATTAAAAATGTGAATTTACTGAAAGATGTTGTTGGCAAAGATGCGCCAATCATAGGTGTTGAGCCATCGGCAATTTTGACTTTGCGCGATGAATATCTTGATTTAGTGGGGCCTGAACTATTGGCTGCTGCAAAAAATATCGCGGCCAATACCTTCTTGGTGGATGAATTTATTTCCAACGAAGTTCAAAAAGGAAACATTACTTCGGCACAATTTACTGCTGAAGAAAAAGTATTGAAGGTGCACGGACATTGTCACCAAAAATCTTTGTCTTCATTGACCTTCACCAAGCGCATGTTGTCATTGCCAAAAAATTACAGCGTGCACATGATTCCTTCTGGGTGCTGCGGTATGGCGGGGTCTTTTGGTTATGAAAAAGAACATTACGACATCTCAATGAAAATAGGGGAGTTGGTTTTGTTTCCAACCGTGCGCAAACAAGGTGCTGAAGTGGAGATTGTAGCGCCAGGAACAAGCTGTCGCCACCAAATTAAAGACGGAACAGGCAGAAATGCAAAACATACTGCTGAGATTTTATTTGAGGCTTTACTAAAATAGTTGACTTGAAATATACCGCGGACAATTCTATTGTAATGAAAATATTCTTCGTTGTTTTATTGACGGGGCTTCTGTTTTCGTCTACATTGTGCGCGCAGGATCGATTGGGCTTGGCCAATAGCAATTACATGCCTGTGACCACCTTGCTCAATAATCCGTCGTCTATCGTTGATTCGTATACTTGGTTGGACATTAATTTAATTGGCGCTTCGCTCTCGGTAAGCAACAACTATTTGTATATGGATGGCAGCAAGCTCAGCATTGCCGACCGTTTTCAATTTAAGTTTGGTTTTGACCATTTGCCAAGTGAAAACACTTCTACATTGTTTAATAAGAACATGTTTGTTGATCTCACAGTTCCTTTGCCGTCGGCTGCTTTGGTGGTGGGGCGTCACAGCGGCGCGCTGGCAGCGACCATGCGCACAGTATTGGATTTGAACGGTTTTCCAACAGCTGTTACTCGAGGTTTGTATCAGGGTTTTGCCAATTTGCCAGAGTATTTCAATCAAAAAATTGATGCTTCAAATATCAAGATCAATCAGCTTTCGTGGATGGAAGCGGGGTTGACTTATGGAACTTTTGCCTATTCTTTTGATGAAGATGTTTTCACCTTTGGTGTTTCAGTGAAGAAATTATGGGGCTTGTCGGCATTTGCCGCGCAGATCGACAAATGGAGTTACACCACGCTTGATAAACAAAAAATGCTCATCGACGATTTCAAAGCTACTGTTGCCAGCGCCACAGGTTTTGGCAGTGGCAATGGGTGGAGTGCTGATCTTGGGTTGACGTATAAAAAGTTTTACAAATGGACGAACCATTATCGTCCCAATGACGCGCGCACCTCCTGCAATCGAATGCCTTATCGCTTTAAAATTAGCGCTGCCATTATTGATTTAGGAAATATTAAATTTACAAAGGATGCCACTTTACTAAATTATGAAAGTGGTTCAGGTCTTTGGCAAAACTACTCGCATACGACGGCCAGTTCAGTGCAAGACGTTACTTCTTTTTTTGATCAAATGATGGCGGGTGGAACAGTTGAAAGTAGTAAGTCAAATTCTTTTACTATGGGTTTGCCAACTGCGATTACGGGTGGCGTTGACTTTAACTTGGGTTCAGGATTTTATGCAGGAGCGAATACGGTTATTGGCATTCCTAGCTTTTTTATGTTGGGTCCTCAGCGCCCTTTTCAATTGGCTTTGGTGCCGAGATATGAACGTAGATTTTTTGAAGTGTCGTTACCTATTTCGACCATTAATTTTCAAGATGTACGCGTCGGTTTTATGATGCGCGCTGGTTTTGTTACCATTGGTACCGATCGACTGAATACTTTTTGGTTTGGCGATGTTTATTCGGCCGATTTTTTCTTGATGATAAAGATGCCTTTTTTCACCGCTCCACAATGTGAAGACAACAGTCCGAAACGAAAGGTGGCGCCCTTCTGTCCAAAATTTCGATGAAGCCATCTTCCTTTAAATTTGCGTTAAGTCTTATCAATTCTCGTTTTGGGGATGGTTATGCTTCTGCTTATTTTGAAAATGACGAATTGAAAGAGGGTTTTCATTTACTGAGTAGCGATAGTGCTGTGTTGATCTATTCTCCAGTAGAGCTTCATCCTAAATTTTATGCGCACAGCAAAAATGCGCTTGTTTTGAATGTGGCAGCAGTGCAGAAAAATTTGCAGAATACCGGAAAAGCAAGCGCTTTACTCAATGGTTTTCACGAGCAGTTTTCAGGGCATTGCGACATTTTGATTCCGCTTTGGTACTATGAAGGGAGCACGAATTTACAGCATTGGATACAGAAGAAAGAGGGGCGCCTGCTTGCGTCTTTTAATGAATATTGGAAGAAGGAAAGTATTGAGATGGCTTATGTGTGTTTACATTGTGGTGCGCCGCCCTGCTTGTGCCGGATGGATCTGTATCTCTTGCCCCGTAAGTGATTTTATCAGAGCAGTACACCAGCGCTGTTAAGCCTAACACGCAAATGAAAGATTGAAAATGTTGTTTTTTTATTGCTGCATCATTGTTTGTCTTTGGTTCTTGAAAGCGAAGGTAAATTCCAATAAAAGCCAATACTGCCAATACGTAACAAAGCATGTCGGTTGGGTCAAATGTGCCATCGGTGAGGTGCTGTCGTTGCAATTCCTCCAGTACAATTGCAAATAAAACAGGAGCGAAAATCCACAATAGATTTTGTTTCCTTATTTTGAATTGCCAGATTGCAAGTACTAAGTTCATGCTGCTGAGCATCCACAAGCTGCCAGGCAAAGAAAACACGATCCATGAATGGTGAAGAAAGGGCGTGCCTATATAGCCTCGTAAGGTCATTAAAAATGGCAATGCATGTATTTTTGAAATCAATGAAAATACCACAAGGTCTGGGTTTCGGAACAAAATGTATAACGTACTTGCGACCAACATCGGCAAAAATACTGCAAGTACTAAAAACATTTTTTTAGACATGTCTCAAAAGTATTTTAAAAAAAGAACTTTCTTAGTTTGAGGAAGAAGAATTACATTGTAAATTCGCGCAAGGTTTTCAAAATAACTTAATACCCCTATAGTCATGGTTGAAAAAAGATGGATCATCTCCTTTTCATTGATAGTTTTTGTTGCACTCCTTGCTGTTAGTTGGGAATTTATAGGTGGAGTGACGCCTTTGGCGCAAAATACCGACGCCATTGTTGGGTCAGATGTTGCTTGGATATTGACTTCTTCTTGTTTGGTTTTGTTGATGACACCTGGACTATCTTTTTTTTACGGAGGAATGGTGGGTACTAAAAACACAATTTCTACCATGCTTCAAAGTTTTGTGTGTTTGGGCGTTATTTCTGTTTTGTGGATGACGGTTGGTTTTAGTTTGGCCTTTGGTGAAGATGTTGGTGGATGGGGTTTTATTGGAAATCCAACGACCTATTTTATGTTCAACAATGTGGGTGCTGGTGTTGAGAGCACTTTGGCACCAACGATACCGCTGATGTTGTTCGCGATTTTTCAATTGAAGTTTGCCATTATTACGCCAGCCCTAATCACGGGATCTTTTGCTGAACGTGTTCGTTTTATTTCTTATTTGCTATTTGTTTGTTTGTTTTCATTATTGATATACACACCGCTTTGTCACATGATTTGGCACCCCAATGGCTTGTTGAAAAACACTTTCCATGTGCTGGATTACGCAGGGGGGACAGTGGTGCACATGTCGGCAGGTTTTGCTGCCTTAGCAGGCGCTCTTGTTTTAGGAAAGAGAAACAAAAAAGAACATACGCCTACCAACATCCCCTTTGTTTTGTTGGGTACTGGAATGTTGTGGTTTGGCTGGTTTGGTTTCAATGCTGGTTCTGCTTTGGCGGCCAATGAAAGTGCCGCTTTGGCTTTTGCTACCACCAATTCGGCTTCGGCAATGGCCATGCTGACTTGGATTTTCTTCGACAGGGTAAATGGCCGAAAGGTATCGGCAATGGGTGCTTGCATTGGTGCCGTGGTAGGTATGGTGGCAATCACGCCTGCTGCAGGTTATGTGACCATTCCTCAGGCCTTGTTTTTTGGCTTTATATCTGCAATTGTATCGAATGTGCTGGTGAATTGGAAGGTGATGAAAAAAATGGATGATACCTTAGATGTATTTGCCTGTCATGGTGTTGGTGGTATTATGGGAATGATTTTGACAGCTATTTTTGCTGGAGTTCCCAATGCGGAAGGGCACAAATCGGGTTTGATCTATGGCGGGTTCGAAGACTTTTCATTGTCGATGATGGCTTTGCTGATCGTGTCGGCTTTTACTTTTGGAGGTGCTTTTATTTTGTATAAATTCACAAACATGATCATTCCTTTGCGTGTTACCGAAGAATCGGAACAAATTGGTTTGGATTTGTCACAACACGACGAATCGCTCGATATGGGTAAAATGTAATTTTTAAGCCGGCGGGTTTAACGCAATACATTATGCGCTCTTCATACAATAAGATATATGTACTCGGTGCGTTACTGTTTGTTGTGACAGCATATTTTTCGCAGGGTTTTTTTCATCCTGATGAACATGCTCAAGTATTGGAATTTGCAGCACTTAAACTTGGTCTTACTGAAAAAGCAAACTTGGCTTGGGAATTTAAAAGTCAAATGCGTCCTGCTATTCAGCCTTTTATGGTGTATGTTACCCATCGCTTTTTTTTACTTTTCGGCGAAGCCAATCCTTTTACTGTTGATTTTGCACTGCGTTTGTTTTCAGCGCTGTTGTCTTTTTTGAGCATTCATTTGCTGATTCGGGCTTACATTGATAAAGTACAAGGAGAAAAACTCAAGTTGACTTTTGTATTGCTGTCGTTTTTACTTTGGTTTTCAATATACAACAGTGTTCGTTTTTCATCGGAGAATTTGGCTGGACGCATTTTTGTTATTGCTTTTGCCTTGTTTGCGATTTGGCAAAATGCAAAAGCCAAACATTATTTTGCCATTGGTTTGTTGTTGGGTTTGTCGTTTTTGTTTCGCTATCAAAATATGTTTTTGATAGCTGGTTTTTTGGCTTGGATGCTTTTTATTCAAAAAAATAAATTCAGCAACGTTCTTGTAATTGGATTGGGTATTTTAGTGATGTTTGGCGTTGGAGTATTGATGGATCGTTGGTTGTATGGTGAATGGGTATTGAGTATTTGGAAATACTTTGAAGAAAATATATTGCTCGATAAAATGTCGGGATTCGGCACCGCTCCTTGGTATTTTTACATCGTGCACGTCTTTAACGTGGGTATTCCGCCCTTTAGTTTGTTGTATATTGTGCCTTTTGTTTTATTGGTTTTCTTGCGTCCGAAGGATATTTTGGTGTGGACCATCGTTCCTTTTGTTTTGGTGCATTGTTATATAGGGCATAAGGAATTGCGTTTTTTATTTCCCTTGGTAGGCTTTGTTCCGCTGTTGGCAGTGCAAGCAGGAGAAATTGCAAATGAAAAATGGCCCCTCTTGCTGCGGGCTAAATTCTTTAAATTTATTACTATTCTATTTTGGGTATACAACGGTATTTTTATAGCACTCATTGCTTTTAAATCGGCCGATTCCATGGTGCCTCTGTATGAGTTGGTGTATAATAAATATGAAAAACCTGCCGTGCTTTATTATACATATCCAAATCCTTACGAAAGAGCGTTAGAAATTCACTATTACCGTCGCCCAAATATACTTGTGCAAAAAATAGATAGTGTGCAGCAAATGCGACAGTCAGCTGATACGATTTGCCTTCTTGCGACAAGCAGAGTTGAGGTGCAAGCAGCAGTGCGTCATCAGAATGTTGAAGTATATACGTCTTTGCCTGATTGGGTGAAAAACATCAATATCACTGGTTGGGTGGATCGCACACCAATTTGGAAGGTGTATGAAATCAACAAAGTGCCGAAGCGCTAATTTTTCATTTTATTTTTTTTTGAATACTGTTTAAAATGTCTTGTACAGCCGGACAAATACTCGCGTTTTTTGCTGTGAGCGACAGCAGTTGTTGCTGGTTGACTCTGTCGGTGTGCGGATATTCGCGACAGGCTTTTGGTCGAACCTCATAAATACCGCAGTAGTTGTTGGCATCTAAAAATAAGCAGGGAACTTTCTGCAATACATAGTCCTTTTCTTCGTCGATGCGCAAATAATTTTCAATGAATTTTTGTGCTGTGATTCTCAGGTGCTTGGCGATGCGCTCAATGTCTTTGTTGGTGAATAGCGGACCAGTGGTTTTGCAGCAATTGGCGCAGGAAAGGCAGTCGGTGCATGCGAAAACCTCGTTGTGCGCTGTGTGAAACATCGCGTCCACATCGCGGTGGTTTTTCTTTTGCAGCTGCTGTATCAGTTTTTGATTGGGCTTTTTCACAGCGCTTTTGATTGCATGAAAATATCGACCACCTGTTTGGCTTCTTTGACATCGTGCACCCTCAGGATGTTTGCGCCCTGCAGAAGTGCCATCGCGTGAATTGCCGTGCTGCCATTGAGTGCGTCGGCAGGCGAAACATCGAGGAGTTTGTATACCATCGATTTTCGCGATACCCCAATGAGTATAGGTAAGTGCAAGTTGCTATAAAAGGGCAGTGCTGAAAGTACCTGATAGTTTTGGGCCAAGTCTTTGGCAAAACCAAAGCCCAAATCTATTACTACATCTTTGATGTCATACTTTTTCAGTACGTCCATTTTATGCAGAAAAAACTGATAAATATCGGCGTTAATGTTGTTGTAATTTGGTTGATCTTGATTGTGCATCAAGACGTAAGGAATATTTTGTCTGCTAATCAGTGCCAATAATTTTTCGTCGGCAGCGGCACTTACATCATTGATCATATCCACTCCAAAAGGCAGCAGTGCAGCGACTACTTCGCTTTGAAAGGTGTCAATGCTGAGTAAAGCGTTGGGAAAATTTTGACGAAGGGCTTTTACGACAGGCACAATGCGTGCGATTTCTTCGTTTATTGAAATTGCGGGAGCGCCTGGACGGGTGGAGCAAGCACCGATGTCGAGTAGGGTTGCGCCCTCTGCTAAGTGCCGCTCTGCCATTACAAGTGCGGCGTCCGTTGTTTGTGCTCGACTATCGCTGTGAAACGAGTCGGGGGTGCAATTGATAATCCCCATCACCACCGGTGTAGATAAAGGGATAATTTTTCCCCTGCAATTCAGACTGAATTTATGGTGAAAAGTGCTATCTTGGACGACTGAAAAATTCATTTAGCTAAATTAATCAATGAGCACCAATACAGAGCAAGAGTTTAATAAAATCGTTAACGATTGTTGCAATCTATTTGTAAAGAAGATGAAAGACTATGGCACTGCATGGCGCATCTTGCGGACAACGTCGCTCACCGATCAAATATTTATTAAGGCGCAGCGCATCAGAACGATTGAAGACAAAGGTTTTTCAAAAGTTGATGAGGGAGTGGTTTCAGAGTATATTGGCATCATTAACTATTGCGCAATGGCTTTGATTCAGCTCGAAAAAGGCGTAGAGATGAACGATACCTTATCGCACGACGAAATTGAAAAATTGCACCGCTCTTTTTTAGAAAAAGCAAAAGATTTAATGCTCAATAAAAACCATGATTACGGCGAGGCGTGGAGAGATATGCGCGTGAGTTCGCTGACTGATTTGATACTCATGAAAATTTTGCGCGTGAAGCAAATAGAAGACAATAAAGGCGCTACCATCGTGTCGGAAGGCATTGATGCGAATTACTTAGATATGATCAATTACAGCGTGTTTGCACTCATTCGTTTGAACTAAAAATTAGTCGTTATGAAAATCATTATTTGGATTTCTAGAATATTGGTAGGTGGCCTCTTCATCTTTTCAGGCTTTATAAAGGCCAACGACACCGTGGGTTTCTCCTATAAATTGCAAGAATATTTTGAGGTGTTTGGTGATAAAATGCAATTTCGTTTGGATACGCACACTTCGTGGTTGCCTGATTGGTTGCTCGATCTATTGGTTTGGAAGTTTCAATTGTTGCACGATATAGCACTTCCGCTCGCGATGTTTATTGTGATTTTTGAAATTGTGCTGGGTGTTTGTACCATTACAGGTACCAAAATGAAATGGGTGTCTACCGCTATGTTGGGCATGATTGTGTTTTTTACCTTCCTCACCTTTGTGTCGTGGAAGTTTAAAATTGTTACTGGTTGTGGTTGTTTTGGTGACGCTATTAAGCTGACACCGTTTGAGTCTTTTATTAAAGATTTAATTTTACTGGTGTTTATAGTTGTTTTGTTTATTTACCGAAATTCAATTTTTTCTCTTTTTGAACAGGCTGGCGACAGAATGACTTTTGGTGTATCGTTGCTGTGTTCAACACTTTTTGTGATTTATACCTATCGCCATTTGCCGCTCATTGACTTTAGAGCTTACGCCATTGGTGAAAATTTAAAGGAACAAATGGTGCGGATAGATCCTGTGATGAAGAATTACTATGTCATGAAAAATTTGAAAACGGGTGCCGAACAAGAATTTTTAGAATATCCGATGGATGCAGAAACATGGAAATACGTGAGTATTCGTCAAGAGGTCATCAAACCTGGCATAGAGCCGAAAATAAGTGACTTTGTGATTTTTGATGAAGATGGCGCCGACCTGTTGCCTGCTATTTTGAACGATTCAGGTTATACTTTTTTATTGGTGATGCACGACCTTGGTGAGTTGGGTGACTTTCAAAAGGAAGGACAGGTTGCCGTTGGATTTAAACCCTCTACATCAACTGCCGAAGAGTTTGTACAAATCAACGAATTTGCAAAATTTGCCGAAAAAGAAGGAATGCATTTTTATGGCCTTACCGCTTCGGGTACCGATATGATTGGCGCTTTTCGCCATCAATTGCAAACAGCATATCCTTTTTACAGCAGTGATGGCACGGTGTTGAAAACCATCATTCGCTCAAATCCCGGATTGGTATTGATTGAAGGTGGCGTGGTGCGCGGACAGTGGCACATCAATGACTTCCCTGATTTTGAAGATTTAATGGAAAAACTAAATATAAATTACGCTAAAGAGTTATGAGAAAAAAAATCGTTGCAGGAAATTGGAAGATGAACAAAAATCTTTCGGAAGGATTGAGTCTGATTGAGTCAATTAAAGCTGGCTTGGCAAATGGTCAGGGCGCAGGAGTAGAAGTGATTGTTGCTCCGTCTTATGTTACATTAACAGAAGCGGTGAAGGCTGCGGCTGGAAGTGCTGTTAAAATATCGGCACAAAACTGTCACCAAGAAGAAAATGGTGCTTATACAGGTGAAATTTCAACGGGAATGATTCAGGCGATTGGTGTTGAGTACGTAATTATTGGTCACTCTGAGCGCCGTCAATATTTTAATGAAAGCAGTGCAAGCATTGCCAAAAAAATAAATGCATCATTGGCAAAAGGATTGAAACCAATTTATTGCAATGGTGAAGTGAAGGAAGAAAGAGAAGCAGGCAAACATTTTGAAGTGGTGCAGCGTCAAATGAACGACGAGTTGTTTCACTTGTCGGCTGAAGAAGTGAAAAAAGTGGTGATTGCATATGAACCAGTTTGGGCGATAGGTACGGGCTTAACCGCTTCTCCTGATCAAGCACAAGAAATTCACGCTTTCATTCGCAAATTGTTAAGCGACAAATACAGTGCTGCAGTGGCTGAAGAAATTAGTATTTTGTATGGCGGTAGTTGTAAACCTGACAATGCAGTGGAGATCTTTGGTAAAAAAGATGTTGACGGCGGCTTGATTGGTGGCGCTGCATTAAAAGCAGAAGATTTCTTGGCATTGGTTGCTTCTTTTTAATTTAAAAAAGTGGAATACATAGAAGTGCGCATTGCGCTCCATCCTGTTGCACCATGGTCTGACATTTTTATGTCGACCTTGGTGGAATTGGATTACGATACCTTTGAAGAGTTTGACAAAGGTTTTAAAGCCTACATCAAAAAAAAGGATTTTAAAGAAAATGTCATTCAAGAACTATTGGCCGAACACATTGCTGAAGTAGAAGCAAGCTATGAGTACAGTGTGATTCCTGCTACCAATTGGAATGCCAATTGGGAGAGTTCTTTTCAACCCATTGAAATTGGAACGTGGTGCTTGGTGCGCGCGCCTTTTCACCTAATCGACAAAAAGTTTGAGGTTGAAATTGTGATTGAACCTAAAATGTCTTTTGGCACTGGGCATCATCAAACAACTATGCTGATGATGGAGGAGATGAAGAGCATTGAATGGAAGGGTAAACGTGTTTTAGACATGGGCAGTGGTACCGGTATTTTGGCTATTCTTGCCGAAAAATTGGGCGCTATTGACCTTATTGCCATTGACAACGATCAATGGGCTTATGAAAATTGCATTGAAAATGTGGAGCGCAACAATTGTCATCACATTACTACTTTGTTGGGTGATGCTGCATTGATTGACAACAAAGGGTTTGCAGTGGTGCTGGCAAATATCAATAGAAATATTTTGCTGGCCGACATGCAGCGCTACACCGCGGCAATGGATTCAGGAGCTGTTTTGCTGTTGAGTGGCTTTCTAGAACAGGATGTTGATGTGTTGAAAGATAAAATCGCAAGTCTTGGCTTAATCTTTGACAAAATGCAGTCGAACAGCACTGGAAATTTTGCATTGATCAAATGTTTTAAATAAAAACAAAACGCACTATGGTAAAAAAGTTTTCTCTTCTTTTAATAGTGCTGCTGGGCGCTGTTTCGCTGTCGGCTCAAAACACGCAATTGAAGTCGTTTACCCATGAAAATGAAAAGTTTTTCACAGAACTTTACGACTTCATGATGCTTGCCAATCCTGATGAGGCCGATGGTTTAATGGCGGAATTTAATGCTGCATGGCCTTTTCCGCCGATGGATCCGAAGAAGGAAGAGAAGATGTATAAGAAGGCTAACGATGCATTTCACAGCAGAACAAAGGCGCTGGAAATTCAAAGTTCATTTGTGTATTCTAATGTAACACGAAAATTCAGTGAATATCAAACAGCTGAGATTTTCAATATGTGTGATCTCATGCTGCTTAAACGAATGAAGGCGATGCCCGATTTTCGCGATTACATTACTGCACTTTTGGGATTGATTATTAGCGATCAAAATGAAGATTCTTTTGATGCGTGGAATGCTACACTCAATAAATTGATGAGTGGAAATCGCAAGAGTTTCGGCTCTTTTTTAGCGACGTCAAACAATTTGTTCTTGTACGGATCTATATATGTGTCGAAGGGAACGACGTGGACCGGTACTTCAAAAAACTTCACTTTTGACTACGATTCATTACCCAAAATTGTGTTTGCCAATCCGATGACATTGTATTGTATTTCCAAACGAGATACAGCGTTTATCTATGAAACCAAAGGTGTTTTTTACCCTAAGAGCAATCGCTTTTATGGAGTAGGTGGCAAGGTCAATTGGCTCCGTGCAGGCGTGCCTGAAAAGCAGTCTTACGCTTTGCTGAACAAGTATTCTATACACTTACAGTCGTCGCATTACGAAGCTGATTCGGTAACTTATTTCAATAGTAAATATTTTGATTATGCATTAAAAGGTAAACTGGAAGAGAAGTTACAAGCCGACATTGATACGAATAATGCGGGTTATCCGCGTTTCCGCTCGTACAGTAAAAGAGTTAAAATTGAAAGTATCATGCCCAATATCGATTTTGATGGAGGATTCTTCATCAAAGGCGCGAAGTTTATTGGTCAAGGTACTGCCGAAGAGCGTGCAAAACTGGTGTTCAAGTACAACAATAAAAAAACGATGGAGGTCAGTTCAGAAAACTTCTCTATCAGCGACGATCGAATGGTTTCGGGAGATGCCGCGATTTATATTTTTTTAAAAAACGACACTATTTTTCACCCTACATTGCAATTTAAATACCTCAAAGAAAACAACGAAATCACTTTGTTTCGCGATAAAAAAGGATTGTCTTTGTCGCCTTATTACGATTCTTACCACGATGTTGACATAGATGTGGAGTGGATGCGCTGGAAAATCAATGAACCTGAAATTCAAATGAGTGCTATTATCGGGTCAAGTACGCACGAGATGCATTTGGAATCGTCTAATCTATATGATGAAGAAAAATTCATGGCCTTGCAAGGGATGGCTGAGCAACACCCGCTGTACATTGTTAAGCGTTATGTTGACACGCGCAACAACAAAAACAACGTGTTTTATTTTGAAGGTTTTGCCGACTTTGTGCACATGGAAAATACCGATGTGCAGATTATGCTTATCAATTTAGCAACTGCGGGTTTCTTGATATACGACGTTACAGGTGGAAAAATAACGGTACAACCTCGTCTGTTCCACTATCTCTATTCAAAATCAAAAAAAGTGGATTACGACAATATTTCTATCCATTCTGATATTGCCGAAAAACCAAATGCTACCCTGAGTTTGTTAGACCACGATATGGTGGTGCGTGGGGTGGGAAAAGTGACGTTGAGTGCCAGTAGAAAAGTGTTTATTTATCCTTCTCATGGCGAATTGGTGTTGCATCAAAATCGCGATATTACTTTCGGGGGTGCTGTGAAATCGGGGATGATGGAGTGTTTTGGCAAGAGCTTCGACTTTAAATACGATGATTTTAGAATTGATGTGGTGAATGCAGATTCCATTCGATTTTTTGCGCCTTTGAAAGAGCAGGACAAGGAGTCGGGACAAATAAAAATGGAAAGGGTTAAAAGTACCATTGAGCACGTGAACGGAAATATTTTAATTGACAAGCCAAATAATAAATCTGGTCTCAAAACAGATTCTTTCCCGCAGTTTCCTATTTTCAATAGTACTACGGATTCTTACGTGTATTTCGACAAGCGAAATGAGTTGGGGCCTGTTTATGATAGATCAAAAGTATTTTTTCACGTACTGCCTTTTACGCTCGACAGTATCAATACTTTGTCGCGTGAAAGTATTGAGCTGGAAGGATCTTTCTCCTCTGGTGGAATTTTTCCTGATTTTGATGAGAAGTTGAAAGTGATGGCCGACCATTCCTTTGGTTTTACGCATCCCGCGCCTAAAGAGGGCGTGCCGATTTACGGTGGTAAAGCAACTTATTTTATGGACATCAACGTTAGTAACCGCGGTATTCGAGGTGATGGTAAGTTGGATTATTTAACATCGACTACGTACTCTAAAGACTTTATTTTTTACGTCGACTCTGTGAATGCCGTTGCGCAAAGTTTTGAAATTCGTGAACAAAAGGAAGGTACTGAATATCCATCGGCAAAGGGTGAGAACGACCGCATTCATTTTGAACCGTATAAAGACAAGATGCTTTCCAGTAAGATTGACAAAGCAATAGAGATGTATGGTAAGCAAGCAAAATTAAACGGAACTCTGATTTATGGTCCTCAAAAGTTGGGGGGCTACGGCGTTGTTGATTTTGAAAATGCCGAGCTCAGTTCCAAGGATTTTAATTTTAAAAATCGAATTTTTCAAGCCGATACTTCCGACTTTAAATTAAAAGCTGCAGAGACCACCGACGGCGGTATTGCTTTTGCTACAAAAAACGTGAATTCGAAAATTGATTTCGACAAAAGAGAAGGTGAATTCATTGCCAATGGTGGTGCTTCATTTGTTGACTTTCCGGTAAATCAGTACGTGTGTTACATGGATCAATTTAAATGGTTTATGGACAAGTACGAACTTGAACTTAGCACGAGTAAAGGGGAAGCTAAAACGGGTGAATCTGCAGCGGGAGCAAACGATTTAGATTTGTCGGGTTCTGAGTTTATTTCCACGCATCCAAAGCAAGATTCATTAAAATTCATCTCGCCTAAAGCAAATTTCGATATTCGAAATTACGTCATTAAGGCGCACGAGGTGAAGTACATCAATGTTGCCGATGCGCGTGTTTACCCTTCCGACGGTGAAGTGGTAGTTGAGAAAGCGGCGAAGATGCGTTCATTGGATTCGGCTAAAATTGTGGCCAACAACTTAACGCAATACCACACCATTTTGAATTCTCATGTTGACATTCACGCCAAACGAGACTACGATGCGTCGGGTGACTACGATTATGTTGACGTAGATGGTGGAAAGCAAATCATTCATTTTGCCAACATACGGGTGGACACTACTTACCAAACCATTGCCAGTGGTGTAGTAGAAGAAGCGCAGATTTTTACTTTAAGTCCTCAATTTGCCTACAAAGGGAAAGCCAGTATAGCAGCCAATAAAAAAGGAATTTTGTTTGAAGGGGGTACTAAGTTGAAACACGATTGCAGTAAAGACAAGCCGTGGATTGCATTTAAAAGTGAAATTGATCCTGCTAATGTCATGATACCAGTTGACACCAGTGTGAGTGTTTTTGGTGATGCACGAATACGAATCTTCAATGGTTTCAATATCACCAATGATTCAACGGGTGTTTACCCAGTGTTCATGGGATCTAAAAAAATATACAGCGACGATAATGTGATTGCTGCATCGGGTTTCTTGAAATACGACAGTGATACTAAAGAATATCAAATATCCAATAAAGATAAATTGCGTGAGAGAAATTTTCCTGGCAATTATGTAAGTATGAATACCGAAACATGTAAGTCGGAAGCCGAAGGTAAAATGCAATTGGCTTTTAAAAGCGGACAATTGGCTATTGGTGTTGCGGGTAACATCGCTGGTAGTAAAGAAGATACTACGCACCTTGATGTAGTAATGACGCTCGATTTTATACTTGATGCTGGTATGTGGAAACAGATGGTTGAAAACATTGAGGGCAATCCAGGCTTGCTGCCGGTATACAACAATCGACCGGTTTATGAGCATGCCTTGCGTGATATGATTGGCAAGGAGAAGGCCGATAAGTTGATTTCTGATTTGGCATTGTATGGGGCCTTCAAGCGCTTTCCTGATGAATTAAAACACAACTTGGTGTTTAATGATTTGAAAATGGTTTGGAACAAAGGCAAAAGTAGTTTTGTGTCGCAAGGCCCCATCGGTATTGGGTCAATGGACAATAAGCAACTCAATAAATATGTGGATGGCTACGTGCAAATTGAAAGAAAACGCACCGGAGAAGAGTACAGTATGTATCTCAAAATTGATGAGAAAACCTGGTATTTCTTTACCTACTCAAAAGGGGTAATGGCTTGTTTATCGTCGGTTGAAGCTTTCAATAATATCATTACTTCGCTTAAACCTGATAAGAAAGAATTCAAGGGCAAGAAAGACGAAGATCCATACACCTTTACGCTCTCTACCGATAGAAAGTTGAAGTTGTTTTTAATGAAAATGGAAGGGGAATAGAGGTTGTTGGCTGCTCGTTGTGAAATTTGATGATTGCAATATGGGGTGGCTGCAGTTTTAAGAGGTGGAAGGCTAGCGATGTGCAATTAAAAGAAAAACGCTAGGTGAAAGCCAATTTCTCGAGGTACTCTTCTTTTTTTAATTACTTGCACTTTGCAAGCAGAACATTTAAAATACAAATGAATATGAATAAGCAAGAAAAGAAGATTTGGGCAAAGCCAGAACTGATCGTAGATGAAATTGAGTCAACAGATGGGGGCCGAACCCTACGGACGTTGAAACGGATGCTTTTCACAGCGGGAGGAATCCGGATTAATTTTTTATCTATGCCACGAGTATTGCGCTACATGACCGCTGTTTGTTCGTTGTCTAAGTGATTTTTTTTTTTTGATTTTTTAAAATTTATCTACCTGACAGATATATGCGTTCGCAGTTATCGAACAAATGCTGTTTTTATATTCAATATATGATTGTGCGCAATCGTACCTGTAATTTAAAGTGTAACGTAATAGATTCTTCAAAGACCGAAACTTCGTTTCTCCTCTTCATCTCAACAATCAGGAGGACAAGCATATTCAAAACAAGTTTATTGGGAATCGGTCACATCTGTCTTCCTGAGGTACTACGAAGGATCTAGCGCCACGTGTGGAACAAAGGGGTACAATAGCGCATCATCATTTCAATATACATTGTTTGCTTGCATTCAAGATCACATTTGTGTTTGGTATCGGCGCATATATGTTGATCGCAAGCACATAGATCTCGGTAAAAATCATGTCTATGCTTTTTTATTGATAGTGCTATTCCTTAAAAAAAGTGGTTGATTGCATTGTTGGGCGGTTGCTTTTGGCTGCTGAAAATATGCTGCGACACTTCGATATATTTCCGGCGAATATCCTTGTGAATATTAATTGTGAAAAATCAGTTGAAATTTTTTCTTGACTTTTAAAAATATTATTCCGTAATTTACCCCACTACTGTTTATACTAATTTTAAAAACTACTATTAATGAAAAAAATTCTACTCTCGGCTTTGGCCGTAGCTACGCTTAGCGTAAATGCACAAGACCTTATTTGTCCAAATGGCTTCTCTGAAGATTTCGCTGGTGCCAGCGCAACTGTTGGAGCTAATGACTATGGTATTTGGTGGTGGGGTAAACAAGACCATGGCACTGACACAGCAAACGCTTGTGATTCAGAAGCGAAATGTGTCGCTTCAGGTGTTGAAAGAACAAGAACAGGAAACGGTGATTTAGTATTGAAAGTTAACCGTGCACGAAATAACTGGACGCCAACAGGAGCTTCAATTGGAAGTAAAGTTTCGTTTGTGAACTTGACGAATGCTGGGGCGCCGCTTTCAAACAAAGTTGAAATTATGTTGACAAACGGATCTGGATCTAGTGTTGAAGTATTTTTTGATTTCCAAAGTAACGGAACAGCTGGTGTTGATGCTGAAATGGTAAATGCTGATGCAAATGGTACTGGTTTAGGTACAGGTGCATTGACTGCTAATGAAAGCAGAACATACACTTTAGATTTGTCTTCTGCAATCAGAACTTCTTGGGCTTTGTCTGAACAAGTTTGTTTGGCTAAAACAAATGGTTCTTACTCAGGTGGTAAATGTCTTTACAATGCTGGATTTGATGTAACAAAATTAAGTGGTTTGGGCATAACTGTAGTTGGTTTGGCTTCTCTTGAAACAAACTGGGAGCCACTTGCATTGGTTGATCAAACAGTTACTGTTCACTCTATTAAAGGAGGAAAATCATGTGTTAGCAATTCAGATGCAGTTAGTGAATTGACTACAGTGTCTAAATTCAAAATTTTTCCTTCACCAGCTAACGATGTATTGAACGTTAACTTTGAAGCACAAGAAAACGTAAGTGTTGCTTTGACTGACATTACAGGAAGAGTTGTTCTTTCTCAAAATGTTTCTGCAGGTTCTCAAAATTTGAAATTCAATGTTGCTACTTTCTCTGAAGGTATGTACTTTGTAACTTTCACTGGTGCTGCTGGTCAACACACAGAAAAAGTATTGGTTAAATAGTTAGCTAATCACTGAAATTGAAAAAGCCCTCTCCACACGGAGAGGGCTTTTTTGTGTTTATGCCTTTAGTGCTGCTATTAAATAGTGCGGCACTGAGTTGGTTTAGTAAACACTGACTCTTCTGTGTTTCTACTATCGCGACTACCATGAGTTCGGTATGGAGATGGCTGGACGTGGATTTAGCGGTTCATACAAATACGGCTACCAAGGTTCAGAGAAGGATAACGAGGTTAATTCAGCGGATGGAACAAGTTATACAACCGAGTTCAGACAGCTTGACCCACGATTAGGAAGATGGTTTAGTGTTGACCCTGAAATGGACTTCACAATGTCTCCATACACATCAATGAACAATGACCCAATTAAATTAACTGACGTTAGGGGTAATGACCCTGGTTTTTGGGAGGTTCTTGATTTGACTATTCATGCTGCTTTAGAATCGGCTGCAACGGTTCTTCCTGGTCCAGCAGGTGCGATGGTTGATATTATTCACGCTACGTACTATGCGTCAAAGGGAGACATGAAAGCTGCGCAAGAACATATAGTTTACGCAGCAGCAGGTATAGTTGTTGGGCATATAGTTGCTAAAGTTGTCGTTAGAGCGATTGTAAAGGCAGGTAAAGTTGTTGCAGCCGTAGCGGTTAAAACGGCAGAAGCTGTCGCTCCAGCAGTCAAGAAGGCTCTCAATAAAGCCACTGCTAAGCTAAAAAGTCTTGCGACTGCAGCGAAAGAAACTATTGGGCAAAAGAAAAATTTAGGTGACCAAGGTGGGTTAAAGAAAGAAGCTAAAGAAACTGTTGCGAAAGCTGAAGAGAAGGTTGTTGAAGCAGCCGACCCGAAAGCTATTAAAGCGGATAAAGAAGAAGCTGTTGTTAAAGATAATACTGAAAAAGCATCGAAAGAAACACCGCCTGTTAGAGAAAATAGGGATTTAACAAGTGAGATTTTCCCACCAACAAGCAAAGAAACAGGGGGGCTTGAGGGAGCTATTTCAGCACAAAAGGCAATAGGAGATAAAATAGATAAAAAGTTTGTGGATAATTTGAAAAAGAGAGGGTATCGATATGACCAATTAGCTGCTGACAAAAGACTTTATGAGAAAAAAATATCTGATATTGCAAAAAAAGCTGCTGAAGGAAAACCCTCGAAAGGATTTGAAAAACTTTATCAAGAAAGAATAAGAACTATTGATAATATCATGAAAATTTGGACTAAAATTGAAAAAAAATAAAATCATGAACTCATTTGACTATAAAAATGGAGATAATCAAAAGATAATTAGGTTAGAGCCTTTTGGCCAATGGTTTTACTTAGAGCCTAACGATATTTTCAGAATAGAATGGGATAATGACGAGGAGCAATTAAATATCTCTGAAGATATTGGTGATATGTTCACAGCAATTTTCGAACTTTATGACGAAGCAAGATATTATATAAACACTAAAAGAGTTAATTGTCAAGGGAATGACCCCGCCATCAACCCCAAGTAACCCATCGCTTCATCTTCCATAGCGAAATAGAACAGGCGGTTTATATTGGTGGGGAACTGAATGAGATTAAAAAGACACTGGCTATGGCTGGTGTTTTTTGTTTTCATCGGCGGAAAGACACAGCATAGTTCATTGAAATAACTGATATTAAAGCCATCTAAGAGGGGCAAATACGGCTACCAAGGTTCAGAGAAGGATAATGAGGTCAATTCAGCAGATGGTACTTCTTACACAACAGAGTTCAGACAGCTTGACCCACGATTGGGAAGATGGTTTAGTGTTGACCCGATATTCCAACCTTGGCAGAGTCCGTATACGAGTATGGACAATAACCCTATAAATAAAACAGATATTGAAGGGTTAACGGGAGAAAATGTTACTGTAGGTAAAAAAGAATACAAGCAAAAAAAATTAACTGCTAAAGAAAGTAAAGGCCTTAACCTGTTTCATGATAAGTTTACAAAAACAGATGACACTAAAAAAGTTAGAGTTCATGATGATGGTAAGGGAAATACATATGCTATTAGTGGTTACGAAGGAGGAGTTCCTATTTATTCTAAGTTAGAACCAGTATCTCCTTCAGAACAAATCACAGAGCAAAAAACAGCAACGATTACAACACCTGACAATCAGACTTCGTCAGGCATGCCTGCTGAACATGCTAGTCAAAGTAAATCTACTCAAAGTAATCAGGGTTCTTCGGAGAAGTTAGTCAAGAAATCAGCAGGTACTTCTGGTGCTTCGGCAGGAAAAACTAAAAAGGAACAGACTGCTGTAGCCGCATCAACGACAGGGACTACAACAAAGCCGACAGCGAATACTGGACAGAATGCCCGTGCTTCATCCACTAAACAAAATACAAGTACGAACAACCAATTAGAACATACTAATAAAATGCTTGCGGGCATGGCGATTGTTGCCGCCACCAAAGAAACTATATTTACCATGGCTAAGGCAACGGCAGATGCCTCCAACATGGATATGGTTGATAATCTCATTAAAGGAGCTAAGTTAGCTGGCAAAATTGTTGGTGTTATGGGAGTTTATGATGCAGGTGCAAAAGCATGGGATAATCCATCTCTAGGTAATATGTTGAAAGTTGGGTATAGTGTCTCATTGTTGTCGAATAAAATTAACCCAGCTGTAGGGATAGTGACAGGGATTTTAGACGTGACAGGAGTAACAGATAAAGTTTTTCAGGGAGTAACAAATATATTAAGGTAAAGAATTATGATTAAATTTATTTTCTTTTTGATGTATAAATATTACAGCAAAGAAGGTAGTAAAAGCAAGGATATTGCATATATCAGCGCTGTTGGACTTTTCTTGGTAATAATATTTTTCAGCTTAATCGACATCTTCTTTTTTTTCAATTTTAGTGTTCTGAATTATATCCAATTGCCCGATGACAAAATTCAAAGATATTTGTATATAATTTTGGGGGCTTTAGTTCCAGGGTATATACTTTGTCGAATTTTTCTTAAAGAAGAGGAAATAAAAGGATTAAAGTATGATGAGAAGAAAATCAAAAGAGGGAATTTGATTCTGTCAATTTATTTTGCAGTTTCTTTAATTGTATTTTTTGTGTTGGCTTTACATAGAAAAGGGAAGCTGTAATAAAGGGTTGCATGCTCTCACGCTCGGATTCCACGGAGAATCAAGATAAAACAGTACGAATATTCGGTGTGTCCTGCAGAGGTTGTTATGAGTAACCAAACTTTATTAGGGGGCGGGGGATGGGGTGAAAGCCATTTGGACTTTCGGTATCGGTTACCAGGAACAGGTGTCAAACCACCTCACGGTGCATCATCCGTTGAAGTAGAAAAATAGGAGAAACATTATTAAAGTAATTGTAGTTAATTTCTTAAATT
>CANFBW010000016.1 GCA_947444925.1 Flavobacteriales bacterium | reverse complement strand
TTAGAAAAAGAGGTGATCTTCAAAGAAGATTTAGAAGCAATTTTCGGTACGCGTCCAGGCGAAGAAAGTGCAGAAGAGAAAAACGACGACGTTGACAAAAAAATCGATGCGATCGTTGAAGAGCAAGAACTGAAAGAAAGTGAAGTGGCACTTCCTGCTGAAGAAACATCTTCAAAAGAAGTAGCTGAGCAAGACGATGAAAGTGATAGCGCTGCTGAAAAAAAACCGCCGCTTCAAATCAATCTTGATTTCTAATTGAGCTCAAATCTTTCTCAACGAGCCACCACCGGCGCTGTATTTGTGCTGGTGCTGCTAAGTGCAACTTGGTACAGTTTTGCCACGTTCGCTGCGCTGTTCGGCGTTGTTTCGATCATTGGCTTAAATGAATTTTACGGCTTGTTCAAAACGTCAAAAATGAAACCCAATGCTTTCTTCGGAATGCTATTGGGAGCAGTTTGTTTCACCACTATTTTGGCTTACGTTTTGGGGGGAAATTATTTAATCGGACTATTATTCACCATTCCCATCACAGCATTGATTTTTGTGATCGAGCTCTATCGAAAATCCGAAAACCCTTTTGCAAATATCGCCCTAACATTGGCAGGTGTGCCATATGTTGTGCTTCCATTCGGTTTATTGCTACTCTCCAATTTCAACGAAAGCACCACTTGGAGCACTCGAAAATTCGATATTGTATTCGCCTTCTTTTTTATGCTGTGGGCCAACGACACCGGCGCATATTTTGCTGGAACAAAATTTGGAAAACACAAACTCTTTGAACGAATTTCACCTAAAAAATCGTGGGAAGGATTCATTGGTGGCGCACTCATTTCTCTTCTAATGGGTTATTTCTGTCACCTTTTCTTTCACACAGAATCACTTGGTTTTTGGCTATTGATGGCTTTTACGGTAGTGCTTTTCGCCACCTGGGGAGACCTTGTGGAATCCATGCTAAAAAGATCTTTGGGCGTGAAAGACTCCGGTACAATATTACCTGGCCATGGCGGTATTTTGGATCGTTTCGACGGCTTGTTATTGGCTGCCCCGATGGTGTATTTTCTATTGCAAGTTGCGCACTTTATTAGCAACAATTGACATGTACAAATACCTACTAACGAGCATATTATTCTTTGGAGGATTTTTTTTCGCCACAGCCCAAGACTCCACTGTGATTTCAACGACCCTTCCTACAGATCACCGGATGTCAATGATTTCTTTTTCATATAAATCCGGAGTCAACTCTGATGGTTACGGACTCTCTTATTACCGATTTCCAAAAAGCAACTACAAAGGTTGGTATTTCCCCTTCTCCTTTTCTGTCGAAAACATATCCGTAAAAGCTGGCAATATCAGCCAATTGAATTTTCAAACCTCTCCACTCAACTTTTTTCTACCAGGTATCGCCGCATGTAAAAACTTTAGCGACAATGTATGGTTCAATTTCGGACTGCAAATCCCTATAAGTAGCGAGCAATTGCAAGACGTTTATGGCAAACCCGTAACCCACCCCATTATCGGTTTAGCTCCACTTCAGCAAGTGTATATAGTTCCACGAAGCACCTATGGCATCTTTTTCGCGATTGGAATTTACGAGCGCATTACCAACGCCTACAGCTTTAAAAATGACGTTGGGGTAAGGGCTGAAATCGGCTTGAAATTTTAGCGAAAGCGTATTGATTTTTCTTCGGTTTTTGCCCCACATCAAATTAAAATACATTCATGATACACCGGGAAGGAATTGCATCCATCGTATTGACCCTGCTGCTAGCGGGACTCTTGGTTTTTTTGGCCAGATATTTTTGTCCCAACTGCGTGATTGCACACTATTTTACCTACGCCATCGCTGCTTTTTTGCTGGTGATCGTGTTGCAATTTTTTAGAAACCCTAAAAGACACACCACTCTCAATGATGCTTTTGCCATAGCACCCTGCGATGGCAAAGTCGTAGTAATTGAAGAAACGGTTGAAACAGAATACTTCAAAGACAAACGCATTCAGGTATGCATTTTCATGTCGCCCCTCAATGTGCACGTGAACAGAAACCCAATCAGCGGAATTGTAAAATACGTGAAATACCATCCTGGTAAGTATTTTATAGCATGGCATCCAAAAAGTTCTACAGAAAACGAACGTTCTACTTTGGTGATTCAAAATACAGTAAACAACAAAGAAGTGCTCTTCCGTCAAATTGCCGGCTTCTTAGCGCGACGAATTGTTTGCTATTCTAAAGAAGGCGACAAAGCAGTACAAGGTGCTGAATTTGGCTTCATCAAATTTGGTTCACGTGTAGATTTGTTTTTCCCTTTGGGAACAGAAATCAAAGTAAAAATTGGCGATGTCGTAAAAGGAGGAATCAGCACTATCGCTGAGTTCAAATAAGACTGTCTACTTCTCGCTCGAATCAAAAACAGCACTGTCTTCGTTGCCAAATTCATCCACCACGGTAAGCTTGTGTTTGCCTATTGATGGACGCAAGGAAATGCGGTGAACACCTGTGGTCGTGCTCAAATAATTGCCATCCAAATGCCAGTGTACCACACTGTTTTTTCTATTGTGCACCGCCTCAAAAATCAATTCTTCGTGTTCTCCCGACAAATTGCGCGGCACAAAAACTTTTGCGCCGTTCAATGGATACACAATATTCACTGTGTTTTTTTCTTCAAAACAACCAGGATAATTGGGCGGTAATTCTTTGTAATCGGTTGATCTGTATTTGTAATAAAACGCCTGTAACGGGGGCAGAACAAAGCAATTTTTGCTACTCATCAAATCTACCGGATAGCAATTGCTGTTGACCACAAAACGCTGACTTTGATCTAAAAATATTTTTTGGTGGTAAGGACAAGTAGCCGCCTCCAATCCTTTGGCACTACTTTTTTGCCAATACACCCCATCACAATTTGCGCCAGCGCGAAAACCACTTTGCTTGCAAACGCGCAGCGACGCCATGCCGCCTGGTTCTTTGAACCACGTGGTAGCCGGTAAAAATTGCAGAATTCTAAAGAGTACTGGACCCGCATAACTCAAACCCGTTAAATCGGGCCTACCTTCTCCCGATGCATTGCCCACCCAAACCGCTACCACGTATTCAGGCGTGACGCCAACAGCCCATGCATCGCGGTGACCAAAACTGGTTCCTGTCTTCCAGGCCACTTTTCGTCCTCCCAAAAATTGTTGCCAACCATCTTCCGATCGCGGACGAACAACGTTGCTCATTGTTTCAAAGGTATGCCAAATGGCACTTTGCGAATAATTCGCCGTTTTTTTTGATGGAGCATTGTTCGCCTGAGCAATAGCAAACAGCAGGGATTGCGCAGGGCGCGACTGTATTTGTAAATCGTAAGCCATCTTGCGGTAAGAGCTCGCGAGATCCATCAACTTCACCTCGCCTCCACCTAATATCAGGGAGAGTCCGTAATTATTTGACGTACGATTCAGCGATGAAAAACCGATGGCATTCAACTTATCTAAAAAACGCTGCACGCCATATTCTTTCAGCAACAACACGAATGGAATGTTGAGCGAGCGAGTGAGTGCGTGCGACATGGGTACAACACCGTCGTACGACAACTCGTAATTTTGTGGAGAATAACCAGCGAAAGTATAGGGAATATCGTTCACCAAAGCGTCGGGCAACTTCATCCCTTCATCTACCGCAGCGGCATACAAGAAGGGTTTTAAAATACTGCCCGAACTGCGCGCCGACTGAATAATATCGACATCCTCCCCTTTTTCTTTTGCTTTTCCCGCAATATTACCAATGTAAGAAAGTACTTTTCCGCTTTTCACTTCTACCACAATTGCCGCCAAATTGTGCACTTCATTTAAGGAATATGCTGTTTGAAAGCGCTTGAGTTGTTTGTAAATACGGGCTTGCAATTCATAATTCAAAGCCGAAGTGATGCGCTCGCCCTTTTGTCCATTTTTCTCAAAAAATCCAATAAGATGCGGCGCAATATCGGGCAATTCTCTAGGTTTTCCGGGCAAAGGTTCCGCAATGGCCAATTCATAATCTTCGTTTGTCAAATCCCCTGCCGTCATTAATTTATGCAACAACTGATTGCGTTTATTCAACAAACGCGCTTGATTTTTTCCGGGAAAAATAAGCGATGGTGCATTTGGCAATACCGCGATGGTGGCCATTTCCCCCCAGGAGAGTTGCGAAGGTTCGCGCCCGTAATAGCGCCACGACGCAGCGCTTAAGCCCACCACATTTCCTCCAAATGGCGCATTTGACGCGTATAAATTCAAAATCTCTTCTTTTGAATAAGCAGCTTCAATGCGGACGGCACAAAAAGTTTCAATCCCCTTATTCCAAATATTTCGACTGTTGTTTCCGCGCGCCATTCGCGCTACTTGCATGGTGAGCGTGCTTCCCCCGCGCTTAACACGCATCTTGCGCACATTGCTCCACAAGGCTTTTCCCATTGAAATAGGATTCACTCCAGGGTGATAGTAAAAATACTCGTCTTCAAAAAGTGTGATCAGGCGCGTGAATTTGAAGGGCACTGAGTCTTCAGCCGGAAAACGCCATTGTCCGTCATCGGCAATGCGCGCGCCCATCAAGTTGCCATTGGCACTATAGACCACTGTGCTTTTGGGCAATTGAAACAAAGGTGACGGAATTAAAAAGTAAAACCATCCTGCAAAAAGGACAATAAATAGCAATTTGAATTTATGCTTCAGCAGGAAATTCTTCACCATTCAAAGGTAGATAAGAAAGTGTTTAAAATTTAAAATTTTCGTTTTACACTGCTTTAATACCCAACTCTTTCTTAATATTGTTAGGAATTGAAAATTGAGCTTATGCAAATACGTCCACGACGCCGCCGAACATCTGCAGCAATCAGAGAAATGTCGAAAGAAACATCACTTGATCTTTCGAATTTGATTTATCCACTTTTTTTGGTAGACGGCACCAACATCAAGAGCGAGATCGCTTCACTGCCGGGCAACTTCCGACTTTCAATAGAACACCTGTTGCGTGAAATCGACAGCTGCGTGAAACTCGGTTTGCACTCTTTCATTCTCTTTCCGAGCGTGGAAGAAAAACACAAAGACAAAACCGCAACTTACAGCTATAGCTCTAAAAACTTTTACCTCAGAGCGATCAAAGAAATAAAAAAACGCTTTCCGCACATCATCCTTATCAGCGATGTCGCGATGGATCCGTATAGTTCCGATGGTCATGACGGCTTGGTGAAAAACGGAAAAATTCTCAACGACGAAACATTGCCCATTTTGTCGAAGATGGCTTTGGCGCAAGCCGAAGCGGGCATAGATTTAATTGGTCCGTCGGATATGATGGATGGCCGTATTGGCTTTTTGCGCGATGAACTCGACGACAATGGTTTTCACGACACAGGCATCATGGCCTACACTGCAAAATACGCGAGTGCTTTTTACGGTCCGTTCAGAGATGCGTTAAATTCGGCACCCAAACTCGGCGACAAAAAAAGCTACCAGATGGATCCGCGCAACAGCAGAGAAGCTTTATTGGAAGCCGATTTAGACTTCACCGAAGGCGCTGATTTTCTGATGGTAAAACCAGCCCTGCATTATTTAGATGTCATCAAAGCACTGAAAGACGAATTTCCTATTCCAGTGGCCGCCTATCACGTAAGTGGCGAGTGCGCCATGCTCACTGCTGCTTGCAACAACGGATGGTTGGATTTCAACAAAGCTATGCCTGAAACACTTTACAGCATGCGCCGTGCAGGTGCCGATGTGATACTCACCTACTTTGCGAAAGATTACGCACTCCTCCTACAAAAAACGAAATAGAAGTATGAAAGCTCTCGACAAAGTAAAAAGTGGCGCAAAATATATTTGGTCTAAAAAACGCTACCGTTACACCATCATCGTTGTATCATTTTTGTACCTCACCATACAACACAACTTTTTGTGGTTGGTGGGCAGTATGCCATCTGTAAGTGAATTAAAAGATCCCGACCTTCCGGTGGCTTCTGAAATTTATGCAGCAGACGGACAACTCATTGGCAAGTTTTTTCGCGAAAACAGATCTTCAGTTGAACTCAAAGACATCAATCCAATATTTTACAAAGGCCTTGTCGCCACAGAAGACGCACGATTTTACGAACACCACGGCATTGATTGGCAAGCCAACCTTTCCATTTTCTGGTACATGATCAAAGGCGACAAACGCGGAGCCAGCACGATCAGTCAGCAATTGGCGAAAAATTTATTTAAAATCAGAAAAGTCAACAAAGGCCTACTCACCTGCATTCCGGGCATTGCCACAGTGAATACCAAACTGAAAGAATGGATGGTGGCCAAACGATTAGAAGACAACTATTCAAAAGATGAAATTTTGTTGCTCTACATGAACACTGTTGACTTTGGAAGCAACGCCTTCGGCATCAACACCGCGGCACGCACCTATTTCAACAAAACGCCAAAGCAACTGAGCATCGACGAAGCGGCTATATTAATTGGTTTGCTCAAGGCCACTACCACCTATAGTCCTGCACTTCACCCCGAAAAATCACTCGAGCGCCGTAACGTAGTGTTGTCATTGATGAAAAAACACAAAGTGATTTCCGACGATGATTTCAAAAAAGCAATGGCTCGCCCCATTGCACTTGATTTTCACATTGAAAATTCAGAAGACTGTAAAGTACCGTACGTGCGCGCAGCAGTGGCGCGGGAACTCAGCGAATGGTGCAGTGAAAATGGTTATGATATTTACAGTGACGGATTAAAAATTTACACCACCATTGATTTGCGTTTACAAAAACATGCTGAAGAAGCAGTCACCGAGCACATGACCACTTTGCAGCGCCGCTTCGATGCACAGTGGGCCGGACAAAATCCGTGGCTTGATGGCAACAAACAAGAAATTCCGAATTTTCTTGAAAATGGAATCAAACAAACCGATGCTTACCGTGGACTCAAAAAAAAATGGGGGGAAAACGAAGACACCATCATGTATTTTTTGCGCAAACCGCATCGCTGTGTAGTATACACGCATCAAGGATACAAAACGGAAAACATTAGCTCAATGGACTCACTTGCGCATTACAAAAAAATGCTGCGTTGCGGATTTTTCACCATGGATCCCCGAGATGGACACATCAAAACCTGGGTGGGCGGATGGAATTATAAAATCACGAAGTTCGACCATATTGTGCAAGCCAAAAGACAACCTGGATCTACCTTTAAGCCCTTTGTTTACGCTACTGCTTTTGAACAAGGCAGCGGTCCCTGCGACACGCGCATAGACAGATACGTTCGTCACGAATACGACGAAAATGGTGTGCACCACATTTGGGAACCTAAAAATGCGAGTCGCGTTTTTTCTTATGACACACTCACCTTGCGCCAAGCTATGGCCAATTCGATCAACAGTATCGCCGTACAATTGACCTTGGAATGTGGCCCTGAAAACGTTGCTGAAACCGCAAAAAAATGTGGCATCAATAGTCCCCTTGAACCAGTTCCGTCAATTGGCCTGGGCTCCAATGATGTTTCACTAATTGAATTGACTTCTTCCTATGCGCCTTTCATCAATGGAGGATACAAAGTAAAACCCATTTTAGTAACACATGTAGTCAACCAAAAAGGCGAAGAAATTGGCCGATTCACCGTTGAAAAAGAACGTGCACTTAGCGAGGAAACAGCATGGCTCATGTCTTATATGCTTCGCGGTACCGTTGAAGAAAACAGGGGCACATCGCAAGCGCTATTTCAATATTCAATTTTTGGGCGCAACCAAATGGGTGGTAAAACAGGAACGTCAAGCAATTATTCCGACGGCTGGTACGTTGGTGTTACCAGCGATCTCATTGGTGGCACATGGGTGGGAGCCGAAGACCGCGTTATTCACTTTAAAAACTCAGCCACTGGTGAAGCGATGAAAACAGCACTTCCTGTATTTGGACTCTTTTTACAAAAAGTATATGCCGATAAAAAATCTTCGATACAACCAACCATGTACCCAAAAGAACCTTTCCCTATTGAGAAAGCACACAACTGCAGAGTATTGGTGCCACGCATTGACACCACCGTTGTGGAATTGGATTCGTTGAAAATTGAAGATGTGATTGTAGATTCCACCGCTGCTCCCTTATAAAACATGGTGCGGTTTTTGAAAGTATATTGAAATGAAAGCAGCCCTATTCGCATTGATTTGCCCACTCTACATCTTCGCTCAAACAGCTGTCGACACGGGCTATTACAGTGATCAATACTTGCGTTACGACAATCATATTTACAAAAAAAACATCCGCACTCCACTGCTTCACCCCAAAACATTTCAGCTTTCTTTTCCCATCATTGCCCTCAATTCGGGAGAACAATTCTTGTTGAGTTTTGACGATTTGAGTCCCGCCATCAACAACTACACTTATACAATAGTGCATTGCACTCCCGACTGGCAACCAACCAACAATATGTTTACTTCTGATTACCTCAAAGGCTACTCCGAAGAAAATATTTCGGGCTACGAATATTCGTTCAACACTTTTCAAAAATACATTCACTATTCTGTAGCCTTTCCACATGAGAATTTTCAAATCACCAAATCGGGCAATTACCTTGTTAAAGTATACCAAGATTACAACCCCGACAATGTAGTGCTGACCATGCGCTTTATGGTACTCGACGATCAGTTGGAAGTACAAGCCAATTTGCGCGCATCAAGCATTCCGAGTGAACAATACTACAAGCACGAATTGGATTTCAATATACTCACTGCCGGCCAAATCAACATCACCGATCCCTTCACCGAATTCAAAGTAGTACTGTTGCAAAATTACAATTGGAGTCAGGCTGTAAGCGGATTGAAACCACGCTTCATCAGCAACGATGCCCTTAACTACAATTATGACGGCGAAAATAATTTTCCTGCGGGAAATGAATGGCGTTACTTCGATACACGATCGCTGCGCTTTCAATCTGAAAGAGTATTAACCTACGAATTTACCGATCACATTTACCATACACTATTGAAGGCTGACGACAAGCGCAACTTTAAACAATACCGCTTTTACGGTGACCTCAACGGTGAACTCAGCATTGAAGTGCAGGAAGGCAATCGCGCCGAAATTGAGGCCGACTACACCTATGTTCATTTTAAACTCAATGCCGACAAAGCACTAAGTGACGGCAATGTTTATGTTTTTGGACAACTCAGCAACTGGGAATTTTTACCAGAAGCAAAAATGAAATACAACGAAGAAAACAAATCTTACGAAACAACACTACTGCTCAAACAAGGCTACTACAACTATAAATACGTGGTACATCGCGATAAAGAAACAAAACCCGACGAAGCATACTACGAAGGCAATTTCTACCAAACCGAAAACGTTTACCAAGTATTGGTGTATTTCAAAAGTGTTGTCGGAGATTATTATCAGTTACTTGGAACCTCTTTGATAAAAAGTGCGTTAAGATAGCAGCAACACTATGGAAAAACTTATAACAGAAAATATAGAAGTCACGGTGGAATCAATTTTCAAAGAAAAACATTCCATGCCGCGCGAAGGCGTTTTTGTATTCGCATACAAAATCACCATTAAAAATTTAGGGGAATACCGCGTGCAATTGCTTTCACGCAATTGGTATATCATGGACTCTGTTGGCGAACAACTCGAAGTAGAAGGCGATGGTGTGGTGGGACAACAACCCATTTTACATCCTGGGGAGGAATACCGCTATGAATCTGGCACAGATTTAAAAACAGGAATTGGCACCATGGAAGGACACTATACTTTTCAAAACCTCGACACGGGGGAAGACTTTGATGTGTACATTCCAAAATTCGATCTGCTTGCAAAATTTGTATTAAACTAAAACCATGAACAACGCCTTTCATTTCCCAATACCCGAAAATGAAATCACTTACTCTTTTGCTCCTGAAAGCAAAGAAAGAAAACTACTTCAAGAAGAGATCGCGTATTTGAGAACACAGCACATCAATGTTCCATTGTACATTTGTGGAAAAGAAATACACAGTGGTAAAAAAATCGCGATTTTTCCGCCGCACGATTTACAGCATCAAATAGGAACTTATGCTGTTGGCAACAGAGAACATGTGCAAATGGCAATTGACGCCGCCCTTGCCGCAAAGGCAAAATGGAGCGCGATGCCATGGACAGAAAGAGCAAAAATATTTTTAAAAGCGGCCGACCTCGTATCTGAAAAATGGCGATATAAAATTTTGGCCAGCACCATGCTTGGTCAATCAAAAAACGCGTATCAGGCAGAGATCGATGCCGCTTGTGAACTCGCCGATTTCCTGCGTTTCAACGTGTATTTTCTTGAAAAAATTTACGCCGACCAACCTTCATCTACTGTTGAAATCAGCAACCAAGTGGAGTACCGCCCTCTTGAAGGATTTGTTTTCGCGCTAACACCCTTCAACTTCACCGCCATTGCCGGAAATTTATTTGCAGCACCAGCCCTAATGGGAAATACCATCGTGTGGAAACCCAATGAAGCGCAAGCCTACTCTGCCTATTTTTTAATGGAGATATTTAAAGAAGCTGGTTTGCCTGACGGCGTTGTCAACATGGTTATTGCCGACGGCCCCGAAGTTGGCGAGGTGATTTTCAACGACAAAAATTTCGCAGGTTTACACTTCACTGGTTCTACAAAAGTTTTCAAATCACTTTGGAAAACAATTGGTAACAATATCGACATTTACAAAACCTATCCACGCATCGTGGGTGAAACGGGAGGAAAAGATTTTGTAATGGCCCATCACTCGGCCGATATTCGCGTGCTCATTACAGCGCTTGCACGCGGCGCTTTTGAGTATCAAGGACAAAAATGTTCGGCGGCATCACGCGCCTATATCCCTAATTCAATATGGCCTGCTGTAAAAGAAGGTCTTTTGAAAGACATCGCTTCGTTTAAAATGGGACCACCTGAAAACTTTGAAAATTTCATTAACGCAGTGATCGACAAAAGGGCTTACAATAGAATAGCCACTTACCTTCAATACATCAAAGCTTCAGAAGATGCTGAGATTTTAATTGGCGGTGGATACGACGACAGCAAAGGCTATTTCATTGAACCCACAGTGGTGCTTACCACAAATCCAAAATTCAAAACGATGTGCGAAGAGATCTTCGGCCCTGTTCTCACCATTTATGTTTACGACGACGATCAATACGAAGAAACATTGAAACTAGTTGATGAAACAAGTGAATACGCACTAACCGGCGCCATTATTTCCGAGGATAAATTCGCGCTTTTACAAGCGTTAAAAGCATTAGAGAACTCGGCGGGAAACATTTACATCAACGACAAACCAACCGGAGCAGTAGTGAACCAGCAACCATTTGGCGGAGCGCGTAGTTCGGGCACCAATGACAAGGCCGGATCTTACATCAATTTGCTGCGATGGGTTAGCGCACGCACGATCAAAGAAAATTTAAATCCGCCCAAAAATTACCCGTACCCATTTATGGATTAATTGTTGCGCAAGAACAATTACACTTTCTCTACCACTATTCGCTGGTGAAAAAACTTGGCATTGTGAATGTTCTTCATCAACTGATTTTCGTAGCGCGAATCAATCACGAAAGTGCATTCTGCACGGTACAATTTCACGTCGCGAATCGCCTCGTCTTTCAAACCACAGTGCTCCAATAAAAATTCTTTAAAGGATGCAATATTGAGTTCATGCCGCGTGCCAATGTTGATCTTCAATTCCAAATCAATAGAAAGCGCTTTCGCTATCTCTACATTTAATTTCACTGGAGAAAACTGAACTTTAATAACCTCTTCTATTTCTTTTATTTGAAACAATTCGTCGTCTTGCACCATTGAAATAGACACTCCTGTTTTACCTGCGCGCGCCGTTCGTCCGCTGCGATTCACATATTGCGCTTCGTTCTCTGCCAAATGATAATGCACCACAAAATTTAAATCAGCAACGTCAAGACCACGCGCTGCAACGTCAGTAGCAACAAGCACTTGAATGCGTTTTCCTTTGAAAGCCGACATCACTTTATCGCGTTCAAATTGACTCAAATCGCCGTACAAAGAACCCGCATTAATGTCACATCCTGTCAACTGTTGTTGCAGTAATTTGACCGCAGCTTGTGTTCTACAAAAAACAATTCCGCGCTCTTCGGGATGCTGCAACAAATAGCTTTTTAAAAATTCAAATTTGTAACCGAAAGCATACGCGATGTATTGGTGCGCAATATTTCTATTGACAAATTCCTGCGGTTTAATGTGAATTTCATCCACACCCTCACCCAAATATTGTCGCGCTACTTCTTTGATTTCAGCAGGCATGGTTGAAGTAAACAAAAACTTGCGCACAGCAGGTTTGCAAGCGCGCAACACTCTTTCCACATCAGCCTTGAATCCCATGCGCAACATCTCATCGGCTTCATCCATCACCAAAAATTTAAGATGCGATAGATCCACTATTTTTCTATTCATTAAATCAACGAGTCGGCCCGGTGTGGCCACCAAAATATGCTTGGGTGTTGCTAATTTTTTAATTTGTTCTTCTACTTTCTTCCCGCCAAATAAAGCCTCCGTATGAATGCGTACAATGTAACGCGAAAACACAAATAAATCTTTCGCCACCTGCTGCGCCAACTCACGTGTAGGCACAATCACCAGTACTTGCGTTTGTATTAAATGCGGATTGATAAGTTGTAAAATTGGCAAACCAAAGGCCGCTGTCTTTCCGGTTCCTGTTTGCGAAACACCTACCAAATTTTTGCGCGTACTCAACACAAAAGGAATTACTTTTTCCTGTATTTCTGTAGGTGTTAAAATTTTATTTTCTTCAAGAGATTGCAATAAGGCAGCGTTTAAGCCCAGTTCAGAAAAAGTCATGATCATTATTTTTAATACTTGAGCTACAACCGCAGCGCTAAGAACACAAAGATAAGTGTATTTTCTGCAGCGTGCACGACAAGTATTTTACAACTTTCTATTTATACACTGCAGCACCGCGCCACAAAATCGTCACAAATAAAAACACATGCGTTCAACAAACACAATTACTTGATCAAATTATTCCTAAAATGTCTGGCGAAATTAAAGCTTTAACACTGACAGGCAAATTCACTTTCAGATCCAAACAAACACATTCATGCTATACCTGGTCAATTTAAAACTTCAAAAAAGAAATTAAACCACTGGTATATTTGGCGCAGAGAAATATTTTTTCTGCACGGCTTTGAAAGCAAAAACAACAATGAATTGCGCACCCAAAACACTAGCAATAGCAGCCGATGTAGCGCCATCGATAGCCGCTGCGAAATAGTAGCCAACGACAGATCCACTCACACCAAAAACCAAAGACAACAAAATCATTTGCTTCAATTTATCACTTAGCAAATAAGCAGTTGCAGGAGGTGTGATTAAAAAAGCCACCACCAAAATAGCGCCCACCGACCCGAAAGAAAGCACGGTTGACAAGGATACCGCCGCCATTAAAATATAGTGCCACGCCATTACTGAAATACCTATCGTAGCGGCATAAGCCGGATCAAACGTGGTTAAAAACAATCCGCGATAACCAAAAACAACCAAGGCCAAAACGCAAAGCAACATCACCGACAGGCGCAATATGGTATAAGGAATTAGGAGTCCAAATATGTTTTTCCCTTCTTCAAAAGCAACGTGATCCAACTCTCCGTATAGAACGCAATCCTGATCAATATCAACATCGCGCGCATAAACCGTCACCAAAATAATTCCCAAAGCAAAGAGTGACGTAAATACAACACCAATGGTGGCGTCGTGCTGCATCCCTCCCCTTTTATTAAAAAATTCTATTAAAAAAGTAGTCAGAATGCCGAAGGCAGCAGCCCCCAAAAGCAAATACCACGAACCCAAAGTACCCCCCAGCATAAAGGCAATTACAATGCCTGGCAAAACAGAATGTGAAATCGCATCGCCGACCATCGCCATCTTGCGCAAAATCAAAAAACAGCCAATGATGCTACTGGTAACAGCAACCAAACAAGCAGTGATGATAATGACTAAATCCATATTATTTTGAATAAGGAATTTTTTGGTTGTGCTGGTCTTCTGTTGGATAGTCCAATAATTTTTCCAATTGTATTTCTAGCTCAGGCGTGATGATGTGCTCAATGGTTTCGGCATCGTCGTGCACATGATCGTCGGCCACACGCAAATATTTTTTTAAATACAGTTCCCACAAACGGTGTATTTTCACAATTCTAGCACCTGTTGCTTTTCCTCTTTTTGACAACACGTAAGTATTATTGATGTGCACTATTGTGTTTTCAGCACTCAGCCATTTCAATCCGTTCAACAATTTGTTTCTTTCAAATTTACGCAAACCCATAAGGTCTTCCACCGTTCTTTTTTTGAAAAAATCTCCTTCCTTTTCACCCAAATGGTAAAAGGCTTTAAGAATATTGTCTTCCATCATTTTGTGCGCATTCCTGCGCTGACGCATCCATTTGGCAACAATGCCTTTTTTGGGCGAAAAAATCATCGACAACATGGCTATCAAAGAAAAAACAATAACGATCCAAGGACCTGTGGGCATATTTTCATAGGAGTACGAAATAAAGGCGCCAACAATGCCTGACAAGGCGCCAATCACAGCAGCGATGACCAACATTTTGCGCAAGTTATCAGTCCAATACCGAGCCGTCGCAGCGGGTGTAATCAGCATTGCCGCCATCAGCACCACCCCCACTGTTTGTATACCAATGGCAACAGCCATTACGGTGAGAATCGACAAAATAAATTCGTAAAATTTAATGTTCAATCCAATGGTTTTCGCAAAATGCAAGTCGAATGACAGCAACACAAATTGCTTGTAAAATAACGCAACACCAGAGATGACAAACAAAGCCATACCGCCAAAAACGTAAAGATCCGCTAGCACCATGGTGGCTGCCTTTCCAAACAGAAAGTCTGACAAACCAGACTGGTTAGGGTTTCCCGAATTTTGAATCACTGTCAGTAGCAAAATTCCGACAGCAAAAAACACCGACAAATTTAAACCGATCGCTGTATCTGCTTTTATTTTAGAATAGCGCGTGATAATGTCGATAAAGTAAATGGACAACCAACCTGTAAGCATGGCGCCTGCCAATAAAAAAAATGGATCTTTGGTACCCGAAACCATAAAACCTATGCACACACCTGGCAAAATTGAATGAGATATAGAGTCAACAATTAAGGCGCGTTTGCGCAGTAAAGCAAAACAACCAATCACCGATGAAGCAACGCTCAACAATATTGTACCCAATACCACATAGCGCACATTTGCTTCTTTCAGCGAAAGAAAATCAATGATATTTTGAAAAGCAGTCATTAGCTTTCGCGAATTGGAAACTGGGTTTCTGCAATGATTTCACCAACCTTCGTCAATACGGTCAATTTTCCACCATAGGTTTCGCGCAGCATTTCGGGGGTAAACACTTCCTTGGTTGGACCAGAGGCTACCAAACGAGTATTAACCAGTAGTATCCAATTGAAATAATCGGCAGCCGATTGTAAGTCATGGTGCACCACCAAAATGGTTTTACCTTCTGCTTTCATCGACATAAAAAGTTCAACAATTGTTTTTTCTGTGGAGGCATCAACGCCTGCAAAAGGCTCATCCATCAAATACAAATCAGCCTGCTGTGCCAAGGCGCGCGCCAAAAAAGCACGTTGCTGCTGACCTCCCGATAATTGCGATATTTGTCGCTTGGCATAATCCAACATATTCACGCGTTTCAACGCTTCGGCAGCAATGTCTTTGTCTTCAGAAGTGAATCTTTTAAAAATATTGTTCGGTTTGTACCGCCCCATCAATGCCACATCCATGACACTAGCAGGAAAATCCCAGTCGACCGATTCGCGCTGTGGAACATATGAGATTTTGTGGCGCACCTTATCTAAATCGTCGTTGAACAACTTGATATATCCACTGTTGTTCGGTATAAGATTCATCAATGATTTAAGCAGGGTAGATTTCCCCGCACCATTGGGACCAATGATCCCTATCATTTCACCTGCGGGAAGTGTAAAATCAACATTCCACAATACCGGTTTGTTGTTGTAACTCACCGTGAGATCGTGTACTTCAATGATTGGATTTTCAGTGTGAATGATCATACAACTTATTTTAAACCAACTACGATGGTGTTTACATTGTGGCGAATCATTCCGATGTAGGTCCCTTCTTCGGTTCCCGCTGCTCCCATTGCATCAGAATACAAAGTACCACCCAATTTCAGGTTGTGCCCTTTTTGTTTGCACCCTTCCACCACTGCATTAATAAATCGTGCCGATACCGATGACTCCATAAATATAGACTTCACCTTAGAAGATGAAATATGCTCAACCAAAGCAGTAATGTCTTTCAATCCTGGTTCAGAAACTGTGGATATTCCCTGCAATCCTTCTACTTTCATACCGTATACGCGACCAAAATAACCAAAGGCATCGTGGGCCGTAACAAGCACCCTAACGGAGTCAGGAATTTTATTTACTTCTTCGGCCACCCAGGTGTTGAATTGCACCAATTGGTTAAGATACTTAACGGTATTTTGCTGAAAGTGCGCTTTGTGTTCAGGGTATTTTTCCTGTAATTTTAAATTCACATACTTCACAACGTCAATCCACAAAGTGACGTCAAACCAAATGTGCGGATCATGCGTTCCTGAAAACTGAGAAGTGCTGATCAGTCGGGATTCGGAAATGCCATCGGCCACGGCAAACACCGCTTTTGTTTTGGCAAGACTTTCAAGTGACTCCGCCATTTTTCCCTCAAGGTGAACACCATTGTAAAACACCACATCGGCTGCCAACAATTTTTTAGTATCGCTTTGTTTGGCTTTGTACAAATGTGGATCAACGCCAGGTCCCATCAATGCCTCTACCTCAAACAAAGTGTCGGCTATGTTTTTCACCGCATCGGCAATCATGCCTGTAGTAGTAACAATGTATATTTTAGAAGTACTTTGCCTTCCGCTGCCACCACAAGCAAAAAACAAAGCAAGCACCAAGGTTAAAAGAAAACTATTTCTTAGGTTTTTCATGAGTGACACTTATGTTTTTGCACAGTAAACTCGACAGCATGATTTCGCTTTTTCCATTGATCTTCACCAATACCGATTCGTCGAAAGCAAATTTATTCACCACCTCAATTTTAGAGCCTAGCAGCAAATTAATGTTTTCTAAGTACTGCAAAAACTCCTTGGAGTGCTCACGAACACCCACCAACAAAGCGACATCACCAATATTAAGATCTCTCAAGGCAACATCTTTCACCTTTTGGAATTTTCCGTTTTTATCAGGTATAGGATCGCCGTGCGGATCAAACTTGGGAAAACCAAGGTATTTGTCCAAACGGTCAATCAGGTTAACGGAGACAATGTGCTCCAATTGTTCCGCTATATCGTGAATTTCGTCCCAAGTAAAATCTAATTTTTCAGCCAAAAACACCTCCCACAGTCGGTGCTTTCTAATAACACGAATCGCCACCTCTTCGCCAATCGGCTGCAAGGTAACACCTTGGTATTTAACGTAGTTGATGTATCCTTTTTCCGACAATTTCTTAAGCATATCGGTTACCGAAGACGCCTTTGTTTCCAGCGCTTCTGCAATAGCCGAGGTCAATACACCATCGGGATATTTAGGCGTTAGCTTATAAATTGCCTTTAGGTAATCTTCTTCTGTAGATGAATTCATGTTAGTCACTTTCACGCAAAAATAAGAATATATTAGAGGAATTCAAAAAATAGTTTAGAGCCCTCTAAATAGACAACCCTAAATCGCAATAAAAACAAGTATGGCGAGCTCTACAGCAAAAAATGGCCAAACAAAAAAAAACCACACAGAACTGACCTGAAGAAACTTGAAAAGTGGACGTATGAAGATGCCGCGAAATTCGGTAATCCTGAAACAAGTCAGGCACGCCCTATGCTCGCATGAGCATTACTCCAAAATAAATAGGTGTTAAGTTTCTCGAGCTTGTCTGTGTGGAAGCCTTCAATTTCTTTTGTTCAATGAACTGATTTAAAAATAACTCTTTTTGCGAAAGAAAGAAAAGCATTTCGATCTTTTTTTTTGAAAATTACTTGCCACCACTTATTTTTAACTCAAACTTAGCCTCTAAACTGTTTTGCACCTTACAATTGCATTTCAGAGTGGCACTAGTTTTGCTTACTTTTGCAGCGCTTACTTTACAATACTGAAATATATGAAAAAGATTGCTCTACTTTTTGGCTCCTTGCTCTTTGCCTTGTCTATCAGCGCACAAAGCGGAACCGATATCAAAATCAAAATCAACCACTACAAAGACTCCATTATTTTTTTAGCGCACTACTACGGCAACCAGCAATTCATCAAAGACACCATTCCAGTGATAAAAGGTTGGGCCACCATCAAACAAGACACCGCTCTTGAACACGGTATATATATGATAGTACCAAAAGACAAAAAAAGCTACTTTGATGTCATCATCCAAAACGAACAACATTTCACTATGGTAACCGATACTGGTGACTATTCAAAAAACATGAAAGTAAAAGGATCGGAGCAAAACATTTTGTTCTTTGAACACAATCGCTGGGTAAACAAAAAAGGCAAAGAAAGAGATTCGCTCATGAAAGCTTTAGATCTTGCAAAAAAAGAAAACAAAAGCGACCTCGTTAAAACGTTGGAAGAAAAAATATCAAACACCAATAATGAAGTCGACAAAGATCAAAAAGATTACATCGCTGCGCATCCAACACATCTTTTGTCTAAAATATTTTTATTAATGCAAGAAGTAGAAATTCCAACAACCCTTGCAAACGACACCCTAAAGTACCAACACTACAAAAATCACTTTTGGGACAAAATTGATTTCTCAGAAGAAGGACTTATTCGCACTCCACTATTTCACCCTAAATTGGTGCGCTATTTTGATAAAGTGATTGCGCAAGATTTCGACTCACTCATCGCTGCTGCAGATTTTTTAGTAGAGAAGGCAAAAGCAAATCCCGAAATGTTTAAGTATGTTTTACACACCATCACCAGTAAATACGAACGCTCACAAATCATGTGTTTCGACGCAGTGTTTGTGCATTTGGTAAATAAATATTACGCTAAAAAAATGTGTCCGTGGGTAAACGAAACTACTTTAGCCAAAATGATTACACGTGCAAAAAGCTTACAATATGTGGGTTGCGGACAAGAAGCACGCGACCTCAAATTGGATGGACTTGACGGAAAAATTCACCAACTCAGCAAAATAAAATCGCCCTACACTGTAGTTTGGTTTTGGGATTCTGATTGCGGCCACTGTAAATCGCAAACACCAAAACTTAAAAAAATTACCGATGCCGCTCCCTTCAAAGACAGCTTGGTGGTGTATTCGGTAAACATCGAATACGAAACTCCAGGATTCAAAAAATTCGTCAAAGAAACAGGTTTAGAAAAATGGACGAACGTAAGCGACACCACACATCAATCGCGCTTCAGAGATTTCTACGACATCTATTCCACACCAGTGATGTATTTATTAGATAAAGACAAAAAGATCATCGCAAAAAGATTAGATCCAGAAGGACTATATGATTTTTTACTGCGCGTATGGAATATCAATGTGCCGGAAGAAGAAAGATTATTCAAAACAGCCGACAAAACAAAAACAGAAGAACACAAAGAACACGACGAAGAGTAAGTTGCCAATCAACTCAAAAAAAAGAGACATTTTCCAATGTCTCTTTTTTTTTGTCTTATTTCCCCAACAACTACTTCACCTCCTTCTCCAAGTGAAAGAGATCCAACTTCTCTTGGTGTCCTGCCTGACGCCCTCCCGATGCACATGAACTCATCAGTACAGTCAAACACACAACAAAACAAAATAATGTAAGAATGGTTTTCATAGTGTGTAATTTTAATTCTACGTTAATTTAGAAACTTTTTTCACCATTAGCAATGCATCTCAAAAAATATTAACCTTGTTGTACTGTAGTAAAAAATTGAGCCATGCCACAAAAAGAAAAATTACTTGAATTTTTGAGCGGATTTATTTCCGAAAACAAAAAAAATCTTTTCCAAAACAACATCGAGCACCGAACAAAATACATGACTGTTGTGCTCGAAGATATTTTTCAATCACACAATGCAAGTGCCGTCATGCGTTCTTGCGATTGCTTTGGCGTGCAAGATATTCACGTAATTGAAAACGAAAACGAATACTTGATTAACCCCGACGTGGCGATGGGTTCAACAAAATGGATCACGCTAAATAAATACAACAAAGAAAAAAACAATACCGTCGATTGCATTCGCGAACTGAAAAAAAAAGGCTACCGAATTGTTGGCACAACGCCTCATTCAAAAAGTTGTGCTCTCGAAGATTTTGATATTACGAAAGGAAAATTCGCTTTGCTTTTTGGATCGGAAGAACCAGGACTTTCAAAAATCGCAATGGAAGAATGTGATGAATTTATTAACATTCCAATGTTTGGATTCACAGAGAGTTTTAATATTTCCGTCAGTGCAGCGATATGTTTACATCATCTTCGATGGAAAATAAATACTTCTGAAGCACCATATAAATTAAGTGATTCAGAAAAAACAGAAACTTTATTGGAGTGGACAAAACAAGTAATTAAGAAGTCGGAATTACTCGAAAAAGAATTTTACAAAAGGAATGATAACATTGTTGACAGCGAATAGATTATTTAATTACATTTGACTTAATCAACCATTTAAAATTTTAATCATGGGAAAAGTAAAAACAACAAAATCTTCAGTTGCGAAGAAAACAACAAAAGTAGCTGCTGCTAAAAAAACTGTTAGCGCTGTGAAAAAAGCTCCAGCTAAAAAAGCTGCTGCTCCTAAAAAAGTAGTTGCTAAGAAAGCTGCTCCTGCTAAGAAAGCTGCTGCTCCTAAGAAAGCTGCTGCTCCTAAGAAAGCGGTTGCTAAAAAAGCTGCTCCTGCTAAGAAAGTTGCTGCTCCTAAAAAAGCGGTTGCTAAAAAAGTAGTTGCTAAAAAAGCGGTTGCTAAGAAAAAGTAATCAGCGATTTATCGCAAACAAAAAAAGGTTCATGTTTCATGAACCTTTTTTTTTGCATAATTTTTCTAAAAACCATTGACACTATTATTGACACAGAAAAAATATTTTAATTACATTTGACCAATCAACCACAAATAAATAAATAATTAACCATGGGAAAAGGAGATAAAAAAACAGCCAAAGGAAAAAGATTCAAAGGATCTACTGGAAATTCAAGACCAGCAAAAGCATCAAAAACTGAAGTTGCCGCTAAAAAAGCTGCTGCTAAAAAAGGTACTGTAGTTAAAAAAGCTGCCGCTCCTAAAAAAGAGGCTGCTCCTAAAAAAGTTGCTGCCGCTGCCACTGAAGCTGCTGCTCCTAAAAAAGCTGCCGCTCCTAAAAAAGAAGCTGCTCCTAAAAAAGAAGCCGCTCCTAAAAAAGCACCTGCGAAAAAGAAATAGTTTTAGCAGAACAATATAAAAAAAAGGTCCACGCAAACGTGGGCCTTTTTTTTATGCGCAGCGACCTCCTGCTACACTTAAATATGAGAAGCCTACCTGTTTCCTTATTTCAATAGCGTAACTCTGCAGCGCAAAACAAGTATACCCTTCAGCAAAGCAAGAAAATATGATAACAACTGAAATAATTGGTTACGCCGCGATGGCTTGTGTTGGACTTTCCTTGTCGATGAAAAAAATAAAACAGTTGCGCATTTGGAATTTGGTGGGCGCCTTGCTCTTTGTAATATACGGCGTCGCCATTGAAAGTATGCCTGTTCTAATTCTTAATGTTTTTCTATCCGCTGTCAATATCTTCCATCTATTGGCGACACGCGAACAGGCTCAATAAAAAGTTTTTAAATCTTTAGCGTCTAAATAGGCCTGCCAATCGTCATCACTTTCAAGCGCTTTTACTTCTAACAATTTGTGATCATTCTTATTGAACAATACCTGCACATAAAAATTACAAAAGCTGTACAAGCGCAAACGCAGCATTCCATAAATCGTCACTTCATCAACAACCACACCTTGTTGTGACACCAATTGAAAACCTTCCGAGCGCATAAGTTTTTTATATTGGCGCAATGTCATAATACTAGTTTTACGTAGTACGCGGCATGCGCTTTGCATGTTGCTTAAAAACATCTTTTTGTTTTCAAGTACAGTATTACAGAACCTAAAATGAATATATTCGTACAGACTATAAGCTTCACAATGAGCAATACAATGATATTAAATACTGCACAAAACTCGAGCAATTTATTTTCCCTACAAAGTATTTTGCTGGTGCTTTTATTTATATCCTGCAATTTATTATTTGCCCAAGGCGACAGCAAGCACTACAATTTTGATTTCAATGAAGACAGCGTTGTCGACGAACTTGTTGTGAATTATTTTATTGGCACTTTAGATTTCGCAAGATTCACCGATGGAGCCACGAAAAAGCAATACAAATTGCTTTACCAGCGACAAGAAAACAAACAAAGCATGATCAAGCTAACGCCAATTCCAAGCTATTTTTTAAGCGAAAAAGGAGAACGCGCCTTGCCTAAAATTGACTCTCTACTCTTTTCAATACCACTTACTAAAAAAGCCGATCAATCACTTTTGTGGTTGCTCGACAACTGCCTCACCAAAACAAAAAGCAGCAACAAATATTTTTCGAGTCATAGCACTTTTCAAAGTGCTTGGTTAAAAGAGAAACCAGCACTCCCCGCCAACTACCGTTTAATGATGAATGATTCCATGTTGGTGAAAGCGCTTTACAAAACACAGCAAATCACTGACAGCACAAGCAGCACCTACATCACCTACCTCGGTAAATTTCACGCGTCGGCAATTTCTCTCAACAGAAATGACGTGAATGCAGTATATCCTATCAAAACAGAAATTCCAAAAAAATTCACCTTATACCAAAGTGCACACGGCATCTACATCAAAAAAGATTCAATGTATGCTTGGATATTTGTCAGCGATGGAGCACTGTACAACAACATTCAAAAATTAGAATGGGAAAGCATCATTGACATCAAAACATACAACGACTATGTGATTGTGCTCAACCAACCGTACCCTGCCATTCAAAATTCAATTTTTATTGTTGACTGGAAAAGAGGAAAAATGGTAGAGCTCAACCGCGAAAATATTTTGAGTGTCTACCCAAATATACGGTACATGGAAAGCATAGAAGTTACCGAAAATTATTTGTACATCTTCGCCAAAAACAAACCGTCGAGTGACGACCTGCAAGAAATTAAAATTGACTTGCGATTGGTGTTGGAAGAAATGCTGAAGTTGTAATTGAAATTATAGGCAAGAGGAATAGTCAAGACATCTGATTTTTCTTCTCTGAACCTTGGTAGCCGTATTTATATAAGGTGTTAGTGTTTTTTCGCCAACTATTTTAGCGCCGCTCACACATTCTATAAAAATCATTCTAGCCAGTCTTTGCAATGAAATTACAATGTTGTAAATATACCCTTTTGGCACTGTGTCTCCTAAATTTCAAACAACAAAAAAGCCCGAAACATTTCTGCTTCGAGCTTCACTAATAATTATATTTCTTACGCTATTTTTAAAAGAAGATTCCCATCAATTCCTAGAACTTGATGCAAAGCCTTTACAAAGGATAAACTTGGCTTTCGCTTATTGTGCATTATCTCTGAAAGCTTGGTATCTGTTGTATTCAGCATTTTTGCAAGCTCTTTCTGTTTCAGTTTATTCTCAAACATTTTCAATTCAATTAACCCCTGAACTGTTTGAGGTAGTGGTATTATATAATTCACGTCCTCATAAGCTTTTACTATTTGAGTTTGCTTATCTAATTCAGCTAACTCCTTTTTTGTAAGCTTATCAAAACCACCCTTTTTATCCACAATAGCTAAGACTTCATTCATCTTTTCTTCCGCTATTGCATACTCTCTTTTCGTTACTTCCTTTTTCATAATTACCAACTTTAAATTATATCGTTTTGCAATCAATTTTATCATATTGTTTGTGTGTACCAATAAATTTCAAATACATGGTTCTCTTATCGAAATGAATCACAGCAACAATCCGATACTTATTTCCTCCCACATTAAAAACATATCTACTATTCCCAACACTATCAACACTATTAAAGGTTTCCTTTACACTATGAAAATCATTCCAATCACTTAACAACGTTGTATTGAACCATAACAACATAACTTCTTTGGCTTTCGGTTCAAGTTCATAAAACTCAATCAGTTTTCTTTTTGTCATTATTACCACAGTATAAAGATATTTAAATAATTATCAAAAACGAAATTAATTATCAAATCAAGAAATAAGATTAACACATCTTAGCATTATCTCACACCAACGGGTGATCTATATTTATCATTTTCCTTTGCTGCTGAGTACCTTTTACCCTATACTTTTCAGTGCTTGACGGATACTTAAATAGCACAATTAATGTACACTCCCAATAAAACCCTTTTTGTTTATTGCCTTAAAGGACATTATTTAAGCCGGAGGCTTCAAGAGTAAAAATATAGCTGAGGGAAAAGAACCCTCAGTGAGGCGGCGGAACAGAAGCAGTATAAGGAATACACGTAAATATAATATTCATTTTTCGAACGCTCTTGTTCACAGCTTTCCCTCCTATTTAATGCAGGCTTGTTCCCTAGATCTCCATAATTCGAAAAAGGAAAGCGTAATTTCAACTATTACTTTTTTTTGGATAGCAGTAGTGAATAAAATATATAAATTGTAAATTCGCAAAACGCTACTTACTATAACTACTTTTATTATGACTAAAAAACTTCTATTGGCACTAGTATGTGCTATTTCGTTAAACTTATCTGCACAGTTAAATATTGCTGGTGACGGATTTACGCTTACAAACACCAACGCAAATTCAAATTGCTACAAAAGTACTGCACCAAACAATGGCGGTATTATGTCTCATGGTTCAACCATCGTTTCAGGTCCTAATTATTTAACTAGTACTACTTTAGAATTAGTATCAGTTGCATCCATTCCTTCTGGGGGCACCGTTACGTGGTTTGCTATTCCGGTAGTTGTTGGCTCTGGCCAATCAGCCACTTGTGGAACATTGTATTCCACATCACAAGGAATTAACATGAGTAGTACTTCGAAAGTGTCAATAACTGCAGCAGCTAGTGCAGCAGGTGCAGTTTTGGAATTTTACTTAGGAGGAGAAGGACAATGGAGTCCGGAAACCTCTACTTACAACACAGGCGCTGGATCATCAATCATAGCATCTCACACTTTTGCAGCTGCAAATACTCCAGAAACATTTTCTATTGATTACTCTTCTTTAAATTCCTCGGTATGGGCAGGATGGGCAGGGAAAAGCAAAGTACAATGCGTTGGATATAGATCAGGAACCAATGGCGTTACTTTTAAAGTAAACGAAACAAAAATAGGGGCAGATGCTGTTACTGTAGTAGACCCTGGCACAGACCCTGACCCTGGCACAGGCTCAAGCTGTGTCGGCAACACACACACAGGAGCTGACGCAACTTTTTACAATTTAATTGAACTAGGTACTAGCACAGTTGTAAAATGTTCTTATGACGTTTTAGCTGACGTGAAAGGTTTAATGTATGGTGCTTTAGACATGGACATGTTAAATGAAACTCCAGCTAAATATTGTGGAATGTGTGTACAAATGACTGGACCTAACGGCACAGCTGTCGTTCGTGTTGTTGATGAATGCCCAGACTGTCATGAAAACCCTGGAGCTACCGATATCGACTTAAGTCCTGCGGCTTTTGCAGCTGTTGTTGGCCAGCAATCAGTAGGTAGAGCTAAAATGTCATGGACAGAAATTCCTTGTCCAATTGTAACGCCTATTCACATAATTGTTCAAGGGTCAAATGAATGGTTCGCAAAAGTTATTGTTGGAAACCACGTAAATAGAATTAAGCTGGTAGAAGTTAAGTTTGGCGGTTCTTATGTCGCAATGAGCAGAAAAGTAGATAATTCTTGGGAACTAGGAAGTATTAATGGAACTTCTAAAGATTTTAGAATAACAGATATTTATGATCAACAAATAGAAGTGAAAGGTGTTAGTTTTGTAAATAATCCCACAAATTCTAAAAATCCCGGAACCAGCAATTTCAGCGCATGTACGACTACAGAAATAGCACAGATTGACCCATTGAACTACATTTCTGCGTATCCAAATCCAGCATCAGAACAAATTACCTTTGATGGAATTGCGGGTGTACAGGAAATTGTTGTTTTCAACTCTATAGGCGAAGTAGTTGCAACTCAATCGCTGAATGGAGCTACCGAACAGATATCACTAAATGTTGCAAATTTAAATACAGGATTATATTTTGTAAAAATGAGCAACGGAAGCAAAACATACTCCTCAAGATTTGTTAAGTTATAGGTGATTTACTCATTAATTCAAGTAGAAAAGTCTCGTCTTACCGACGAGATTTTTTTTTGTTTTTACTTAAACCAACCCTACCCTGCCATTCAAAATTCAATTTTTATTGTTGACTGGAAAAGAGGAAAAATGGTAGAGCTCAACCGCGAAAATATTTTGAGCGCTTACCCAAATTTACGGTACATGGAAAGCATAGAAGTTACCTAAAATTATTTGTACATCTTCGCCAAAAACAAACCGTCGAGTGACGACCTGCGAGAAATTAAAATTGACTTGCGATTGGTGTTGGAGGAAATGCTAAAGTTGTAATTGATTTTTTTGAATTTTTTTGGCTGTTGAACCCAGAATCTCAATTATTTCAATCTAGATATCCAATTTTACTCAAACACACTTCTTCGCTAGGACTTTGAAAAAATCTCAAGTGCATTTTTTTTAAATTAAATATATGTAGTGAATTTATATTCATTAGTTTCGTAGAGATTCATTCATAAAAAAAAGAAAATTGGAAAATATTATTGGCAAAGAAATTGATTTGGGACCGTTCTATGAAGCGAAAAAACTTTCAATAGAAGGTTGCTGGAATAGCTGTGGAGGCTCAAGCTGTTGCAAACTCGCTAGATACACAAAAAAAGAATCTTCTGATGAAAATAAAGCTCAGGTGATTCATTTATATGATTTTGAATTAGATTATCTTATAAAACACAATCAGCTTGACCCTGAATTTGCCAAAACACTTCAAAAAAATGAGTTTATTGTCAACAATTGGAAAATAACATTTTACAACATTAGCTGCGGATATGGAGGATTATGTCCGAATCACAAGTTTAGACCATTATCTTGTTTTCTATACCCCTATATTCCATATTTTAATGAGGACGGAACAATAGTTAAAATGACGAACTTATCGCTTATTGACGATATTCTTGATGATTTGAAAATTGAAAAACCGTGTACTTTGTATCCAAAATTTTCGATCGCAATGTATCAAGACCTTGTTGACAAATACTTGCCTTTTTCAAAATTTTATTTTTATTCAAATATCTATTTCAGAATAAAAGAAATAATGAATAAAAGTTTTAAAGAATCAAATGACGAGAATAATATTGAAGATGCGCTAGAGGTATATAGAGCTATGTTCTCCCTAAAAAGCTTGATAAGCATGGAGGACATTGAAACTATAATAAAAGAAGAAAACGCCAAGTTTAAAGTTTTTTTCTAACCACATAGCTGAAAACATTCTGCGAAAATCTCACGAAATCAGCAAACGCATGTCTTCAAACCAGCTTACGGATTTGATTTGTTTCGCGTAAAATTCAATTGAACACAAAGAATCCTATTGCAAATTTCTAAACTGTCATTGAACGGATTTTTGTGGTTGATGCAATTAAAATCCTTTACGTAAGACTTTCAATAACTTTTATATTGAGTACTCATTTGTACGTTTAGTTCCGACCATTTATCTATATCCTCGGGGATGTCTATAATGTCCCCCAATCTTAGGGCAGGAATATTTCAAAGTTAAGAGATAAAAATAATTGCCAAAATGCGATAGACATAATAATGAATGGGACAGCCAACAATAGAAACATCCGCATTTTCGTAAAGAGGACATTTAAGTGTGAGTGTCGAACAGCCCTGTTTTTCGCCGAACATTCTTAGCATTCAAAATCCGAACTTATACGAGTCCAAAAAATAGCACCACAAAAAAAGGGAGAGCAAATGCTCTCCCTTTTCATATACTAAGAATCACTTCTTATTTTTTCTCGTCAGCAACTTCTTCAAAGTCAACATCAGTTACTTCCTGATCTTTACTTGCAGAAGCACCTCCTGATTCAGCACTTTGCGCTTGTCCTGCAGCACCTGCTTGGTAAGCCGCTTGGATATCAGCAGACAATGCTTGATGCGCATCGTTAACACCTTTAGTTGCTGATTCAAGCATGCTTAAATCTTGCAATTGGTGCGCCGCTTTCAACGCAGTCAATGCATCTTCAAGTGGTTTCTTTTTATCGGCTGCCAATTTATCACCTAGTTCTTCCAATTGTTTTTCAATTTGAAAAACAAGAGCATCAGCTTGGTTCAATTTGTCAACTCTTTCTTTAGCCAATTTATCAGAATCAGCATTCAATGCAGCTTCGCGTTTCATTGTTTCGATTTCTTCTTTTGACAATCCAGAAGAAGCTTCGATGCGAATGCTTTGTTGTTTACCAGTTTTGTTTTCTTTAGCAGAAACGTTCAAGATACCGTTGGCATCAATATCGAAAGTAACTTCGATTTGCGCTTCACCTCTTCTCATTGGAGGAATACCATCTAAATGGAATCTACCCAAAGATTTGTTGTCGGTCGCCATTGCGCGTTCTCCTTGCAATACGTGAATTTCAACTGAAGGCTGGTTGTCGGCAGCTGTAGAGAAAACTTCTTTTTTGTTGGTAGGAATAGTTGTGTTTGCTTCAACCATTTTGGTCAATACACCACCCAACGTTTCGATACCAAAAGAAAGAGGAATAACGTCTAACAACAATACATCTTTCACTTCACCTGTCAATACACCTCCTTGAATTGCAGCACCAATCGCTACAACTTCGTCAGGGTTAACACCTTTAGAAGGCTCTTTTCCGAAGAATGCTTTTACTGCATCTTGGATAGCTGGGATACGTGTTGATCCACCTACTAAGATGATCTCGTCAATTTGCGCAACTGTAAAACCTGAATTTTTCAATGCTGTTTTACAAGGCTCAATTGTTCTTTTGATTAAGCTGTCAGCCAATTGCTCAAATTTAGCTCTAGTTAAGGTTTTCACTAAGTGTTTAGGAATTCCGTTTACTGGCATGATGTATGGCAAGTTGATTTCAGTAGAAGCTGTGCTTGACAATTCGATTTTCGCTTTTTCAGCGGCATCTTTCAAACGTTGCAAAGCCATAGGATCTTTTCTCAAGTCTAACGCTTCTTCTTTCAAAAATTCGTCAGCCAACCAGTCAATGATCACGTGGTCAAAGTCGTCACCACCTAGGTGCGTGTCACCGTCAGTTGATTTAACTTCAAATACACCGTCACCCAATTCCAATACTGACACGTCATGTGTTCCACCACCACAGTCGAACACTACAATTTTCATGTCTTTACCTTTTTTGTCAAGGCCATACGCCAAAGCTGCTGCTGTTGGCTCATTAATGATTCTTTTTACATTCAAACCAGCAATTTCACCTGCTTCTTTGGTTGCTTTTCTTTGCGCATCGTTAAAGTAAGCTGGCACTGTGATCACAGCGTCAACCACTTCAGTACCCAAGAAATCTTTCGCTGTAGCCTTCATTTTTTGAAGGATCATAGCTGAAATTTCCTGCGCTGTATAATCGCGGTCGTCAATTTTTACTCTTGGTGTGTTGTTGTCACCTTTCACTACTGTGTAAGGAACTCGTGTGATTTCTTTCGCCACTTGATCGTAGCTAGTACCCATGAATCTCTTGATAGAGAAAATAGTTTTTGTAGGGTTGGTGATTGCCTGACGTTTCGCCGGGTCACCCACTTTTCTTTCTCCGTTTTCTGTAAACGCTACAATAGAAGGTGTTGTTCTTTTACCTTCACTGTTCGAAATTACAACCGGTTCATTTCCCTCCATAACAGCCACACATGAGTTGGTTGTTCCTAAGTCGATTCCAATAATTTTTGCCATTCTCGTAATATTTAATTGTTTGGTGTGCTATTGTCAATGCCCGTGCCATTGAATTCAACGGGACAGGTTGACACTTTTTGTCATTATATACAGACAGAATTCGAAAACCAATGCATTTCCTACTGACAAAAAGACACTTACCAACCTAGCCCTGACGCAGTAGCGCTTATTGTCTATTTTTTTTACCTTTGTCCATTAACTTATACCGCATGAAATTATATAAAGTGCTAATTGCAGTGGGCTTATTGCCCATATCTTTGTTGGCACAGCCAATGATCAGCAACGAATCTACCGAGAAAATATACACTGAAGATTTCACCGACCAAAGCAAAGAATGGCCTATATTGAGTGAGCCGGGCCTTAAAGGCGCCACCTTAAAGAGCTACTATTATATGGAGAGCAAAGGCAGCGAGAAATCGAAAGCCATTGTGCCCAACTACCCTGAAACGAGCTGCAATTTTATGATCAAAGCAGCTCTTCAATTGGGCGAAGCAAGCACCGAAACACAAACGGTAGGCATTTTATTTATGGCGCAAATGCGTGACGGGTCAGGAGGCTACGTGTTTGAATTCAACCGTAAAAAACAATACCGCGTGCGCAGCATCAGCGCCGCCGGACAATACATCACTACAGGCGAAAGCGGATGGGTTAAATCAAAAAACCTGCTCTCTAATCAATTCAACACCATCACTATTAAAGGCTTTAAAGGCAAATTCGACATCTACATCAACGACGTGTATCATTTTTCTTTTGAAAACAACAGATTCATCAAAGGTGATATGGGTATTTTGATGGGCCCCGGAGCCACGGGAAAAATTGATTATTTCTACATTTACAAACTCAGCATGAGTTCTCCACTTGAGGACGCTAAAGTAGCAATGGCAGCAAAAATGGACAGTTTGCGCGCCGAAAACGACAGCCTTAAAATAAAATTAAGTGCCAAAGCCAATCCCAACGCGGCCATTCAAATATTAGAGCAACAAATTGAAATGCTCCGTGCTGAAAATGCTGCACTCAAAAAGAAGTCGGGAGCGGCACGTGAAATCAAAACACTGCAAACTAAAAACGACAGTCTGCAAGCTAAAAATACCCGACTGCAAAAAGCGGTTGACGAACTGGGCGACGACGACAAAGAAGTTGAAGGCGCACCAAATGACAGTGCTAAATCAAAACTGCCTGGAATCAACAAAGGAGCACTCAAAAAAGAAGAAGAGTAACTTTTTACCGCAACAATTCATTTATAATTTATCAGCTTTACCGTATAAAACCGAACCATGTCAGCAGAATTCGAAAGCATCAAAAGAGTCACCACGAGCACACTTCAGGAGATGAAACGCCAAAAGCACAAAATCTCTATGCTCACTGCCTACGACTTTACTATGGCAAAAATTATTGACGGTGCTGGCACCGACGTGATATTGGTGGGCGACTCGGCATCCAACGTTATGGCTGGTCACGAAACTACTTTGCCCATCACGCTCGACCAAATGATTTACCACGCCGCATCGGTTATTCGCGCTACCTCTCGTGCCTTGGTCGTTGTTGACTTGCCTTTTGGTTCTTACCAAGGAAATTCAAAAGAAGCATTGAACTCGGCCATCCGAATCATGAAAGAATCAGGGGCACATTCTGTAAAACTAGAAGGCGGTAAAGAAATCAAAGAATCGGTAGAAAGAATATTGACCGCCGGAATTCCGGTGATGGGCCACTTGGGCTTAACGCCGCAATCCATCTATAAATTCGGCACCTACAGCGTGCGCGCAAAAGAGGCCATTGAGGCCAAAAAATTATTGGAAGACGCATTGATTTTACAAGAAGCAGGCGTATTTGCATTGGTACTCGAAAAAGTACCCGCCACCTTGGGCAAGCAAATCGCAAAAAAACTGAGCATTCCGGTAATCGGCATTGGCGCAGGAAAATGGGTTGACGGACAAGTACTCGTGTCGCACGATATGTTTGGCATGACCCACGAATTTCATCCACGCTTTTTGCGCCGCTACCTCAACCTCTACGAAGAAATGAAGAGCGCAACGCAACACTACATTAAAGATGTGCAAAGCGGCAATTTCCCAAGCGATAAAGAACAATACTAATGGTTGAAGTTTTATACGAAGACAATCATTTGATTGCAGTAAACAAAGCCTCTTCCGACTTGGTGCAAGGCGACAAAACCGGCGATGAAACACTGGCCGACAGGGTGAAAGAGTTCTTGCGCGTTAAGTACAACAAGCCAGGCGCAGCCTATTTGGGCATCACCCACCGCATTGATCGACCGGTAACAGGAATTGTTCTCTTTGCCAAAACATCTAAGGCATTGGCGCGCATGAACCAAATGTTTCAAGAAAAAACAATTCAAAAAACATATTGGGCCATCGTCATACAAGCACCGCCATTGAAGGAAGATACGCTGCAAAATTACTTGGTGAAGAATTCCGAAAAAAATAAATCCTTCGCCTTCAAGCAAGAAATAAAAAATTCAAAATTGGCCGTTTTGACCTACAAATGGCTCAGCACAGAAGGCCATCAAACTTTGGTGGAAGTGTATCCTAAAACCGGACGCCACCACCAAATCAGAGTGCAGTTGTCGAAAATCGGCTGCATCATTCAAGGCGATACAAAGTACGGCGCACCAACACCCAACAAAGACAGATCCATCTGCTTGCACGCGCGCTACCTCACATTTGCGCATCCAGTAACTTCTGAAAAAATCACCATCGAAGCACCAGTACCCAACAATCCCTATTGGCAAACTTTCATTGATTACAAAAGCAAAGGATAGTTTTACACTTCGTTTGAAATGCCTATATAATTATGGAAAAAGCAAATAGCTACTGCGCTGTTGTTGCAAATTACGACGACAACAACCTCCACAAAATATACCACGACACGGCCTACGGTTATACAATCGATAGCGATGACGAATTGTTCGAACGCTTGATTTTAGAAATCAATCAGGCCGGATTAAGCTGGAATACCATTTTAGTGAAACAGCAAAATTTCAAAAAAGCCTACCACCACTTCAACATCAAAAAAGTAGCGGCCTATGGCGAAGCCGACCGACAACGACTGCTCAACGACAGCGGCATCATCCGAAACAGACTCAAAGTAGATGCTGCCATTCACAACGCCAATGTGCTATTACAACTGCAAAAAGAAAGTGGTTCGTTTAAAAATTGGCTGAATTACCACCACCCTAAAACAAAAGAAGAATGGATGAAACTCTTCAAAAAAACATTCAAGTTCACGGGTGGTGAAATCGTTAATGAATTTTTAATGAGCACTGGATATTTGCCCCATGCACATGTTGAATCGTGCGCGATTTACAAAAAGGTGGCGGCTACAAATCCAATGTGGATGCAAAAATAATTTTAAGCGCGCTGCAATTCAAGCACTGTGATTTCAGGCATAATGCCTACTCTACCCGGAAAGCCAATAAAACCAAAACCTCTGTTAACATACAAATGCTTTTCGCCACGCTGGTACAAGCCGGCCCACTGGCGGTAAATGTATTTTACCGGACTCCATTTGAAACCCCAAATCTCAATGCCAAATTGCATGCCGTGCGTGTGTCCGGCCAAGGTCAAATGCACGTGCTTGTCGTGTACTAAAGTTTGTGCTTCCCAATGCGAGGGATCGTGCGACAACAAAATTTTAAATGCATTTTCATCAACATCATGCAATGCTTTATTTAAATCGCCATACTTCGCAAAGCCTCTGTTTCCACAGTTTTCAATACCCACTAAAGAAATCGACGCACCGTTTTTTTCAATTTCAAAATTTTCGTTAAGCAACAATCGGAACCCCATTTCACAGTGCACATTTTTCAAACGCTGCAAATTTTCCTGCTTGGCTATTGCACTTTCCCAAGGAATATAATCGCCATAATCGTGATTGCCCAAGATTGAAAACTTACCGTGCTGCGCTTTCAACTGCGCGAAAGAAGAAATCCATTCGTCCATCTCTTCGGCGCGGTTGTTCACCAAATCACCAGTAAAAACAACGATGTCGCTTTTTTGCTCATTGACAAGGGCAATGCCCTTTTCCACTGCCGCTCTATTGTCGAAACTTCCCGAATGCACATCTGAAATTTGCGAAATCGTAAAACCGTGAAACGCAGCAGGCAGATCTTTAAATTTCAAAATCACTTTGTGCACTTTGTACGCGTACTTGCCCTTGCGCACTCCGTACAAAATTCCTGAAAACGGAATGAATGCAGTAAGCAACACTATTCGGTTCCACCACGTACTTCTATCGGCAAAAAAAGTGGCGCGTTCGCCAATGTGAAAAAGCGCATCACCAAAACGAAACACATCTTCAAGCAACAAAAAAAGTGAAATAAAAATCTTTGGAACAACTGAGAGCATCACCAACGCCATCAGCCAATTCAGCTTATTGGTGGGACCACTCGTCATGTTTCCTTTTGATACTTGCTGCAAAATTGCACCAAGCAAAAACACATCCACCAGCCAATACAGCGTATAAAAAACATAGATAAAATCAGGATCAAAACCAACAAGAGCGCTTTGCAAAGATTGAAAAGCAAAGAGTTCAAATAAAAACCAAATGATCAAAACAGGGATTATTCTCATGTGGTAAAACTAGTACTCCACATAAGCAAACACAAGCCCAAAAAGGTGAATGCGCAGCTTTAGTCGGTAGAAAGCATAAATCAAAACAGCAATAAACTAAAGGCATTCCTATATTTGTCTAACAATTTTGAAAAAGCACACTTGAATACGCTCGATAAAATAAAACGATTTTTACACTTGGTAAAACGCTCACTCAATGGCGAGTTGGTGGATTACACCAAAGGCAGCATGCGCAGCGCCGTATTTCTATTGGCTATTCCAATGATTTTAGAATTGATTTTAGAAAGCGTTTTTGCCATCGTGGATATGTTTTTCGTAAGTGAACTCGGCGAAAATGCCATTGCCACTGTAGGATTGACGGAGGCCGTTGTCACCGTTATTTACTCACTCGCTATTGGCATCAGCACAGCCGCTACCGCAATTATATCGCGCCGCATAGGAGAAAAAAACACAGAAGCGGCAGCACATGCCGGCGCACAAGCACTCATTATTGGCATCATCGTATCGGCATTGATGAGCCTACTCGGCATTGTCTTCGCCACTGAGATACTCACTCTAATGGGCGCCAGCGAAGCGGTGATCCGCGATGGCGCGATATTCACACAAATACTTTTGGGCGGCAGCATGGTTATCATTCTTTTGTTTTTAATCAATGGTATTTTTCGTGGTACTGGCAATCCGGCCATGGCCATGAAAAGTTTGTGGATAGCATCAGCCATCAACATTATACTTTGTCCTATATTGATTTCATTTTTCGGCTTAAAAGGTGCTGCCATTGCCACAGTGATTGGAAGAGCTAGCGGCGTTTTGTACCAATGCTACCATTTGTTCAATGGCAAAGGACGCGTGACCATTTTAAAAAAGCATTTTATTTGGGACAGCGTGCAACTCAAATCGATTGTGAATATTGGTTGGCCAGCTGCATTTCAATTTATTTTGGCCAGCGGAAGTTGGATCGTACTCACACATTTAGTAGCTGAAAGCGGTGGTACTACTGCCTCGGCGGGATATCAGTTGGCGATGCGCTGCTTCATCTGCTGTATACTGCCCTCCTGGGGATTGAGTAATGCAGCCGCTACTTTAGTGGGACAGAATTTGGGCGCCAATCAAATAGACAGAGCCGAAAAAAGTGTGCTGCTCACCGTAAAATACAACACTATTTTTATGTCGATAGTCACCCTTGTGTTTGTGTTTTTTGCGCACCCCATCATCTCCTTTTTCACCACTGAAGAAGGCGTTGTGCGCTATGGCACCTTGGCCTTACAAATCATGGGATCAGGACAAGCCCTGTGGGGCATCGGCATGGTGTTTACCCAGGCGCTCAACGGTGCAGGCGACACGAAAACCCCAACCCTCATCAACTTCCTCTGCTTTTGGGCTTTTCAAATCCCTATTGCCTATTTCTTTGCTTGGGGCATGGACATGAAATCTACCGGTGCATTTTTAGCCATTCCCCTTACCGACGTGCTGGTTGCCATTGCCGCATGGTATTATTTTAAGAAGGGAAAATGGAAAACAATGAAGGTTTAATTTCCCGTATCTTTGTTTCACAAATTAAAAAACAAAACAGCATGTCATTTAGCGATCTTGGTATATCTCCCTTTTTATTGAAGGCTTTGGCCACTCAAAATTACACTGAGCCCTACCCCATACAAAGAGAGGCAATACCTGCTATTTTGCAGAAAAAAGATGTGCTCGGTATTGCGCAAACAGGATCGGGAAAAACCGCTTCGTATGTGTTGCCCATCTTAACGAATTTACAAGGCGCAATACTTTCAAAAAACCGACACGTGAATGTTTTGGTTTTAGTACCTACCCGCGAATTGGCGGTGCAAGTGCGCGAGGTATTTCATTCTTTTAGTTTGGTGCTTCCCGACCGCATTAAGTCAATGGCAGTGTTTGGCGGCGTATCAATCAACCCGCAAATGATGGCTTTGCAAGGGGTGAATGTTTTGATTGCAACACCCGGACGCTTGCTCGAACTCATTGAATCTAACGCAGTACATCTTTCCGACATTGAAACGCTGGTACTTGACGAGGCCGATAAAATGCTCAACCTCGGTTTCAAAGAAGAAGTCAACAGCATTTTAGCCATGCTGCCCAAAAAACGGCAAAACCTTTTGTTCTCGGCCACGCTCAGTAAAAACATCAACGACATTACACAACTGCATTTGCGCGATCCGCTGGTGATCAAAATAGACGATGGCGAAAGCGATGCAGAAAACATCGACTTGATTACGCAAACTGCCTACTTGGTTTTTGAAGACAAAAAAGGTCCGCTGCTGCGCTACCTCATTAAAAGCAAAGGCATGAAACAAGTTTTGGTTTTTACCTCCTCTACTTATAAAGCCGATAACGTGGCCGACAAGCTCCGCAAAAATGGCATTGAAGCAGTGGCCATACACAGCAAAAAAAGTCAGGGCGCACGAACAGATGCTTTGCAGCAATTCAAAAGTGGCGCGGTCACAGTACTCGTTGCTACCGACTTAATTTCACGTGGTATCGACATCAAGTTTTTGCCCTTCGTCATCAACTACGAATTGCCCCGTTCACCCAAAGATTACGTGCACCGAATTGGACGAACCGGCCGCGCCGAATCACCAGGAGAAGCGATTTCTTTTGTCACGCACGAGGATGTACACCACTTCAACGTGATACAAAAAAAGATGGGTAAAAAAGTAGAAATGACGGAAGTAAGCGGCAGTGATATTAAATTTTAAACGCTTCGTCTAACCTACAAAAGCTTCTATTGCCAAACGGTAAGAATCCATTCCAAAACCTACAATCACCCCTTTGCATTTGGGTGACAAATAAGAATGATGGCGGAAATCTTCGCGTGCATATGTGTTTGAAATGTGTACTTCAATAGTTGCCGCAGTGATACCCGCTATCGCATCGCGAATAGCAACAGATGTGTGCGTGTAAGCGCCAGCATTGATGACAATGCCGTCATATGAAAAACCAACTTCATGAATTTTATTGATCAACTCGCCTTCAACATTCGACTGAAAATACTCCAACTGAATGGCGGGATATTTCGATTTCAATGTGACGAAATACTCTTCAAAAGATTGCGCACCGTAAATACTGGTTTCTCTTTTTCCCAAGAGATTTAAATTCGGACCGTTGATGATTAATAGCTTCATAAGGCAAATGTAAGATTCAAAGATCAAAGATCAAAGTCACAGGTTTAATGTGCCAGCAGAATGCGAACACTGCTCAACACTACTAATTTCACACACTAAACTTTAGGCGCTGAACTAGCACATTAAAATTTTAAAATTGTATTTTTAAGCATGGATTGGAACAGCAGCACAAAAGGATTTAAAGCTTTTCTTCGCTTGGAGAAATCGCTCTCGCCCAATTCCATTGAAGCCTATTTGCACGACATCGTAAAACTGCAACAGTTTTTAGACTTCAAGCAACTGTCCATCACTCCTGAGCAAATCACGCTAAGTCACCTGCGCGATTTTTTAAAATGGGCCACTGAACTCGGCATGAGTTTAAATACTCAGGCACGCGTGGTATCGGGCATCAAAGCATTTTATAAATTTTTGGTGATGGAGCAAGTGATCAAAGTAGATCCTACTCTGATGTTAGAAGCGCCAAAATATGGTAGACGCCTGCCTGACACGCTGAGTATGGAAGACATCGACGCACTGATGGATGCCATCGACCTCAGCAAAGCTGAAGGTCAACGCAACAAAGCAATTATAGAAACCCTGTATAGCTGCGGCTTGCGCGTTAGTGAATTGGTTGGTCTTAAAATTTCAGACATGTACCTCAACGATGGTTTTGTTAAGGTGAAGGGAAAAGGAAGCAAGGAAAGACTTGTCCCCATTGGTGGCAAAGCACTGCGTGAAATCGCATCGTACCGTGAACACGACCGTGTGCACCTTAACATTGCACCGGAAGCAAGCGACATTGTATTTTTAAATCGACGCGGAAAAAAACTGACGCGTGTAATGATTTTCACCATCGTAAAACAACTCGCCGAAAAAATAAATTTAAAGAAAAGCATATCGCCACATACCTTCCGTCACTCCTTCGCAACACATTTGATTGAAGGAGGTGCCGACTTGCGCGCCGTGCAGGAAATGCTGGGACATGAATCCATCACCACCACTGAAATATACACGCATCTCGACAAACATTATTTACGCGAAGCCATCATTCAATTTCACCCGCGTTCCTAATTAGTATTCTGTTTGATTTTTATCACTGACATCGCTGCGGAAAAAAGAGAAATTCAACATCCCAAACCAGCCCGTCATACCCGTTGCAGGAGAATTGCCAATCAAATCTTTGTTGCGCCATTCTGAATTTGAAAAATCAAATTGATAGCCCGCTTTAAATCCAACACTGATAAACTTAATATTCACGCGTGCATCCAATTGCAGCAAAGCATTAAAAGCCCTGTTCTCATAAGTTGTATTCAAGGCCGTTCCAAACAAACCAGCACCATTTTGTGCGGCTATATTTTGCTGTAATTTAAGCACCCCATAACCCAATCCTCCAGAAGCAATGAAATCAAAAACAGGACTCTTAAACAAATCGCGACCCATCAGCAATTGCAAAGAATAACCATCTAAATCCAAAACATCACTATTCATCAAATCTCTACTTTGTTTCATATAATATCGGTAGTCAAAACCAACAGCAAATTTATCTCCTGACCACATGGTACCCACCCCTACCATTGGCAAATAATTATTGAATTTAGCAGCTGAACTCGGATCGAGTTTAGTAGTGATGTAATTGTTGAGATTGTAAAAATTAGCCGACAATGCACCATAGTTTAAATCCAAATGGAAACGAATTTTTTCAGCATCAAAATCATTAAAACCAGCGCTCACCTCGATTTCGCGCGATTCCTTATCGGGATTCAGCTTATTAATAATCACATATTGAAATTTCTTTTTCATATCGTTGGCCGCTGCAGTGTCGCTGAAAATTTTGTATACCACAATAGAATCGTCAGCGGCATGTGCAATCAGTTGGTCGAGATAGTAGGATTCATGTGTGGCACTGTTCAGATGACTGGCACTTTTGGGATAATAGGTGCCCACAGACAACCCCTTGTCTTTAAGCAATGGATTACCCGATGCATTGATGCGCTGCAACAGCGACTGAAAATAATACAAACCACACCACTCGCTCTGCTTGTTCAAGCTGGTGTGGCAGCGGCCAAAGGATCCAAAATATTTTTGACCGGGATTTTTTTGCACCAGATCCTCAAAACGATGAAACATATACTGTTCGCGGTAAACCCATTCTTGATAGGCGTTTTTGTTTTGGTACTCCTCCCACTGTTTATTGGTATTGATGCCTTCGACTACTGTTTTAAAATCTTCGTAATTCTTGCCCAAATAAATGCGGTACAAGGAATCGTTCTTTTTAAAATCTTCTAAAAAAATATCAACGGTATTGTTGCTTGAAAAATACTGTGAATGGTTTTCAAAAGTATTGTCTTTTTCAAAAAGCGAATCTTTATGGTACTCGTCGAAATACTTGTCCAAATATGCACCAATACCGCGCAAACTCTCTACATTCAACTGTATGGCTGCAGGAACGTCTTTGTCAACCGGCAAAAGTAAATTAAGGTATTTTGTAGCGGCGGCGAGTGAACGCTCCATATCAATGCCAACTACATTTATTTTATTGGCCGAATCCAAAGTAACATTGTACTCGCGCAACTGCTCATAAAACTTTTGAAAATCAACGAAAGCATAATTTCTAAACGAATGGTAAAACGAAGAGTCACCTGTTTGAATGTACTGATTCACCATCCAACCGATGCTGGGACCAAATTCAAAAAGCAAAGTACGCACTCCGGCTTTGTTGTGCAGGTATTTCAAAAACTTCATCTGCAAGCGCGTGTTGCTGCGGCGATAAGTATGGTCTTCGCCGATGAAGAAAATATTTTTCTGTGGAATCAGCGTATCAAAAATGGAGAAAGATGAAAAATCACTACTGTCTAAATTGAGCACCGAATGCGCGCAGGTGACGGGAATGCTGTCTTCGGTTTTATTTTGCTGCGCAAACAGAAGGTTCGAAAAGAAAATTCCGAACGCAAGAGATAAAAATAATTTCATAAAACAGGATTGCTTATTCTAAGTATATCGCTTCTTTGTTTTTTTCTAAACTCACGCGAATATTTTCTTGCATGGTGGTGGAGATCGACAGTCCAACATAGTCGGCCTTCACCGGATAACGCGTGTGGTCTCTATCAACAAGCACTACTGTTTGAATGCGTTTCACAGGTTTGTCTAAAAAATGATTCACTGCATATATTATGGTTTTTCCAGAATTGATCACATCATCAACCACCAAAATCACTTTGTTTTCATACTGGGCTGCAGTCACACCATCCAAGGTGATGGGTCGAGACAATGGATTTTCTTTGTCCATATTGATTTTACTCAAAATGATTTTCAAATTGGATATCGTTCCCAGTTCTTTAGCGATGCGTTCTGCAATAACGTAACCATAGCCATCAATACCAGCGATAATAATTTCCTTTTCATCAAAAACATTTTCGTGAATTTGATGAATTAAGCGATTGAGCTTTTGCAAAACTTTTTCTTTGCTAAGCACTATAGTAGCGTTCTTTGATGGCATATAAATCGTTAAGACTGTGAATTTAAAGAAACTTCCTGAAATTTATCGAGTGCGTCCACATCGAGATGTACAATACCACCTGATCGGTTTTCCATCATACTCACAAATTTAGCACCCCAAACGATTTCTTCCACTCTGTAGCTCGCGCGACTATACACTACTTGTGAAAAAGATTCTTCAAAGGCTTTTACCAAAACGATGAGCTCAGCATCTTGGTCGGCAAAGTATGAAGCGCTTTTTCCCCAAAATGGGCTTGCTTCGTCAATGGCATGAACGAGTGTCCAACCCAAGGGCATAAAATTGATTTTCTTCAGCTCAAGCGGCAGATTGGCGTATTCTCTCTTATTCGTTTCCTTGTTGAGCCATACCATATTCACACTCACTTCCACTTCGATCAACTGATTGCTACGCATGTTCACCATACGAAACATCATGGCGTTGATTTCCTGGTAAGGCGCTATCAATGCGTTTTTGCTGTACTTCAATCGCGCTAGCGGTCGCGAAAAACGCCCATACAAGATACCAGTAGCCACCGCAAACCCTAGCAATCCAATGAAAGCCTCTGCCGATGCAAATATTTTGGCATGCGTACCCACGGGCGCAAAAAGTCCATAGCCCACAGTTGTCATGGTTTGTGTACTAAAGTAAAAAGCATCCCAAAAATTACTGGTCAAATCTCCAGCGGGTATAGATGTGATTTGATCCACTCCACAATACAAATACAACAAGGCAAACAGCGCATTCACAACAAAAAAAAGGGTAGAAATCAGAAGCGCAAATAGCCACCATTTAATGGTAATGAGCGAGTGGTAAATATCCGATACGTTGAAGGACGATATTCCTTTGCTCTTGACGTTGAATGAACCATCACGATTGATCAGTCGCGAACCATTGTTGTAAGACTTTTCTCCAAAGCCTAAATCATTTTTTTGACTATTTCTAAATACTTTCACGACAAGGTTCTATTTCGATTGTAAAATAAGGTCTTTAATTATTTCGGCATCCAAGTGAGGCGATCCATGTGAGGAAAACACCAATTTGGCTTTACTGTAAAACGGTTCGCGCACTGCAAGCCGTGCACGCACATCTTTATCCAATTCACCCGCATTGAGAGCAGCCACAAGCGGTCGTTTGTCGGCAGCAATTTTTAGCCGACCAATCAACTTTTCAATATCGACTTTCAAGTATATTGAATAGGCTTCCTGATTGATCATTTCCATATTGTCAAAAAAACAAGGGGTGCCACCACCGGTAGCCACCACTACATTCTCCATATTTAAAAGGGAAAGCAGGGCCTTGCGCTCTAACACACGAAAGTGATCTTCGCCGCTGCTAGCGAAAATTTCGGCAATAGACAAGCCTTCCTGTTGCTCTATAAAAGCGTCCATATCAATAAAAGAGTAGCCCAGTTTAGAAGCTAACTTTTTACCCAAGGTCGACTTTCCCGACCCCATAAAGCCAATTAAAAAAATTCTTTTCATTTTTATTTACCTGAAAAACAGCACTTAGGCAAAAATAGCGCTAAAACTTTTTATTTTACGAATAATGCGTATATATTTGCCCTCGCGTTAAAATAATGATTCCGTAGCTCAGCTGGTAGAGCATTTCACTTTTAATGAAGGGGTCCTGGGTTCAAATCCCAGCGGGATCACAAAACATACCACGTTAACGCACGAAACCTCTCGAATCAATGATTCGAGAGGTTTTTTATTTTCGGCAAATCCCTATGGTGCTGCCTGCTATAAATGCTTTTCTGCTTAGGCTAACGCTTAGCTGTGCAAATCGAATAATCAATCCAAAAACCAACAATTGCTATTGCGTCATCAATGCAGCGAGACAAACAGTGCCAAATGCATTTTCAAAAGGTAACACGAACTACAGCACAAAACAAAAAAGAGCCATTATCGAGCGCATATCAATTCACTTCAAGCATCTGTCAATTTACTGCGCTGCATCAATAGCAAAACAGTAAATTACCTCCGACGCTTGCATTAGCCGATTTAATTGATTTTTTAGGCTGATGCAGAATGTGCAACATGCCGCTAAATGAACCTCATTTAAGTTTTTCAACTTTTCAAATTCACCAAGTAAACTGACGATTATGAATAAAAAAATCCTAATCATTTGTCTCTCGACACTCAGTAATTTTTGCGTTTACGCAGCAAACATATTTGAAGTAAAAACGGCAAGCAACAATGTTTTGGTTGTTGTGCTTGAAGCTCCTCCGGGAGAAGAAAAATTAATCCCCAACCTTTCTGGTTGGAAAATAAACGGCGCAGCACCTAACGAAATCGGACGATACTCTTATGTGCGCGACGAAGAAGAAGTAAAGGTTTTAGCGAACTGGATGAACTACTATCCCATCACCACCCACCACCACATTTATCTCGTATTGCCTAAAAACCTAATGAACGACAGCACCTATGCTATCACTTCGCCCTATGGCAACATCAATTACAAATTCAATGACAAGATCACCTTTTGCGAATCGATAAAAGTAAATCAAGTTGGATATGCACCGCTTTCAACAGACAAATATGCCAACTTTGGTATTTTTCTAGGAAACCTGGGATCAAAACAACTGGCGACATTACCTGCCTTCGCCATTGTTGATTCAGCAACAAACACTAATGTGCTAACTGGTACACTTAGCTATTGGGGAAAAGACACTGCTCTCTCCGGCTCCAGTTCAGGCGAATTTGTTTACCGAATTGATCTATCTGCCTTGCCCGAAGGTGGCCCCTATTACATCTCTATCAGCGGCATTGGTCGTTCCTACTCTTTTGGCGTGGGCAATAAATACCTTCAGGAAATTGCAAAAGTACACAGTCGAGGAATGTACCATCAACGCTGCGGCATCGCTCTTGAAGAGCCTTTCACGCATTACACACGTGGCGTTTGCCACGAGGAAGTTGCTTTTGTAAAAAATATATGGGACGCAGATTGGGTGGATGTTCCTGCAAACGCGTCAACGCACAAAGTTATTGGAGGTTATCACGACGCAGGTGATTATGACCGCCGACCAATGCACACCATCATACCAATACTATTGCTTAATTTTTACGACGCTTTCCCCGAACATTTTGTGGATGCTCAATACAACATTCCCGAATCGGGAAATGGCCTTCCTGATTTTTTAGATGAGGCCTTGTGGGCCACTCTTCTGTGGGAAAATTTACAACTCGACTCCAGCAATACCAATGATCCATCAGAATACGGCGGAGTGATGCAAGGCACCGACAACGGTAGTGATGCCGGCTATGGCATTGACAGAGCGGACTTCGACGACAAACGAGGAAGCTATGGCACTTATGAAGTTGCCGATTATGTTACCTTGCAAGCAGCAGGAATTTTTGCGCAAGCATCCCGATTGGTAAAACCTTACGACCCAGTGCATGCGGCCGCATTGTTGAACAGAGCAGTTTTAGCATGGAACTATTGCAAAAATAAAGGATACAATAGTCCTAAATCTTATCTGATGTATGCGGCACTGCAATTGTATTTGGCAAGCGCGAGTGGAAATGCACAAATTGACGCACAAAACAAGTATCATTTACAATACATTCAGCTCGCCAACGAACTCATTGTAAATGGCGGAAACTGGCCCGACCAATACTATGGGGGCAACCCGGCGGCAAAAATCAAAGCTTCTCATTTCGCAAGTTATCTGTTCACGAAATTCAATACCGATGCAACGCTAAAATCCAACCTAATTGCTACACTAAAAACATCAGCCGATGAGGGTGGATACATGGCTTGGAACCCAGCAATTTATCCCTATGCACAAGGGGCAACAAAATTTATTGGGTGGGGAGCATTGTCGGCACAAGGCCTGTACGCCGAAGCACCTTGTTACATGTACAAATTGTCGGTATCATCCGTTGATCGCCAAAAATACTACAACCTAGCCAGCAATTTCGCGAACTATGCGCTAGGATTAAATCCATTGGGAAAATCATTTACTACTGGGTTGGGAAAAGACCAACCCCAGAGCACATGTCATCTGGATTCTTGGTGGACAAAGTACGGAAAAGTGCCAGGCATTGTAACCTACGGACCAATGGAAAGCCGCAGCAAAATTGATTACCAAGCCGTTGTGAGCGACAAAGTGTATCCGACGTGGGACAAGCAAGCAGGTCAAATGCCAGGTCAGCGCCGTTGGTCAGACGGCTGGTCGCTGATATCCGTTAACGAATTTACCACCTGGGAAACAAACGTATGGAATACCTGTATGTGGGGATTTTTGTATGATGTTTCTAAAGATCCAAACTACGTGAAACCCAATATCTGTCCAAGCATTCATATCACATCACCAACCGTCCATGCAATTGTAAAATCAGGAACTAAATTTACCATCACCACCGATGCATCTGACATCGACGGAAAAATCACCAACGTTAGTTTTTACAATGGAACAACACTATTGGGCTCCACAATTGATGCGCCTTTCAACTACACCTTCAATGCAATACCTACAGCCAATTATTCCATTACTGCAGTCGCGAGTGATAATTCCGCTTGTAAAACAACAAGTACAGTAGTGCCATTTACTGCAAATAATGTGAACGTGAAAATCACCTCTCCTGCAAACAATTCAACCTACTTTCCGGGAAGTTCAGTTATACTGAAAGCCACAGCCACTGATACCGGCGACACAATTAGCAGCGTTAGTTTTTACAATGGAAGCACCTTATTGGGCACTGTGTACAATGCACCCTACAATTACACGATAACTTCCGCCAAAGGATTTTATTCCATCACAGCGGTAGTAACAGACAATTTAAACAGTCAAACCACTTCAAGCACTGTTTACCTTTCGCCAGAAGCACTGCCAATACCAGGTATCATTCAAACCGAAAACTGGAACAGCATGTACGGTATAAAAACAGCTCCAACAAATGATGTTAGCGGTGGATTAACCTGTGGTTGGATCGATCCCAACGACTACATGGAATATTACGTAAATGTGCTTTCAAGCGGCACTTACAAAGTTGAATTCCGCATTGCTTCCACTTCGTCTAGTGGACAATTGCAAATCTTAGCAGGCAACAATGTACTTTGCACCACTGCACTGCCAAACACGAATAGCTGGTCAAATTGGACAACGACATCAAACAACCTCAGCCTTTCTGCTGGTATACAAAAGCTAAAACTTTTGGTGCTTGCGAATGGATGGGATATCAATTGGATGAAATTCACCAGTGACATTTCAACAGCAGTTGAGGATGAGGAAAACAGTGAAAACGACAAACACGAAATCGCTGTATATCCAAATCCGTTGTCAAACAATTTACTTGAACTGGAGCTATCGGGATATGAATCGCAAGAAAATGTTTCAATAGAAATTAGCGACATGCATGGAAAAATATTGTACGCAAATGAATATGAAACAAACGCAGATGGCGGCAATAAAATTGAAATAAACACCAATGCTATTTACAATGCTGGAATGTATATTGTATCGGCCAAAACCACTAAAAAAATTAAACACATTAGAATTACTAAATTATGATTACTTCCAATTGCATCCATCATAAAGCGCCCTGTTTTCAAACCATGAAACACTACTGAAAACAATCCTTTTAATACAATTACTTAAATAAAAAAAGGCGCTGAAATAATTAATTTCAGCGCCTTTTTTGTCAATAATTCAAACCCTATTTCACACCATAAAGGACAAATCAAACATTCAACTTCCCCAATAAATTAACAGATGTAGCAAGCACTACGCTTTCTTTTCTTTACGTTAACACCACTTTTTCTGCTATGTCTTCTGTTTTTTTAAACTTCGTCACAGAAACAATCAAGCCAACAATCACCGCGATGATTCCTATGTATTGAAAAGCCTCGACGTAGGTAATTGACTCCGACTTAAATAAAAATCCAAACAACATACCGCCAACATTTCCACCAGCACCAACAATGCCACTCACCATGCCTACATTTTTTTCATCAACAAAAGGAACAATAGAATAAGTTGCGCCATTGGCCATTTTCAAAAATAATGCAAACGAAAACATACTAATAATTGCCATTGTTAAATTGCCCGACATTGCGAAAAACATCAAGCCAATACCTTCTAAAACAATCACAATTGCCAACAACCAGCCCTTGCCTTTCATTCCCCACTTAGCACCAATTTTATCAGCGAAAATACCACCCATAGCGCGTGCAAAAATATTCATCGCTCCAAAGGCACCGGCCCACATACCAGCACTACCTTGGTCAAGACCAAAATTATCAACGAAATGTAACGCAGCAACACCATCAAAAGTAATTTCCATTCCAAAACAAACTGCATACGACAGTGAAAGCGCCCACACTCTCCAATCTTGCAACACTGTCCAATCTGTCTTTTTATTTTGCGTTTTCACTCTATCAATTTCATCGTAATTTCCACTCGGCGTATCTTTTGTGAATTTAAAATACACAAATGCCATAATCAACATCAACAAGCCTGGAAACACCATCGCATAACGCCAAGCCTCACCACTGGTATAACCCATGCCTACGATGGACGCAAACAAAACAGGCATCAACATGTTGGTGATACCTCCACCTAAATTTCCCCATCCACCAGCTACCGCATTGGCTGTGCCTTTTATTTTTGGAGCAAACATCATCGAAGTGTGAAATTGCGTAATGACGAATGAAGCACCTATGACACCAATGCCCAAACGAAAAAGCAAAAAAGACAAATACGAGTCCGCCAAGCCTACACACATTACTGGTATAGATCCCATAACAAGTAAAGTAGTATATGCTTTCCGAGGTCCCCATGTATCGCAGAGTCGTCCTATCAGCAAGCGCGCAACAATTGTAGCCGATACCGCTGCGATAATCGTGTTCCCTACTTGTGCTTTACTTAAACCAAGCTCAACACGAATCGTTGGCATCAAGGGAGCCAACCCAAACCATGCAAAAAAGCAAGCGAAAAAGGTTAACCACGTAATGTGAAAGGTGCGCATTTGTACTCCACTAAAACGGAGCACATTTAATTTTTCAAGGGGTTTCTCGATGCTAAGATTACTTTTCATGGGCTTTCTACTTTTAAATATTATTGATGCCACAAATGTATTGTAAGAATACAAGGCCAAGAATGACAGATTACAATTTTCAAACTGCATATTTACAGTATCTCAGCTATCAAAAAAGACAATAAAACCTGTCAAAAGGCAGGTTTTAAAAAAACCCAAAAGCACATTTCTTACAAAAATTGAATAACTGTAGGCTCTGCAGCCACAATCAAATTTTACAAACCACAGCAAAAACAAAACTTTCCAGCGAACAACAAATACAAAACAACTCCGACTTGGCCTCATTTTTCATTGTGACAGAAGCCACAAACTTTTTTATTAAAATATTTATTCGTTAATTCAATAAAAAAAAGCAATGTCAAATTTACAATTGCAGTTCAAAGCCCTCAATTACGCTGCCGAGCAACACAAAGCACAACGCAGAAAAGGCAATGAATCTGTACCTTACATCAACCACCCTATAAAGGTCACAACAATATTGACACAGTTCATCACCCAACCAAGCGACGAACTTATTGCCGCCGCATTGCTGCACGATGTTGTAGAAGATACGGATGCCACCATCGACGACATCATCAATTTATTTGGCCCAACAATAGCCGCAATTGTGCAAGAAGTAACCGATGACAAATCATTGTCAAAAGCCGAAAGCAAACAAAAGCAAATCGATCATGCACCCCATCTTTCTTCGCCAGCCAAACTAATACGCATTGCCGACAAAATTGCCAACGTGCGCGACATTTGCGGCGAAAACATTCCCGACTGGGATTACAAAACAAAAATTGAGTACCTCAATTGGGCCGAAGAAGTTGTGCGGGCTTTGGGCACCTTTCACGACGAACTACAATTCACCTTCAAAGACGAAGTACGCTGGGGAAGACTCAGCATTAAATAATCTTGCAACAGAAGCACTGCGCGATCCAGCATTATTTGATCAACGACAATCCCTCAAGAGCCGATTTGTCTGATGGTGACAATAGAAGCACCTTATTGAACAATACTTTTGCCTCGCGCGTTTTTCCCATCTGAAAATTTGTCCAAGCAAACATGAGTAATCCGTCATAGCTGAAGGGATACAAATTCACTACTTTTTCAAAATAATTGTGGGCGCTTTGGTAATCTTTTTTATCGTAATAAATGTATCCCATGCGGTAATTCGCATTGGTGTTTTGCGGATCAATTTCTAAAATTTTACGGTACGTCTCTACCACTTGCGTCATATTGCCCAATGCGACTGCAGGATAAACCAAACCCGTTTTAGCCTCAATAGAATAAGGCATTAAGTCCACTGCAATTTGGTAATAATTCAATGATTCTTTGTACATGCCAGCAGAATATGAAAGCCATCCCAAACGCAAATTTATTTCGTACGATTGTGCATCGTACACTTTCTTCATTGCTGAAATGGCCAGTGTGTAATTCCCTTGTTTTTCAGAATAGTAACTTTGCGTAAACACATCTTCTAAAGCGTTGTCTTGCGCCTGCGCAGAAGTTGATCCCATCAAGAGCATTGCGCTACATAATAATTTAAAAACAGTTTTCATAGTCGTAGGTATTAAGTTAGTTTAAGGTTTGTATTTGATGCCTGCAAAAAAAGAGGAGAAATTATAAGTGCTTTTCGATTCTGCAACAAGCTTGTCTTCGTACTGATAGGTGGCGTAAACCTCCATCTTCTTGCTCAGATGATAATCGCCAGTAATCGTAAATTTCCCAGTGGTAAGATCAGGAGAATTGTTCACCACAAAACCATTCCATTCGGCAATATTTTGACCTGAGTTGTTCAAATAACTGGCAAACAAACTTAGACGCTGTGTAGGCTTGTATGACACAAATGGAACAAAAGCTGAATATACACTCGCATAATTATCTCTGCTGTGCAAGTAATACGCAGCACCTATACCCAATCTGTTGTTTGCGAAAGGAAAATAAGTTGTCGACACATTGTGTTGAAATTGAAACACACTGTCGAGCCACAAAACGGTTGACCCAGCGCTTACATCGAAATAATTAAAACTTTTCTTCAGCGACACCGATTCCACATAGTTGAAAGCACGTTCTTGCGTCGTTGGCAATAAAGGCCCCTTCATTTGCACAGGAACACTAGAATATAAAGAGGTGTTTCGTTCTAAAAAATGAAAAGAACCCGACAACATAAATCTACTTTTTAATGGAAGGTTCATACCCAAATAATATTGATTTTGATGCACCTTCCAATCATCATTTCCTTGCCCGTAATAAGTATAAGCATGAAACAACGAAACCTTATTTGCAATATAATGACTGAGTCCCAATTGAAGATAGTTGGCATTTGGCAGAGCGTCACTGCTACTTATTTTTTTTCCAAATTCTGCGGTAAAACAATCAACAGCAGGCAATGAATCGGTTTTCAGTTTCAATTTCAAGGCCTTTGAAAATGTTGTGCTCAACTTTCTGCTTTCTTCAAAACGATCGGTATAGATGTAAATAAAATACAAATACTCGAAGGCTAAATCTTCAGAAGCATTAAAGGCAATGGCCTTTTTAAAATGCTCTTCGGCAATGCGGTATTTTTTTAATTCAAAATAAGCAATACCCATACGCATGCGAATGTAGTAGTAATCAAAGCCCAGCTTCAACACAGAGTCACCGTAAACAATGAGTTCAGGCCATTGCTTGGCGAGATACATTCCGTAAGATCTTTTTGCTACTATTTGCGTGTTAATGCCTTGCTGAGAAAAAGCATTCACAGCAAGCAACAGCATAGAAAAAAGTACTAAGCGATGCGGATAACGTGCGTGCATATTTTTCCTTCGTTAATGGTCATTGTGAAATTTTTGCTGTGGTTCAGCACAAAATAAAATTCAATTTTTCTTTTTACGTTTTCACCAATCTTCACCAAAGCACTGCTGGAAATACGGATTTTACTTGGACTCATTGGATCGTCGATCTCAATGAACTTTGCGCTATATTCTGTTTTCAGATAAATGCCGAAAGGCGCTACGAAATCTTGAATCACCTTTGAAAAACCAGTAAAAAATCCATCAATAGGCAATACATCTTTCACTTCAAGTTCGTAGTAATAACCCAAAAGTATTTTGTGTGCTCCCAAGTAGAAATAGTAAAGCAATGATTTTTTATCTCCTTTAAAATCGGTGAAATAGTGCAATGTTTCATTGTTGACAAAATAGGCAAGCGATTGTGTTTCATGACAAAATATATACGATTGATTAGCGCTATCAACAAAGACTTCCCACTTAACATTGGATTTTTCACCGTCTCTATCAACAGCAAAATCCATGGTCATTCCAGGCACAAAATCAAAGTTGTTTTTAAGCAACGTAGTAGTATTAATTCTGAAAATCGTTTGCCCCTCCAAAGGATAGTCGAAAGAATGAAAAGTATATTTTTCGTTTTGTTTCGAAACATAATAACTGATTGGATACTTCAATGTTTTAGCACCCACAAAAGGCGTCGACTGAACCTGAAAGTGTATGTGTGGCTCAGGTGAACGGCCAGAATTACCGCAACTTGCCAAGACCTCTCCCTTTTTCACGTAGTCACCCAATTTCACTTTAAATGAAGCTTCTTTGATGTGCGTAATTTTACTGTACAAGAAATCGCTGTGCTTGATCACAATAGCATTTCCCCAATTTTCACCAAGATTCACTTCACCAATGGCATTGTCCACAATACCATCCACCAATGTCACCACGTATCCTGCTGCAGGAGACAGTACAGGAAGATTGTAGCAGTAAAAATCAGTCACTTCTTCACCCGGACTTTTAAATGTCTTTTGAGTTTCATCGGCAATCACAAAATCAAAAGCAAAACGCCAATCGTCTTTATGTGTGATCGCAGCTTCATGCGCCTGCGAGACAAACCATTCACCATAAAAAGGCAAATGAATGTGGAAATACGTATCGTTTTTAAAACGCTCAAGGCGGTTGTGGTAGGTATATAAATTCTTCTCGGGAGAATACTGTTGGTATTGCACCATGTGCAAACCATTCATCGAATAGCGATTGTTTAATGCATAAATCATTAGCATCACCACTATTGAAAAGGGTAACGAATAAATAGGCAATTGAAATACGTAAAAGAAATTCCCAAGAGCACTAATACTTAACGCAATCAAGGCCGCTGAAACCATCACCAACAAATACGACCGAAGTGAAGGCACCATAAAAAATCCGCCCAAAGCAACTGATGACAAAATATAATTGAAGCCAATATAACTGTACTCCAACTCGGTCATATTGCCCTGAAAAAACTGAACAAAATAGTACCCTGTTAAAAATCCCAACACCGATAGTGAGAATGCAATGCGTGAATAAATCAACAAGCCCAAAGCCATTAAAATTCCGGTCAATAAATTGTATTGAAAAAATATAGCACCCATAGATTTCAAGTACACATCGATCAACAATGGAAATTTCAGCAAAGCCATTTCTTGCATGAATTTGGCCATATCTGGTCCCCAAAAACTATACAAATCATTGATCGCATAAATACCGCGCTCACTGAGCTCAATAGCTTTAAATCCACGCGCACCAAGCAATATTGCCCACACACCAAGCATAAAAGGCAAACTTAAAAATGGAATTCTGTATGCCGCTACAAAAGCCGACAAGCAAACAGTAATCAGCATGGTCAATAAGGACGCTAAAAGTAAAATACCAAAAAACGGCAAAGAGAATTTGTAAAATACACCTATCGTGAAGCCCACCAAAATTGAATTGTACGAATACATTCCACTGCGAATACTTTCCTGATTGAAACCCATCCACTTGGCAAAAAACACAGAAGCGGCAGCAGCAATCAATCCACTGACACCCAAATAAGGATCAATGAAACTTGCAAGCAACAACAGATACGCCAACCACTTGTGGTTTGAAAAAAATATTTGTGCGTAGCTATTGACGATACTGTCTCGGTAAAATTTCATATTGTCTTTTTTGCGAATTTAATGCGTATTCATTTGAGAACGGTAGTGCGCTTGCACTACCGTTCATATTTATTTACAACTTAAACTTCTTCAAATATTCAGGCATTACTTCTGCACTTTCTATTGAATCTAAAGTTTCTCTATTGCGAATAACATGTGCCTTTTCATTCATATCAATCATCACAACAGCCGGACGCATGGCAATGAACTGCATCCACTGCGTCATGTTATAAGCCCCCACAGTATGCACCACTACGTGATCATCACGTTTCAATGGTGGCAAGGTAACGTTCTCTCTGATCACGTCGATATTCATACACAAAGGACCATACAAAACAGCATCCTCGGTGTACTGACTAAAATCTTGGGCTGGACTGATTTTGTGATCATACCAAAAAGAAGTAAATAAAATATTCACACCAAAATCCATAATCGTTGCACGGCGCCCATCAGACAAGCGTTTGTTGGAGATCACTGTTCCCAGCAAAGAGCCCGCCTCATCAATTAAAGATCTTCCTGACTCCAAGAGCAAAAGCGGCAATTCATCTTCAACAAATCCAGCGTTCAATATTGCAGTTGAAATCGCCTCGGCATATTGATCAAAAGTTGGCGACGTGTCAACACCCTGTAAATACGAGCCTTTTAGCGTGTTTTTTGATGCGAAACCTCCTCCTAAATCTAAATACTGAATATTTTTTTTGTATTTTTTCTTAATCCCCAAAGCCAAATCTGAAAGTTTAGAAGCGGCAATTCCATATGCATTTGGCGACAACATAAAAGTACCAATGTGTGAATGCAAACCAACCAATTCCATTTTGTCGTTCAACATAATTTTATTGATCGCGTCCCATGCTTGTCCATTTTCATAATTAAAACCAAAGCGATCCCAAATTGGATATACACCTGTGTCCATGTTCACGCGAATGGCAACGCGTGGTTTTTTGTTCATCTCCACCGCCAATTCTTTAATGAGGTACAACTCATCTAAATGGTCAATGTGAATCAAAGAATTGTTCTCAATCGCCAACTTTAAATCGGTTTCTGTTTTGTCGGGACCATTGAAAATAATTTTGCTTCCCGGCACATTTTTTTTAGCGCTTTGTGGTATTCAAAACCCGACACCACTTCGGCCCAAGATCCCTCCTGATGAAAAACATTGCACACCGCATTGATGTAATTTGTTTTGTACGACCATGCGAACTGCACCTTCGGATAGCGAGTAGTGAAAGCCCTATTGGCATCTTTATACGTTTTTCGCATGGTTTTTTCAGAGATCACAAACAACGGCGAACCATATTTTGCAATCAATCCTTCTACTAAATTTCCATCGACATGTGTCACTGGAGCATATTCTGTTTTTGTTCCAAATTTATTGGTCACTCCAGTATTTAATCGAGTGATCACCGGACGTTCATATTGCAATTTTTTCATAGCGTATATTTTTAAATTTTATCAGTCGAATTTTAAACTTGATATTTAAACAGAACTACAATTCACCAAGAGTTGAAATTTTTTCAAACTCTTTCAATTCTACTATCATGTCGTAGGCATAACGAATGAACATTTTACCAATATCGTATTTCTTAAAAGGCTTCACCTCTTCACCCATTGCCATTCGCACCAAGGCTTCCGGATGATTTTGTCCGCAACCTACAGCAAGATATACCCAAGCCGGAAAACGCGGATTAATCTCCAACAAATAGTAATCCTCCTCTGCTGTTTTAATGATTTCCAACTCTAAACCACCGCGCCATTTACTCGACTTAATCATCTTTTTTGTCATGCTCATGAGCTTGTCATCGGCAATTGAAATGCCTGCCCAAGCCTTACCTTTATCGGTGATATAAGTTTTACGCATCGGCACAGCGCCTATCGTATTTCCGTTGCCATCGCCAATCGCAGTAACATTCACTTCTTGCCCATGAACGAACTGTTGTATGATAATAGGCAAACCCCATTTGGCAGTGATTTTATTAAAATAGTTTGCCGCTTGCTCAGGAGTGTATGCAACAGAAGCATCGTAAAATTTTCCTTTGACAACCAGCGGATAAGTGAACTGATCCTTCAATGCAGGTATCTCCGCAGTGCTGAAAATTGTTCTACTGTAAGGCACTTTTATTTTATGCTTTTTACCAAACGCTTCTAAATTTACTTTGTGGCGTTCTTCAAATTGTTCAATTGTGGGAACAAAAACCTTGATTTTCATTTTCTTTTCCAAGGTATCTACAAGCTTAATAAAGCTGAACAATTCGGCATCGAAGTTGGGAATAATCAAGTCTATCTTTTCAATGTCGTTGATGTATTTCAACCGTGTTAACAAGCTGTCAATGCCCGATGACGGAAAAGGAATTTGATAGGTTTTATCTACCAAATCGTGCATATAAATACCTGGTTCCAAGGCCTCGTAGGACAAGCCGATGATGCGCACATCAAAATGCTTACTTTCGCGAAGGGCTCGAATTACAGGAACTCCTGGTCCCGGACTATCAATGGCATTGAGACCAGTGACGGCAATGGTGAATTTTTTCTTTTTCATATACAATGCTTTTTATGCGTTTTGAGTCGCGCTATTCATAGTTAGTGTTTGGGGTACCCACTATTTTTTTTCTGCGCCATCGGCAATCTTCAACTTCTGCAGCATGTTTACGAAATCGTAAAAATCTTTTTCAAAAGAATCGCCGTCGGTCATATATGCGCCGGTAATGTGTTTTTTGATGTCGTCAGCCGACTTGCCATTTTGAAGTAGTTTAATAATCTCCAAACCAATTGGATTGGTTGAAAACGAATCTCCACTCGAAGGATCGAAAACAAATCCTGAATCACTGAGTGCTATGTTCTTCTTAATATTCATAAAATTGGTTTTATGGTTTATGTAGATTGCTTTGACAAATAAACGAGGATTAAAAAACCTTGTTGTTATAGTTTAAAGCGAAAATGTTATAAGATTCGGTTTTGAGAAACTGGAATCACCAAAAACACAAAACAAGCGAATCATCATCAAGCCCTACAAATAAGGATTTTTGAATAATTCAAACAACAAAATAAGATGCAATAAAAAGCTAATCCGCTTTAGAAACGATAAAAGCGGAGAGTTTTTCCTGTGATTTTTTTTGAACCGCGCACTGAAAACTACGCATCCATCCGAACAGCCATCCCTTGATACCAAAAGCCTGACGAGCCCATTTGTAAAAATTAAAACTGTCGTGATGCGCGGTGAATTTTCCATTTTGAATTTCAAACTCAGCATGAATACTGTTGATCACCTTGTTGCCAGTGAGTGAAAAAGTGTATACCGCCACCCAGTCGCACGAGGCCGAATGCTCATCGAAATGAATATTGTCAAAAGTGATTTGCAAATCTCTTGACGACATTAGCAACATTTGCCACATTGCTTTTACCTTCTTAGCGTCAAGTTCTTGAAAAACATCATCGACAAACACTGCCTCAGAAGCATAACACTCTTGCATCCCCTTGTAATCTTTGTTTTGAAACGAAGTATAAAACTTTTGAATCAGCACTTTATTTTCTTCCATGCCGATTACTAGGTTTGTATGATACCTACGCTGAATTGCTTTGTAATTGGCGCATGATTTGCGGCCTCAATGCCCTGTGCAATCCATTTACGCGTATCTAATGGATCTATAATAGCATCGACCCACAATCGAGCTGCTGCATAATATGGCGAAGTTTGAGCTTCGTATCTCGCTTTTATTTTAGCAAACTCTTCTTCTTCCTTAACCTTATCAACTTCCTCACCCTTGGCTTTCATTGTGGCTACTTGAATCTGCAACAACACTTTAGCTGCCTGCTCACCCCCCATCACAGCAATTTGCGCTGTTGGCCAAGCTACAATCAAACGTGGATCATAAGCCTTTCCACACATTGCATAGTTTCCGGCGCCAAAAGAATTACCTATTACAATGGTAAATTTCGGTACTACTGAATTTGCAACAGCACTCACTAACTTAGCGCCGTCTTTAATTATTCCGCCTTGCTCTGAGCGAGACCCCACCATAAATCCGGTGACGTCCTGCAAAAAAACCAAGGGTATTTTTTTCTGATTGCAATTCATGATGAAACGCGCTGCTTTATCGGCTGAGTCTGAATAAATCACGCCGCCAAATTGCATTTCTCCTTTTGCCGTTTTAATGATGCCTCGCTGGTTGGCAACAATCCCAACGGCCCACCCATCAATGCGCGCATATCCACAAACGATGGTTTTACCAAAGCCTTCTTTGTACTCGTCAAATTTCGAAGCATCAACCAAACGCGCAATAATGTCTTTTACATTGTGTGCTTTGTTGGTCGCCGAATTAAATGTACCGTACAATTCCCCCTCTTTTTCTTTTGGTACAACGGCCTTCTTTCTATCGAAACCGGCCAAATCAAAACTACCGAACTTGTCGACCAACTCACGTATTTTAGACAAACATTCAGTATCGTTTTCACATTCATAATCAGTAACCCCCGATATTTCACAATGCGTTTTTGAGCCACCCAGCGTTTCATTGTCAACATCTTCGCCAATGGCTGCTTTCACCAAATACGAACCGGCCAAGAATATACTACCTGTTTTTTTGACGATCAGCGATTCATCAGACATTATAGGCAAGTAGGCTCCTCCTGCTACACAACTGCCCATAACAGCTGCTATTTGCGGTATGCCCATTGAAGACATGATGGCATTGTTTCTGAATATTCTACCAAAGTGCTCTTTGTCAGGAAATATTTCGTCTTGCAAAGGAAGGTAAACACCTGCGCTATCCACTAAGTAAATAATGGGCAGACGGTTTTCCATCGCTATTTCTTGAGCGCGCAAATTCTTTTTTCCGGTGATGGGAAACCAGGCTCCCGCTTTTACAGTGGCGTCATTGGCCACCACCACGCATTGTTTTCCACTAACTTTACCTATAACCACCACAACTCCGCCAGCCGGACAACCGCCATGCTCAGCGTACATACCATCACCAACAAATGCGCCAATTTCAAGAGTTTGAGAGTCCTTATCGAGCAATAAATCTATTCTTTCACGGGCACTCAACTTGCCTTTTTCGTGCAATTTATCAATCGCCTTTTGGGAAGGAAATACAGCTTGAAGCTTTTGCTTCATCGCCGCAACCAAGGTCTTCATTTTTTCTTCGTTCTTTTTGAAAGACTCGTCCATACTTTTCGGATTCAATATTTATTTAATTCCACCTCAGCAACACGAACCTATACTTCAAAAGCAACTATTTGGTTTCAATAGCAAAGGCTGAAGGAGTCATAGACGCCCCATTTTTAAAGTAAAATATTCCACCGTAATTGTATTTAACTTCTCTATATTCCACAGCTATACTTGATTTAACAACAATTACGCGTTTTATCGTTCTCGTTGTTTCTTCCAACACCTCTCTGGTAATACCTTCTGGATATTTTTTAGCTAGTTCCGACAAGTATTTTTCTTTCACTTCCTTATTAGAAAAATCTATGTCTTTGGAGTCTGCCGCCTTAACTGGCTTTGTTACCACTTTGGTCGCTGCTGCAGAATTCTCTTTCAATTTCTCATTGTATTTAGCAATTGCATCATCCTTGCGTTTTTTCTCCGCATCAAGTGCATCCTGAGCTAATTTACGTTTGAGTTCCTCTGCTGCTGCAAGAGCGTCGGCTGCTGCTTTATCCGCTGCTATTCTATCTGCTTCAGCTTTTGCGTCAGCCGCTGCCTTATCCGCTGCCGCTTTTGCTTCGGCTGCTGCTTTCTCTGCTGCTGCCTTATCCGCTGCTGCTTTTGCGTCAGCCGCTGCTTTGTCCGCTGCTGCTTTCTCTGCTGCTGCTTTTGCTTCGGCTGCCGCTTTCTCTGCTGCTATTCTATCTGCTTCAGCTTTTGCGTCGGCTGCTGCTTTTTCTGCTGCTGCCTTGTCCGCTGCTGCTTTTGCTTCGGCCGCTGCTTTCTCTGCCGCTGCCTTGTCCGCTGCCGCTTTTGCTTCAGCCGCTGCTTTCTCTGCCGCTGCTTTTGCTTC
>CANFBW010000015.1 GCA_947444925.1 Flavobacteriales bacterium | reverse complement strand
ATTCTTTATTAATTTAATTCTACTAAAAATTGCATGGTATCTATTCCATCGGCGTAATCACAAAGTTGCGGCGATTGAGCTGTACCAAAAAGCAAAGCATTTTCATAAGCACCGATAACGCATTGAATTTTATCTTTGTATTTCTCAAAGAAAGGTTTTAATTCAGACACGTCGCTATACTGTTCGTAATTCAACACCGACACCGCCGTAAATGGCGTTTCCGCTTCTTTTAAAAAGATGAAACCACCGTCAATAAAAGGATCTTTATTGAGAAGCATGACTGCCTTTTGATATTCAAGGTTGTTTTGGTATTTGTTGTTTTCAAGATAAGGCAAAAAGCTTTTAAACGCTTCCATCAATGCATTGAAAGAATAATTTTTCGGCACAAATATTTTAGAAACATTGCGGCAACCGAGTCCATAATATTGAAACACATCTTTGGCCAAGGCTTTTAATTCGTCGGCACTTTCTTTGCCACTCAGCACTGCCACCGAAATACGATTTTTGCGAATGATGTTGGGATGCTTGCCAAAATAGTATTCAAAATAACGCGCCGTGTTGTCGCTACCAGTGGCGATAACCACATTGAATCCTTTGGTGGGTCTTTCTACAAATTCAATTTCCTCTTTAAAACGAGGCTCAACAGACATAAGCACATCCAGTAAAGCAGGGAGTAATTTATGGTCGTCGGATGAAAATTTAAGAGTCGCTTTTTGTCCACAAATCAAAACACACAGCACATCGTGAAAACCAACCATGGGAATATTTCCAGCCATGACGATCAACACATTTTTTTTATTTTTTAAGTCTAGTATTCCTTTTTTGTAAGGAGCGATCCACTCGTTTAAATTTGCAGACTCTAAAAAGTAGCGAATTCCCTCACAGGCATTGCGCACGCTATCCAACGAAAACCAGCCATTGTAGCTTTTCGCAAGATGCACCATATCCCAAAACTTTTCCTCCTCTGCAGTCAATGCCAAGTCGGCTCCCTGCAAGTTCAAAATGATTTTGTCGAGGGAAAGTCCAAGTTTTTCAAATGCAGATATTCTATTTTCTAAATTCATTTATTGAAAACTATTTGTATTTTCGCCTCTAAATTAACACAATAATAATTGACTCATGGCTATAATCATCACAGAAGAATGTATTAATTGCGGTGCATGCGAACCAGAATGCCCAAATAACGCAATATATGAAGGCGGTGTTGAATGGAGATTATCCGACGGCACCTCTATTAAAGGCAAGGTAACTACCCCAACAGGGAATTCTTACGATGCCGATTCAACGAATGAACCAAATGCTACAGATGTATATTATATCGTTTCTGATAAATGTACGGAGTGCAAAGGTTTTCACGATGAACCGCAGTGTGCATCTGTTTGCCCTGTAGACTGCTGCGTTGACGATCCGGCGCACAGAGAATCTGAAGAATTACTTTTAGCGAAAAAAGATTTCTTGCATTTGTAAATCTTTGCTGTTGATAAAAATTAACCCCGCTCCGCAATACGGACGGGGTTTTTGCTTTATACTTGTAGGCATCTAATATTCAATATTTGAAATCCACTTTTACCATAGGATTGTTTTTGTTTGCATTGTCAATGTTTGCGCAGAACAAAGTAGCACACGACCTCAAATCCATGGAAGATTCTTTAGTGTCGATTTTTGAACAACTTGAAGCTCCTCAAAGCGATGATGCTGACAAACTGCAAATCAATCAATTGTTCAACAACACCTTGCGTAGCGCCCTTCAATCAACGGCTTCGTTCAATTACCGCTTCACCCGATTGAAAAGCATTTCAATACTTACTGCTCCCGACAAAAAGTTTAAAATCTTCACTTGGGCCTTCGCTACATCAGAGGGCCTTTACCACTACTACGGCTTTACCCAACACTACAACAAAAAAACAAAGACAGTGGTATTGCGCGAGTTGCATGACAAAACCAATGGCACCGACGAATACGCCAGTTATGGCGACTCTACCTGGTATGGCGCCGTATATTACGAAATCGTTCCTCTTCACGCTAAAAAAGACACGTGCTACCTATTGCTCGGCTGGGACGGTAACAATTGGATGTCGAAAAAGAAATTGATTGAACCTATTTCTTTTAACAGCAATGGAAAAATTCACTTTGGACAAAAAATACTCAAAGACAAAGAAGAAGTTTTTGTACCAGTCACCAAAGGCAAAGGGCCCATTGGAAAAGCTGCGCCACGCAAAGAAAAAGGCAAAGAAAAACAACGCATTGTTTTTGAATATGCAGCCCGAGCCAGTATGACTTTAAGCTATAACAAGCCAATGAAAATGATTGTATTTGACCACCTCGCACCCAGTGATCCTGCTTACAAAAACATGTTTATGTTTTATGCGCCCGACTTCAGTCTCGATGCGTACTATTATAAAAATAACGTTTGGTATTTCAGCAGCGACATTGATGTTCGCAACAACAAAATCATTAAAGCGCAGCCTTATAGTCCGCAGGCCGACGAAGACATCAAACTCAAAAAAACAGAGTTCAACCGCTAAGTGGCTTGTTTTTTGTTGACTTACAACACAGCAGATTTAGTCCTGAATTCCAACTAATTTTCTTTCACTATTGCATTGTTGAAATCTCTTGGAAACAAATCCAAACAAAATAAAAAAATTGAGGTAGAAGACGTAGATTAACTAAAAAATTATACTCGTGGGAAAAAGCAGAAAAATATTCGTCCTAGACACATCCGTAATCATTTACGATCACGATGCTATTAAAAACTTTGGAGACAACGACGTAGCGATTCCGATCACTGTATTGGAGGAACTCGACAACTTCAAAAAAGGAAACGACAGCAAAAATTTTGCTGCCCGCGAATTCACTCGTTTTGTGGATGCTGCATCAGGCACCAACTCTTTAAAGAAATGGATACCGATTGGCGACCGCAATAAAGGACTTTTCTCCATTGTAATGGCGATGCCCAGCACCTTGAATGCAGAAGACATCTTTGGCAGAGACAAGGCCGATCATAAAATATTAAATGCGGCACTTTATTTAAGTGAGAAGTTTCCAAAACGAAAAGTAATTTTCGTTACGAAAGACATCAACCTGCGCATAAAAGCCAAATCACTCGACATGATTGCCGAGGATTATGAAACAGGAAAGATGACCGACGAAGTACTTGAAGAAGGCTCTACCCCTACAGGCCGAGCATTTATCGAAGGCGTTGACACTGCTATCATCGACAAATTGTACGAAGAGAAAGTGGTTTCTGCGGAAGGAGTCATTCCACCGTCGAAAAAGAACAACCATTTTTACATCCTGAAAAACGGAAAAAAATCGGTGCTTTCGTATTACAATTCAGCTGACAAAACTTTTGAACGCGTTGACAAAGTAGCTGCCTATGGCATCGGTCCACGCAATTCTGAACAAGCTTTTGCTTTGCACGCGTTAATGAATCCAAAGATAAAATTAGTCACCATTCAAGGTGCTGCCGGAACAGGAAAAACACTCCTCTCATTGGCTGGCGCCTTGGCACAAAGGAGAGATTTCCACCAAATATATTTGGCGCGTCCCATCGTTCCTTTGAGCAATAAAGACATTGGCTACCTTCCGGGCGATATAAAATCAAAATTAAATCCTTACATGGAACCACTTTGGGACAATTTAAAATTGATCAAAAGCCAGTACAGTCAGCAAGACAAAGAATACAAAGCCATAGAGGAAATGGTTGCCAATGAAAAAATGGTGGTAACGCCATTGGCATACATTCGCGGCAGAAGTTTATCCAATATCTTTTTCATCATTGACGAAGCACAAAACTTAACGCCGCACGAAGTAAAAACCATCATTAGTAGAGCTGGAGAAAACACAAAAATTGTTTTCACTGGAGACGTCTACCAAATTGACACCCCCTACTTGGATCATTTAAGCAACGGTTTATCATACTTGATAGACAAGGTCAAAGGCCACCCTCTTTGTGCGCACATCGCATTGGAAAAGGGAGAACGTTCTGAGCTTGCAAACCTCGCCAACGACTTCTTGTAAGTCATAAAGAGCTCAAATATAAGTAGCCTTATTTTTCAACACACTGTTGAAAAATAAGGCTAACTTTTTTAGGTACATTCCCGTACAAAAAAAACAGACTACTGATTTGCGTTATGGAAAGATCTATTTTTAAAAGATTTGAAAAACAACACTGCCGATTCAAAATGAAATCGGGAAAAGAAGTGTATGGCATCATCTGGGAAGAAAATGAAACTGGAAATAATTTCAATTACTATTTCAGCAGTTCTAGCGACTACCAACGATTAAAAAACCGCTTACAAAGTGCACTATATGCGATTTACAAGCTCGACTTAAACGAGGTTATTTTCGCAGAAGTCATTGGCAAATGACATCCCCTATTTTTACTTACGATAAAAATCCTTCCTTGTGGAGGATTTTTTTTTGAAAAAAAGCAAACCGTAAATACGTTACGGTTTGCCCTTGTATCATTGTTATATAAACCTATAGCCATGAAAACTATCATTCAGTTCAAATTAAACGACGAAGCAGTAAAAATTACCGCCAATTCCGTTGAATGCAAAAACTCTTGCGTACAAGTGCAATTGGTCAAAATGCTCGTAGAATGTCGAGCAGAAACAGAGATAGGAAAATGCCCGTTGGCTCTCCTATTCAACAAATACTTGAGTTTGATGGACATTACCCATACCCAATTTATTGAGTGGGACGATACTAATTTTACCGCGAACAGCGCCACTTTCGCCGACCTTGTTTTGTCGAGAATTGCAGCATAAAAAAAGCCAAAAGAGACTTCTCTTTTGGCTTTTCCATTTATTTATTTCGCTTATCGCAACAACGCAACATGACCAACAAGTGGCTCTTGTTTGATGCCAGTGAAGTGATCCACATAGGTTACTCGCCAAATATAAACATCAATTTGCGCATCATGCATATTGTTGTCGCGCTTGCCTTTCCATCCTTCTGTAGCGTTGTTGGTTTTAAAAATTACTTCGCCCCATCTGTCGAAGACCATGAACTCATAGCCATTATCACCCATATTGATTCCTCGAGGCAAAAACTCTTCGTTGATGTCATCGCCATTTGGTGAAAATGCATTCGGCACAAAAATCGTTGTTCCAGTGCGCAAAATAACATTGTGCTTAATGGAGTCGGCACAAAAACCATTACTAACCATCAACTGTACCGGAATGGTATCGTCAACCAAAGAACTGAAAATTGCATCTGGATTGGCAATCGTCGCATCAACCGAAATTCCTTTAGTAGAAAAATTCCAAAGCATTGAAGTCACGTCTGACGATGTAGAACTGCTGAAGCTCGCCAAAGGATTCATTGTACTCAACACTGCTGGAGTCGATGTGAAATCAACCGTTGGGATAGCCAAAACATTGAGGTAGTCGGTTTTTGTTTCAGCGGAAACACAACCATTGCTGTATGTATTTTGCAATGAAACATTATACTTACCAGGAGTGCCATAAGTATGACTTGCCGGACCTTTAGTGGCCGCGGTGCTGTTTGGCGCCAAAGTCCAGAACGATGTTGATGGCACTTCTTCAGATTCATCGGTAAACAAAGTAGTCATTGGTGCACAACCTTGCAATTTATCGCCAGAAAAATCTGTCAGTGGCACTTTCTTTACACGCACCTGATATAAAACGGTGTCTTTACAAGTACCATTATCAAGTCTATATTCAATAGGATAGGTCGACACTGTTGCACCATTTGCAGAAAAATAACCAGATGAATTTATTTTTCCTTGAGCATCCCACCACGTACCCCCCGTCGCCGCCAACTGCACTCCGGCAACATTGGCACACACTGTTGAATCACCTGTAATCGTAGCCGTTGGCAAAGCCACTACGGAGATGGTCATCGTATCAGGAACATAGCACGGATAAATCGGCGCATCCAATCCATAAGTTATTTTATAAACACCAACTCCCGCAATCGCTGCGTCAAAAACTCCTGTAGCGGCATTCAAACCCGAACCAGCACCCACAAATTTCCATGAACCCACAACATTTACGCTTAATGTTTGCGGATCTACAGGACTCCATCCTGTTGCCGGAATGGTATATTTTTCATTGGGACACAAACTTTTGTTTGCCGATAATACCGAAGTAAAAACAGGCAATACTTGAATGTAAACCGATGCCGTATCACCACAGTGACTTTGCAATCCATAACTGATCGTGTCAGGCTTGATTACGCGGCCCAATGCAGGATTGAATATTCCTGTATTTTGATCTACACAAGATCCACAGGTAGCAAAAAACTTTCCGCCAGCAGAAGTCCCAACGCCTTTCGTTATTGCAAAAGGCGCAGCATTTTGACAAACCGTTTGTTGCAATAGCGTCACCGATATCGCAGGAACAAATTGACCAATGGTTGTGATCTTAATAGAAGCCGTGTCTTTACACCCATTCCCGTCGGTCACATAAATGCTGTGACTGCCCGCAACCGACGTACTGTATGTTTGCAAGGCACCAGTTCCATTGTCCCAATTATAAGTAGTATATCCGGCTGTGGCATCCAATACCACAGGCAGGTCTGTTAAACAAACAGTGGTATCTTTCACGGCAGGCTTGGCGTGATTGTTCACCGTAAGAATAGGCGCAACAGTTGCCGAACATTTATTGCTATCCACTTTCAATGTGTAGGTTCCTGCGCCCGACACTGTAATTTGTTGGGCAGTGCTTGCAAAAGCCGATGGACCAGTCCAACTGAACGTTCTCCCAGTTCCCGCCACTCCATTAAAAGTTGCAGTTTGTCCCTTACATATAATTTGATTGGCAACCTTGGCAACAGGCAAACTCTTGATGATTAAAAACGCACTGGCTGTGTCTTTGCAACCATTAACGTCGCTCACAAAAACTTCATGTTTACCCGCAGCAGTGGTTTGCAACTTTTGCGATGCCGCAAAACCATTGTCCCAATTGTAACTTACAAAATTTGTTGAAAGGTAACTTGTTCCCGCATCAAAAGTTGCAGATGGATCACCCGGACAAATTGAATCATTGCCAAAAGTCACCACAGGCTTTGTTTTTACAACGAGCAATGCACTCGTCGTATCAGAACAACCATTGGCATCCGTTACAGCGACCTTGTATCTACCTGCAGTTTTACCCGAAGTCGTTTGCAAAGTACCTGTACCATTAACACTCCACACGTAAGAAACGTAAGATCCCGCGTCAAAACTAGCGGCATTATCGCCTTGACAAATTGTTTTGGTGGCCGGAGCAATAACTGGAGTAGGCAATGCATTTACCGTTAAAATGGGCGCAACTGTTGCAGAACATTTATTACTATCTACTTTCAAAGTATAAGTACCAGCAGTGAAAACTGTGATTTGTTGACTGCTGCTTGAAAAAGCAGAAGGACCTGTCCATGTGAAAGTGCGCCCTGTTCCCGAAACACCATCAAACGTTGCGCTTTTGCCAATGCAAATAGATTGATTGGCCACTTTAGCAACAGGTAAATTTTTAATGATCAAGAAAGCGCTGGCAGTATCCTTACAACCGTTAACATCGCTAACAAACACTTCGTGCTTGCCTGCAGCTGTAGTGGATAGTTTTTGCGATGAAGCAAAACCGTTGTCCCAGTTATAGCTTTGAAAATTGGTTCCCAAATAACTTGTACCTGCATCAAAAATAGCAGCACTGCCACCGGCACAAATAGAGTCATTTATAAATGATACAACAGGCTTTGTTTTAACAGTGAGCACAGCACTTGTGGTATCTGAACAACCATTGGCATCCGTCACTTGCACCTTATAACGTCCCGCCGTTTTACCAGAGGTTGTTTGAATGATGCCGCTACCATTTACTGACCATAAATACGACGCAAATGTTCCAGCGTCAAAGGTCACTGCGTTATCTCCCTGACAAATGGTTTTTGTTGCAGGCGTAATCACAGGAACAGGCAATGGATTTACGGTAATGTATATTGAATCGCGGCAAGTGGCATCGCCGGCGTCTTTCAACAACAATTTGTACTTTCCTATTTTATTTCCGGTCACGGTGGTAAAAGTGGTATCTCCGCCGGCAATCACCAAAGTAGGCGTTGTGCCAGTAGTTGTTGGCACTGAATCAATCGTCCAAATACCAGGCCCTACCAAAACAGTAGTATCCATTTTTACTTTGTTGCCAATGCAAATTTTTAGACTTTCATTTTTTACATCCAAAGGGCAACCACAGGCAGTAATCGTTACATCAGCGGTATCTGAAATAGTACAAATGGTGTAAATCACTTTCATCACCGTTCCCGCCGGAGTAGAAGCACTAATGGCTCCCGTTTTTTTATCGGTGATATAGGCCGAATGTGCAGGATTCACCGTGCTCCAATTAGCCGTGGTAAGATCTTCCGCATCGGTACCCTTGCACTTCCACATCACACCCATATTTAAATTATGGCATTTTTTTACGGTGGTATCACGCACTTTCAAATAATCTTGTGGAGGCACAAACATATTTGGCAAAGAGTAAGTCACCGTTTGCGGTGATGTTACCGCGCTGGCCGTGTAAGTCGTTCCACTGATAACGCCAATAGTTCCAATAACACCTGATTTATACATTCTACCATCACCCCCTATTTTTAGATGTCCACCTAAACCCGCTACCCCAGTGACAGTAGTTTTTGAATTGGCTATTGTTGTACCGTTGCCCCATCCAGCCATGCTTAAATAAAAAGCAGTTGCACTGGTAACATGATCAACGTATAATTTACTGTCGTCGGTTGAGAATTCGCAAGCGTATGGATCAATACAAACATTACCACCAGTTCCAACTCCCGCTGCTGCACTTTTTGTAAATGCGCCTGTTGTTTTATTAAAATCCAATAGTACGATGGCATTTGTCGGATCCCATGTACCACTGCCCAAATGTGCTGTTGCAGCAGCCTTTGTACCTCCCCATGAGAATTTCAAACAAGACCTTTCATTGTCTGAATTTGCCTTTGCATTCAGCACAACATTACTTGAAATCACAGGTGCCGCTGGATTGCTGATACCACTGCATTTTAGCAAATAGGAATACAAATCAGCGCTCCCAGATTTATGTGTAGTGACCCAAATATCAATACCATTAGCATGCCATGTTGCAGCCACTTGTTCAGTACATCTGTAATTCCCCAAACGAGTAGCCCCACTCATAGTATTGGTCAGCTTGTTGTATATAAAATAATTAAAACCTTTAGTCGTGGCGGTCACCGCATCATCAGTGGTAAAAACATAATATTCGTTGATGTTCAAAGGATGTTTTACGATCATCACGCCCTGCACTGCACTACCACGCTGACCACCATTTTCATTTCCTGTTAATAGTCCACTTGAAAGTGTTGCCCCCGTTTTGTCAAATGCCCTTTCACCGTTGGTATAGAATAATAAATTTCCATTTTCATCGCACACCGAGGCAGTGGATTCATAAGAACCTGCATCATAGGTACCCGCTGTTGGTGTTGCAGAGCCAACAGGTGCACCGGTTCCGCCAGGAAAAGTAATGATATTTCCTTCACCGTGAAACCACTTAGAATGGGTTTTCCATTGCCATGGATTTAGAGATGTAGGACAGATTTGGGATTGAGAGAATAGCGCGTTTGAATTGTATATAAATACAATGCACAAAAAGACGACTTTTTTCATAGTAATGTTAGTAGTATAAATTCCCCTTAATACAAGCAAAACAATTAGTCCCCGTTATTTGTTACAGCACTATTCAAATTCACTTCGAAAACTAATGGTTTCTAAATTAATAAAATTCAATCAACTCTTTCTGTTTTCAGCGATAATTTCACACAATTCATCGATTTCTAATTCACTGTTAGAGGAGTGCAGTGAGATGCGCAGTCGCTCGGCACCCTTTGGCACGGTAGGACTTACGATTGCCTTTACCGCAAAACCCCTTTGTTTTAGAATCTTTTCTAAATTTTTACAGCCGTGATTTTCACCAACTACAAAACTTTGAATCAAACTATCGCTTTGTATAAATGAAGATTTCAATTCTTTCTCTTCGATGCGTTTTGTGAAATACGTTTTCAATTGAAATGCCCTCGCTCGCCTTTTGCGCATTTCTTCTACACTGTCGTAAACCGCCGCTATCGCCACTAAATTAAAATCAGAACTGAAGGTGCTATAAATAAAAGAGCGGGCGTAATTGATCAAATATCTTATAAGTACATCCGATCCAATGACCGCGGCACCATGCACGCCAAAAGCCTTTCCATAGGTAATCAAACGCGCAAAAACCCTTTCTTCAAGCCCCTCCTCTACTACTTTACCTTCACCATTGGTTCCGCACAATCCGGCAGAATGCGCCTCATCAACAACCAAATGAATTCCGTTTATTTTTGCAAGTTCCTTTAAAGGAGCCGCATCACCATCCATGGAATACACCGCTTCTACCGCCACAAAAACATTGCCTTCAGCAAGCGACATTTTTCTTTTCAAATCCTCTATATTGTTGTGCGCAAAAGAAAAAGACTTTGCCAGGCCCAGTCGAATACCGTCGCGTATCGACGCATGCACCAAATCATCGTACAATACCGTATCACCGCGTTTGGGCACGCACGAAAAAAAACCAACATTGGCATCGTAGCCCGAGTTGAAGAGCAATGCCGATTCAGCGTGGTGAAAGATGGCTATTTTTTTTTCAAGCTTTTCAGCAAAAGTTGAATTACCTGAAATCAAACGTGATCCCGATGCACCAATATGAAATTGTTTGTTGTGGAAATTTTGCAGAATGATCTTTTTCAAGTGTTCATCCCGTGCAAATCCTAAATAATCGTTGGAGCAAAAATCAATGAGTGCTCTGTTGTCGGGAAGCTCGCGCAACAAACCCGACGCTTCCCTTTGCAGCAAATCAATCCGCAATCTATCCTCCAGCGACTGCATGAATTATTTCTTGCTAGACGCCATCTCCTCTTTCCAAGCTTGCACCTTGCCTTCCATTTCGGTTTTTTTACTACTCTCTTTGTACGACATTTTCACTTCCGGTTTTCCGCCTTTAGTGAAAGGCTCCGTAGGTACCAAACCTAAAATTGAAAACAATTCTTTGTCTTCATTTTCTGCCGGATTGGGCGTTGTCAACAATTTATCTCCAGCAAATATAGATCCTGCGCCGGCCATAAAACAAAGTGCTTGTCCTTCCTTCGACATCTCTAAACGTCCAGCCGACAAGCGCACCGTGCTTTTAGGCATCACTATTCTGGTGGTGGCTATCATGCGCACCATTTCCCAAATTGAAATTCTTTCTTGATTTTCCATCGGCGTACCCGCAACAGGTACCAAAGCGTTGATAGGCACTGATTCAGGATGTTTTTCCTGATTTGCCAACGTCAACAACATACCAATTCTGTCTTGCTCTGTTTCGCCCAAACCAATGATTCCTCCTGAGCACAGTGAAACACCGGCCTTACGCACGTGCTGATGAGTGTCCAAGCGATCTTGATAAGTACGCGTTGAAATAACGTCGCCGTAATGTTCTTCCGACGTATCTACATTGTGGTTGTAGGCATACAATCCGGCATCGGCCAAACGTTGCGCCTGCTCTCCCGTAACCATACCTAAAGTACAGCACACTTCCATATTCATTTCATTGATGCCACGCACCATTTCCAACACTCTATCGAAATCACTGTTGTCTCTCACCTCTCTCCATGCAGCGCCCAAACACATACGTGAAGCACCACCGGCCTGCGCATTTTTGGCTTGAGATAGCACTTCTTCAACCTCTAATAACTTATGCACTTTTACATCGGTGTGGTATTTTGCCGATTGTGGACAGTAACCGCAGTCTTCTGAGCAACCACCTGTTTTAATGGATATCAGCGATGAAACCTGTACTTCCCGAGGGTTGTGGTATCTCCTATGCACGGTAGCTGCCTCAAAAACCAATTCCAATAAGGGTTTGTTGAATATTTCGAGGACTTCCGATTTCGTCCAATTGTTCCTGATGTCAGACATAAATGCTAATTTTGAGCAAATATAGAACATTTACTTTCTGATTAAAAGAGTTATGCGCATCGACATATTAACCATATTGCCCCATTTGTTAGAAAGTCCTTTCCAGCATTCCATCTTAAAAAGAGCCATTGAAAATAAAGTCGTTGAAATTCACCTGCACGACATTCGCCTTTTTTCAAGTGACAAACACAAAAGTGTAGACGACTACCAATACGGTGGCGGCGCAGGAATGGTGATGACCTGTCAACCCATTTCCGATGCCATTGAAAAACTGCAGAGCGAAAGAAAATACAACGAAATCATCTACCTCACACCGGATGGAGAACGCTACGATCAAAAAACCGCCAATCGATTGTCTCTGGCCCAAAACATCATGATGATTTGTGGACACTACAAAGGCATTGACCAGCGCATTCGCGATCTCTATGTCACCAAAGAAATTTCAATTGGCGATTACGTACTTTCAGGTGGCGAATTGGCTGCGGCGGTTATCGCCGACTCTATCATTCGCCTGATTCCTGGCGCCATGTCCGATGAAACATCAGCATTGACCGATTCTTTTCAAGATGGTCTACTGTCGCCTCCTGTTTACACGCGTCCGCCAGAATTCAAAGGATTGAAAGTTCCTGAGATATTGTTATCGGGACACACCGAGAACATTGAAAAATGGAGAATGGACATGGCAGAGAAAATTACCGCAGAAAAGCGACCGGATTTATTGATTGAGTAATTTAAAAAAATGGAATTTTTGATTTTCGATTTTATTTTTTCTGGAATTGGTTGGTTATTTCTGTGGGTAAAATTTCGAAATAAGAAAAAAATAGAAATTGCGTTAATAAACGAATACAACGGAAAGTATAAATTAGCAGGTGAAGCAATAATGCTGAATTCCGTTGGAATAACACTAGGCATCTTAATTGGAGGATTTTTAATTGTAGTGCTTATTCGATCAGTTTATGATGCCTGTAATTAAGCTTATCCTCACGCTGTAGTTTAAATTTTACGCAGTGAAACTGCAGCCCCCACCTCGCGCGCGTCTTTGACGCGTGCGCATTTATAGTGGCGTTTATAACGCCAGATCACAAAAGCAATACAATTGCGAAGATAGATCCGCACGCGTCGCAGACGCGCGCGAGGAAGAGCGCAAAGAAGAAATACTTACAACATTGGCCAGTCGTTCAAAACAGACACTATTCCTTAGAAGAAAACAAAAAGTCATTCGCACTCACAATCTGTTCCTTCACGGCAAACAGCACAATTCCCGCAGTATTGTTGATGCCCAATTTCTGCATAATGTTTTTACGGTGGGTATTGATGGTGTGGTTGCTTAAAAACAAAGTATCGGCAATCTCCTTGTTGATACGGCCTTCAGCAATGAGCTTAATGATTTCAGTTTCGCGCTCTGAAATATTTAAACCCGCACATGTTTTTTTATACGGAGCATCACCTTCTGTTGATTGCGCACCGTCAGTGAGCACATCTAATACCTGTGCACAAATGTAGTTTTTGCCGCTGGCAGTTTTTTTGATACACTCCAACAATTCCTTCTCATCGCATACTTTCAATACACAACTGTTAATCCCTGCCTTCATTAATTTTAAATAGTCGTGCTTCGATCGCAGGTTAGTCATTGGAATCACCTTCGTTTTACTTGAAAATGAAGCATAGGCCAATATTTTATCTAAATCAAAATGCGAAGAAAAAACGTCGATCAATAATATTACTGGTGGTTTTTTACTTTGAAAGAGGTCGGCAACTTCCGCCTGAAAATGAACCTGTGAATGCAGCTCTAATTCACTATTCTGACTAAGTACATAGCGCAATCCAGCTTCTAATAGAAACTCATCAAATGCTATGGCTATGGAGATTTTACTTTTCAAGCAGCGGTAAATTTAGAAAGATTCTAAATAAGGAACAATTCATTCTGTAGAAAACCATTGACCATCTTGCGCCACATCCACATTAGCAAAGTACGGTTTCGCTTCAGCAATAAATTCATCCAACTCATCGTAACGTGCAGAAAAATGACCAAGCACAAGCTTTTTAACTTCAGCCAGTGCAGCAAATTGAGCCGCCTGCTGCGCTGTACAATGATGGGTAGCCTTCGCCCGCTCAATCATATCAGACAGAAAAGTCGCCTCATGGTACAACAAATCAGTTCCTAAAACTGCAACAGGCACTTCTTTCAAAACTCTTGTGTCAGAAATATAAGTAAATGAAAATACGCGTGGCGCCGCAGTGGTGAGTTCCTTATTAGGAATTACCCGTCCATTCTCATCGGTAAAATCCGCCCCATTTTTAATCGCTCTCCTCGCAAAAACAGGAATTTTGTAAAACTCTATTTTAGACTGAAGTATGTTGCGCGGTTTTGTTTTTTGCCTAAAAGAAAATCCAACACAATCAATTTTGTGATTCAAAGGAATACTGTGCACTTCCATTTCCTCATCTTGCCATAGCACTGCTTCTTTTTTACAGTCGATGTCGTGAAAATTCAAAGGAAAACCCCAATAGGTTTTAGTGATTTTCATTTGCACTTCAATGATCTCCTGAAGGCCTTTCGGCGCAAAAACATCGAGCGCTTTCTCGCGACCAAGTAAAGATTGCGTTGACAACAATCCAAACAAGCCCAAAAAATGATCGGCGTGTAAATGCGAAATAAAAATTTGATGAATTCTTTGCAATGACTGCTTGTAACGGCGCAACTGAAGTTGCGTTCCTTCTCCGCAATCAACCAAGAAATAAGAATTATTGCTGTTTACCAGCACACCCGCAGGATTTCTATTGACCTTTGGCGTAGCAGACCCTGAACCCAGAATAAGAATAGAAATCAACTAGTAAAACCCTTTAGAGATCTTGATGGTTTCTTGTTTTCCGTTCAACTGCAAATTCACGAAATAGATTCCTTTTTCCAAAGTAGAAATATTCATAGAAGAGGACTCTCCCTTGAAAGATTGAAAAACAGCACTTTTTACTTCGCGACCCAACATATCATAAATTTCAACCGACAACTTTCCGCTAGCAGCATTTAATACCACCAAATTATCTTCTCTTTGACTTACTGCAAAAAAAGGAGCTTTCACAACGCTTAAGCCATTGCTGGCAACAACCTTGAATGCAACAGTGGGTTCCAAAGGCATATTAGAAAGAGGTGTTTCAAGCTGACCTGGCCCATGTAAAATACCACTAACTGTTAATTTCAAGGTCATGGACTTATCATACACCTGCGTTGGAACTCCAGACACAGTGATACAACCCGCTTCTCCACCAGTATAAGTGCATGCACCTGGTGATTTATTACACGTATAACTCAACCCTGCAGGTAAATCTAAAATACTATTAAATGAACCAGACGAAATCGTTCCGCTGTATCCTCCTACGGTGGTATCAACTGGAATCTTAAAAAGAATCACTTGTGAATACGAAACACCTACCATTCCATCAGTCAGTGACATCGGACTAAAACCATATCCCATATTCTGATCCGGCGTACATTGCGCTACCGACAATTTCACTAAAATTACAAAGGCAATTAGGAAAGGTAATTTTTTCATCATACAATAGATTTTAAAGCGTGTTGTAGTAAACTATAAACCCTTTTCAACTTCATCCATAAACAAGAAATCCACAGCTTCTAGAAAACTTGGTGTGATATTTAATATAGTATCCAACTGTGAAATAGACACCAATTTTTTTACTGAGTCTTGTAAACCAGTCAGCACAAAGGTACCTCCTACATTTTTGCACAAACGATTGGCAACCAATATTGCGCTTAAACCTGATGAGTCACAGTATCTAGTTTCTGCCAAATTGATGATGATATTCCTTGTACCATTGGCATTCATCATGACCAACTCCGACTTTAATGAAGGAGCGATAGTAGTATCCAACTTCTCAACATGCAACTTAATTGCAGTATATTTTTCTTGTTTGTCAACCGTAAAATTCATAGTTCCTTTGATTATGTGCTTAACAAATATACGAGATTAATCTTGTTTTTAAAATCGAAATTTAAAAACGTTTCTATCTTTTGATTTTACTGGCCAGTAAATACATTACTGCCATGCGCACCGCAACACCATTCTCTACTTGATCCAATATAATAGAATGCTCTGAATCAGCTATTTCCGACGAAAGCTCGACCCCTCTATTGATCGGCCCAGGATGCATAATCACAATGTTTTTCTTAAGTCCATCAAGACGCTCACGAGTTAAACCATACATCATCACATATTCTCGCACCGATGGAAAAAATTTAGTGTCCTGACGTTCAAACTGTATACGCAACACGTTCGCTACATCACACCACTGAAGCGCCTTTTGAAGATCGTGCTCCACCTTAACACCCAATTCACCAATGTATTTTGGAATCAACGTGGTGGGACCGCAAACCATCACTTCAGCGCCTAATTTCTTCAAACAAAAGATATTCGACAAGGCGACCCTACTGTGCAAAATATCACCGATAATTACTACTTTTTTTCCTTTGACCTCACCCAGCTTCTCTCTAATTGAAAAAGCATCTAACAAAGCTTGCGTTGGATGCTCGTGCGCGCCATCTCCCGCATTCACAATCACCGCATTTACATTTTCCGACAAAAATTTGGCCGCACCAGCATTGGGATGACGCATCACCACCATATCCACTTTCATCGCCAAAATATTGTTCACGGTATCAATTAACGTTTCCCCTTTTTTAACCGACGACGAGCCCGAGGCAAAATTGATAATGTCGGCAGACAAGCGCTTTTGCGCGAGTTCAAACGACAACTTAGTGCGCGTTGAATTTTCAAAAAACAAATTCGCTACCGTAATGTCTCTAAGGGAAGGAACTTTTTTGATTGGACGATTGATGACGTCTTTAAAATTGTCGGCTGCACTAAAAATCAGCTCAATGTCCTTTTTATTTAAATCTTTTATCCCCAGAAGATGCTGTACGCTGATTTGATCCATCACTTTTCTTTATCTGTTGAAAACATCAATACTTTATCTTCTCCTTCAATTTTATCCCACTCTACCGATACGCGCTGTGAGTCTATAGAATCTACACGCTTACCTACATATGTCGCCTGTACAGGAAGATGTCTACTGAAACGACGGTCTACAAATACAAGCAGCTCCACCGCAGCAGGACGGCCATATACCAGCATTGCATCCATTGCTGCACGAATGGTTCTTCCAGTGTACAATACATCGTCTACCAAAACAACTTTCTTGTTTTCGATAACAAAATCAATTTCTGTAGAATTTGCAAGCAGCAGTTTTTCTGTGCGTCGAAAATCATCTCGAAAAAAAGTGATATCTAATTTACCGAAAGGCACTTTTTTGCCTGTAATAGCCTTTAATTCCTGTTGAATTCGCTCTCCGAGTTCAGAACCACGAGGCTGAACACCCAATAAAACCGTGTCAGAAAAATCTCCGTGTTGCTCTATAAGCTCGTAACACAGCCGCTTTAAGATGAGCTTAAAGGCTTTGCTATTGATGATCACTTTTGGCTGCATGAAGCCTAAATTATAAATAAGTTGACACAAAAAAAAAGCCCCCGAAATTTCGGGGGCTTCATTTCAAATTTTGAACTATTTGTTTTTCTCTGCTTTGTCCATAGCATCTCTCAAGTTAGAGAGTACATCAAGGTCACCCAATGTCGATTTCTCTTGGTTTGAAGTAGATGTTTCTTTAGTTGCGGCCTTTTTAGGCTTAGCAGCAGCTTTGGCAGCAGGAGCGTCAGACTTTCTGTCTTTTTTCTCCTCAGCGCTTTCCTCTTTGTACACACGTGTATGTGACACAACGATTTTTTTAGCTTCTTTACTGAATTCAATTACTTTGAAATCCAAAGTCTCTTCAGCTTTCGCCGTAGAACCATCTTCTTTCACCAAGTGCGCTTTAGGAGCAAATGCTTCAACACCGTATGTCATTGAAACAATAGCACCTTTGTCTTGCAAGTCGATGATCGTTCCTGAGTGCACTGAATCCATTGTAAACAATGTTTCAAATACATCCCATGGATTCTCTTCCAACTGTTTGTGACCCAAGCTCAATTTTCTATTTTCTTTGTCGATTTCTAAAACAACAACATCAATTTTGTCGCCCAATTTAGCGAACTCTGAAGGATGTTTGATTTTTTTAGACCATGACAAGTCAGAGATATGAATCAAACCATCAATTCCTTCTTGCATTTCAACAAATATACCGAAGTTGGTAAAGTTTCTGATTGTTGCAGAATGTTTAGAACCAAGTGGGAACTTAGTCTCTACTTTTTGCCAAGGATCTTCGTTCAATTGTTTGATACCCAACGACATTTTTCTTTCTTCTCTGTTCAATGTCAAAACTTCAGCTTCAACAGTATCACCTACTTTCAAGAAATCTTGAGCAGAACGCAAATGTTGTGACCAAGACATTTCAGAAACGTGAATCAAGCCTTCAACACCAGCAGCAATCTCAACGAAAGCACCGTAATCAGCTAAAACAACCACTTTTCCATTTACTTTGTCACCTACTTTTAATTCAGTGCTCAATTGATCCCAAGGATGAGATTGCAATTGTTTCAAGCCCAAAGCAATTCTTTTCTTATCGTTGTCGAAATCAAGAATTACTACGTTTAATTTTTGATCCAACTTAACAATTTCTTCTGGGTGGTTGATACGACCCCAAGACAAGTCAGTAATATGAATCAAACCATCAACACCACCTAAGTCAATGAATACACCGTAAGAAGTAATATTCTTAACAGTACCTTCCAATACTTGACCTTTTTCAAGTTTGCTGATGATTTCTTTTTTCTGTTGTTCCAATTCCGCTTCGATCAAAGCTTTGTGAGAAACTACAACGTTTTTAAATTCGTGGTTGATTTTTACAACTTTGAATTCCATCGTTTTAGCTACATACACATCGTAATCACGAATAGGTTTAACATCAATTTGAGAACCTGGCAAGAATGCTTCGATACCGAATACATCTACAATCAAACCACCTTTAGTTCTGCATTTCACATAACCTTTGATGATTTCGTCGTTTTCCAACGCAGAGTTCACTCTGTTCCAAGCCGTCAAAGCGCGAGCTTTGTGGTGAGAAAGAGACAATTGACCTACTTTGTTTTCTTTGCTTTCTACATAAACGTCAACTTGATCACCTGCTTTAAGCTCAGGATTGTAACGAAACTCAGAAATAGAAATGATACCTTCCGACTTGTAGCCGATGTTGATCACCACTTCTCTTTTTGTTTTCAATACTACTTCACCTAAAACCACAGTGTTTTCAGAAACTGAATTAACAGTGTCAGAATACTCAGTTTCCATTTTAGTTCTGTCCTCCTTAGTGTAAATGTCTTCACCTTTACCTAATCCTTTCCAGTCGAAACCTTCAAGTGATGGAGAAACGTTTGGGATTGATTGAGCTGCACGTGATTCGAGCACTTCAACCTCTTGATCAGCTTTTTTAGCCATTGTATTGTACTTGTATATCCGTCGTGTAATAGCCGCTGGATAGACGTTTAAATTGTTTTCGGCTGTGTAATTTGCCATTACCTTTTCACAACCACCCCGATTTTCGGGAGGGTAAAGATAAGACAAAAAGTTGAAAATCAAAAGCTGAGAGCCAAAAATTTAGTCGCTTGCGTGGTGACTTAGTGTTTTTTAGTGCGTCAAAATATTTAGAATAAAAGTGCACCTTTGCTGAATTCCACTACTAAAAACAGCATGAAAAAAACACTCCTTTTTATTTTCCTAATATCTGTTGTCGCAGCGAAAGCTCAAGACCCCTTCTTTTCTATGGGCTATTCTTCGTCCATATACATGAATCCGGCATTGACCGGACAAGACAAAGGATACAAAGTAAATATCAATTACCGCAATCAGTGGCCTTTGATCGCCGGCAATTTCGTCACTTCAATGGTCGGTGTTCAAAAAAAGATAAATTCGATCAACTCAGGAATTGGCGTCTACCTTGTGAGCCACGCAGAGGGACACAATACCATAAACACAGCCACCGCAGGCTTACTCTTTTCAAAATCATTTAACCTTTCAGAAAAAGTAAGCTTATCCATAGGAGTCAATGCAGCGTACCGCCAAAAATCTATAGATCCAAACAGTTTGAGTTTCGGAAACAGCATTGATCCCAAATACGGCTTTGTTTCTAATAGTTCTCCAAACATGAACACATCCGTCAGTAACTTCAATTTGTCCAGTGGTCTTGTTGTAAAGTATCCCTTTGGAAATACAGGGATCGCCTTCAGTAATATTCTTCAACCCAACGAAAGTTTTTTCGACGGAAATTCTCCTCTCCCCAATCGCATTACCATCCACAACACCAACGATTACACTTTAAGCAAAACCTTGGACTGGACGCTTTCGCACACCATTATTGTCAATCATCAAGCCGACTTCAATTCTCTTATGAGCTACGTTACCACCCAACACAAATGGTTCAAGTTCTGTGTGGGCTATTCCAACGCAAATGCTGTTTTGAGTGGTGCAGGAATTTCCTTTCCACGCTTCGGACTGAATTATCTTTACGAATTCACCATTTCAAAACTGACAAACGCCACTGGCGGAGCGCATGAATTGGCCTTTTACTTTCGTTTTGGAGCCAAAAAAGATTACAATGACAAAGGCTTCGTCGCTTTTTAGTCGGGTATTTATTTATTCACAGGAAGTGGTTTTTTGATTTCATAAACCCTCCAGAAATGTGTGCGTTCCACCCAATGAAAAACATTGAACATCTTCACCCACTCGGGCAATGAAGTATAAATCAAAACATTGTTTTTTTCTACCAAAGCCACTTCATCGTTGTTGTTGGTAGCGAATAAAACCACACTATCTCTCGGTACCGACAACTCTTGCAGCGATTTAATTTGCAGCACTTGCAATTTTTTACGCTTGTAATAATGCACATCCATCGCCCTTGAATAAGGATTGTGTTCAGTGTAGTAGAACAATGTTGGCTGCTGGTAATTATGGTATACTACCTGATACAAATTCACTTGTGAATCAGCGGCTTTTAGCGACACAAAACACAAGAACAAGCCATTGTGTATCCAAAACAAAACAACTGCAACCTGATATGCTTTGTACTTAAAAATTTGCGGCCACTTTTCATTGATCACCTCTCCCGCTTGCACTATGATTAGCGGAACAAAACCTAGCATAGGAAAAAGAAAACGAAGCTCCTTGTGCCCCAAAGCGCTGTGCAGCAACAAAAAAGGAAGCGCTATCCACACCAATGGATTTCTGCGCTGATGCACCACCAACAACAACAGTGGTAAAATATATAGCAAACTAAAAGGAGGAACGCCAACAGTAATTATTTGCGTGAAGTAGTAATACCAAGGCTCAATGCCAAAGCCCGACATCTTGTCCATTAATATATTTTGCTCAAAATAATGCCAAGTACTCAGCACCCATTCTCCATAAAACCAACGATCAACGAGCAATCCACAAGCAAACAAAAATACAATTCCAGCTACCAACAGCGCAAGATGACTGATTTTGCTTTTATGCACCAGCCCCAACCACGCAAAAAAACCGAGCATCAGAAAAGCATTTTGATATCGAAAAAGAAAAGAGAGTCCAAGCAAAGTACCCAGCACAAAATACTTTTTAGCACTATCGTCCTTCCATATATAAAACAGCGCAAAAGCGATTACAAAAATTCGTCCCCCAAGGTTCTCTGCGGAAAAGCGCACACTATTAAACACTAAAAACCAGAGCAAAAAAGACAGCAATACAAAACTCATCTGCAATCGCTCTCCCTGTATTTTATGAAGAAAAGCTTTGATCAGCAAATGGATACTCAAAAATGAAAGTGCGGCCGAAAAAAGACGCAAAGCAAAAGCTACAGAAAAAGGATCGTCAAAACCCACAGGCGCAAGCATTTCATGCGCACAACACACCATCAAGGGTTGCAGTCCCGCCCGCATGTGCGTTGCATATTCCCACGACAAGTTGGCTTTCTCCGTCAAACCCAACTTCATTCCCGCAAACTCCATCACCTGCGTGTGCTCATCAAATTGATAAAACCCAACTGAAAAATACGCCGCCACTATAAAAATGAGCGCACTGAATAAATATATCTTTTGAATTTTCGTCACCCTTGTTTACTAAAAATTAGGCTTTGCGCCCTTTTAGCTGCACCCTTTCCATCACTAAGTCGTAAGCCATATCAGCTTGAATAGCTCTGGTAAGATCAGTAGTATCAATAATAATAGCATCTTCAGCTTGTACGAGTGGACTCTCCTTACGGTTCGAATCAATATGATCTCTCTGCTCCAGATTGTGCTTAATTTCTTCTAGTGACACTTTATCGCCCTTGCCGCGCAATTCATTGTAACGACGTTTGGCGCGTACTTCCGCATCGGCTGTAACAAACAATTTCAATTCAGCGTCAGGAAAAACAACAGAACCAATATCTCTTCCGTCCATGACCACGCCTTTGGCCTTACCCAATTCGCGTTGTATCGACACTAATTTTTCGCGTACCTCTTTGATACTCGACACCAAACTAACATTGTTTGCCACCGTCATGCTGCGTATCTCATTCTCCACTTTTTCGCCATTCAAAAACACTTCGCACTTTTTACTGACGGGATCACATTGAAAATTTATGTTGATATCGTCAAGGAATTCCTCAATTTTATATACCTCTTTGCCGTCGGCGGTAATCAAATTATTTTTCAAACAATACAGTGTTACCGCTCTATACATCGCACCAGTGTCAATGTAAATATAATCCAAGCGGTGCGCAATATCCTTCGCCAAAGTACTTTTACCACAAGAAGAATAGCCGTCAATGGCCACCGTGATTTTGTTCATGCGACCAATTTACAATTTTCTACAAAGGAGGAAGATTTTTGTTGAAAAAAAATAGCAAGTGAAAGACTCTCCGACCTATTTCTCTGTTTCGGCTTTTTTGCTTCTTTTTAATTCCACCAGTTTTGCCGACACCGAAAACAAGTGCGCTCCACCAGCAACGCTGTAACTGGCGTAAGCATATTGAAAAGTCAACATCTTTATTTTGACCTGCATACCCAATGAAAAACCAACCATACCCAATTTACTGTCACCACCTAACTTCAACTCTTGTTGGCGTTGGTAGTTGTATCCTGCGCGAAGTGTAAAGCTTTCCACGGGCACAAACTCAACACCCACAGTAATTCGGCGCGCTATTTCTTCACCCCAATTGCCCGTTGGTCCAGCAATCACAGAATCGGTATTGAACAAAGATGCTTTTTGACTCACGTCTCCCCTATTTTGAAACCATACATTTTTGTTCGTTAGATTGTGTCCTACTATAACCACACGAAATGGGGCGTGCGCGAGTTTTTTTGAAAAAGCCAATTGCAAGTCAAAGGGCAAAGGCTCATATACTCCTGCATAAGTTGTAAATTGAGTGCCTACATTGCGCACCACCAAAGAAGCGCCAAATTCTTTTTCAGGATTAAAGTACGTTCCAGCAAAATCCATAGCTGCCCCAACCGATCTGTATTGAAAAAGCTGAGAATACACCAATTTCAAATTACTTCCTACCGAAATACGCTCCCTTAATTTGTATCCCCAACCCAAATTCAAAGCTGTTTCACTGGCGCTAAATGATCCCAATATAGCAGCCGTTTCATCGGCTTGTATAAAAGTACCGTAATTAAAATAGTTGATACCTAAACTGAAAGTACCCAGTTTATCGTAATCTTTAATATAGCCTGTGTAGCCATAATTGACATCGCCGATGTACTTCACGAAATTAACCACTACACGCCCGTCCATTTGTTTTGACAACAAAGAAGGATTGGCATTGACCTGACTTTCATCGTTGTCTTTTACTGGCACAAAGTAGCCCCCCGTAGCTGCAGCCCTCGGCGACGTTGGTAAATTCAAAAACTGATAAGTGCCTTGTCCTCCTATTTGAGCCAGCAATGCAAAGCCCAATGTCATCAGAAATACAAATGAAAAAATATGTTTTTTAGTACTGTGCATTCAATTCAAAGCTGCTTTAAAACGAAGATAGTTATTTCAATGAGTGTTTGAAAATCAAAACGCGGCGGTCGTTTAATTATTGACAAAGAACAAAAAGGACGATCTACAAACAAATTTATTACTTAAATTCGCGCTCATAAACTTAGTTCGCATGGTCATTAAAACTAGAAAACACCAACTCACCCACTCTAAATACATCAAATTGGCGTTAGGAATGCTGCTCCGTAAGGAATGGTGGTACGGCTTTGGTCCGCTTGCAATCATCTCATTGGCCTTTATAACACCGTACTTCTGGACTTTCCTCATCATAGGTCTCCTCATCCCAATTGGATACATTTTGTTTTGGCTCATTCAATTTGCTGGTCTCACCCAACACGAAATGGGGAAAATCATGTTTTACAATGTAAATTATGATATTGACAGCAAGCAAATCATCATGAAGTTTGATGCCCAACGCGGTATGCCAATGCAGTGGAACACCATCAAAAAAGTAGCGAAAACCAAAGAAGCTTTCATTCTTTCTTTTTCTAAAGCACAATTCTTCTACTTGCCTTTTGATATTTTCAGAACTCAAAACGATCTTAAACTCATGGAAACTATCATGAGCAGAAAGAATTTATTGTAGGTTGAATTCCTTTTTTAAAGAAAATAAATCAATCGCTTATTTTTTGGCGCTTTGCGCTGCAGTAATGTTTTCATCTAAAGCAGTGCTGATAAAATTGAGTTATCAATATGACATTGACCGACTCACCATACTTACTTTGCGCCTTGGCTTTGCTTTCCCTATTTATTTGCTCATCAACACCTTTCGGTCAAAAAAAGAAGATCGCGTTGCCGTGAGCGCAAAAGATTGGGGCCTTATTGTTTTTTTAGGATTCATAGGATACTACATCTCCAGCTACCTTGACTTTTGGGGCTTACAATACATTAGCGCCGGACTCGAACGACTCATTCTCTTTGTATACCCTACCATTACCACCATTTTGGCAGCACTAATTTTAAAACAAAAAATCACAAGCAAACAAATTATTGCGATCGCCATTGCATATCTCGGTATTTTCATTTCTTTTCAAGACAATACAGCGCACAACGACAACATTTGGATGGGCGCTTTGCTTATTTTTTTAAGCGCACTCACTTACGCTTTTTATCTTGTAGGCGCCGACAAACTCATTCCCAAATACGGCGCCATACGTTTTACTTCCTATTGCATGATTGTTTCGTGCATCATCGTGATTATTCATTTCGCTGTGGAGCAACCCAGTAATTTATTGACCTTACCCGCTGAAGTATATGGTCTCGGCTTCATTCTATCTATTTTCTGCACCGTGCTTCCTACCTATATGATAGGCGAAGCCATTAAAAGAATTGGCGCATCGAGCACCTCCATACTTTCTACCGCCGGACCGGTTTCAGTAATCTTTATTGCCTATTTCGTTTTAGGTGAACCAATAACTGTAGCGCAAATAGCAGGAACTATTGTGGTTATTGCAGGAATAGTGTTTTTGATAAGAAAGTAAGTATGTAGTCTGGGAAAACCGTTCGGAGAACCTCTGTTTTAGCTTTTAAGACACAGCACCTAATCTTTCAGCTAAACTCCCAAATATATAGGTTCAGCGGTACATTGTCGAAAGAAACTTTTAAAGCTTCTCTTAGTTTATTAATTGCATCCGTCGCCGTAGCACATAGCTTAGTAGGCAAAAATACGACTTCATTAAGAAGGATGTGAAAAATCAACAATGATTTTCTAAGCAATGCCTTAGTTCTTTTGATTGGATGCACAGCGATTTTCACAATATCGAAAACCCTCTCAGCCATTTTATTGCCTTTATGTCTAATGTCGGATTGATTTCAACCATTTCAAAAATAAGCACACCTGTTTGCATGTTTTTTTTTGGAGCGATCTTCAGACTTCGCGCTACCTCTGAATGTTATGACAGGTATGCTGCAGTAATTTCCCCCCTATCACTAGCGCGAAATTTAAACGAATGGCTGTCGGTATTGCTTAAATTAGAAAAGTCAATAGTAGGACTTACCCACATTTTTTTTGTTGTGTCGCTATTTTTCATGGTGCAATAAGAAGTAAAAAACACGTACTCGTCAATGCATTATCCTATTAAGTACTTTTAAGACACCCGAAAAATTGACTTACTTAACGCCAATTATTGCGTTTATAGAGGAATTCGTTAATTTAATTCTGCACAAATACACCTTGAATTTCAGGATAAATCTCCCGCAAAGTTCATTTAGCATTGTGCTTAGTAATACGCACCCACTTTAAAGTGAAATTCACTGTTTCGTCACTCGCCTTTTCGAGGATAAAATTTTCTATATACGGCGCGATGCCCGCATAATTGTAGCCATATCATAAAACACAATGCACTGAATGTCGAAGTTTTCTCGCTCGAGTTCATTCACATCGGCGGCCTGATGTGTTGGACATTCTTAGATTTTACAATACCGACACGGATTACTCACCGATTCTTTATCAATCTTCTAACGGAGTTGATCCGATCTTAATGCTAACAAATTAACTGCTTGGTACAATTACGCATGTTCATTGCAACAACTACAAAACACCTATTTCACGAAGTTTCGCTTCAAAATCAATGAGGTGATGTTGTGCATTTTGATAAGCCTTGGCCGAATATTCGTCGTATTTTTTTTCAATTTCAAGTAGAGCGTCGGTCCATTTTTCAATATCAAAAGAATCCAAGGCCAACCCTCCATCGCCAAGCACAACAGGCAATGCACCATTTGTTGAAACAATAGATGGAACGCCATACAATGCCGCTTCAATCACCGTGCGACCAAAACCTTCGCTGTAGTGAGAAGGACAAAGTAATATTCCCGTGGCGCGGTAAATTGGTGCCATGTCGTATTGACGACCAAAGTAGCGAACATTCGCCTGCAAATATTCTTCCTCCAGCACCACGGCTTCCCATCCTTCTACGGCCTGAAAAATGTAATTCGGAAATCTCTTTGAAAGCGCCAAAAAAGTATGCAATCCTTTCATAGGAATGGGATTAATCAAAGTCACACACTTTTTCTGCTCTATAGGAAACAAGATCTTTTCAGTGGGCATAAAAGGTGCTGGCAAAATATGGTACTCTTGCTGGTGAAATTGCTTTCCAAAAGAAGCCAATACTTCCGAATCGTAAAAAATATAATGAGGTTTTGCAGCATACAAAGATCTTCTTTCTTTTATAGCATCAGTGATGTAGGCCACTACCACAGCTTGCTTTATTTTGGCTATTTTAAGAATTTCAACCGATTTTTTATTCACCACAAAAACAACATCGTCCTTCTGAATATTCTTTTCCAACAAATCGTAAAAACGATCGAGACAAGTCATCACACAATGCACTCCTTTGTAGCTATAATGCAAATCAAATTGCTCTTTAATTTCCCAAGAAACACCCCACTTATTAAGGAAAGCAATACAAAAAGCCATCGCTTTCAAATAAGTCGTTCTACTTCCGCCATAAGAAGCAATACAAGAAACATGATAATTTTTTTCTGCTAAAAGGTAAGCCAGATTGTTGCGTGAAACATCTGCACCAATATTAAAGAAAGGAAGGGCACGACCATACACGGGAAAAACAATTTTCTTCTTTTGCGTAGACATAAATATTGAAAATCTTTAAGACAAATCATTTCACCAGACACGATCGACTACTCTCCTTCTTCAAAATCCAATTCAGGTTGAATATCGTCGTCATTTTCTACTTCTTCCTCGACTTCAAAAGCTTCTGCAGGAGGTTCCAATGAATCAAGGCGATTGATGTGCTTTATTTTGTGGGTAGAAATTCGATTTCCAATAGCCTTCAGTCCTTTAACCGTAATGAATTCATCAAGCACCACTTGCTCGGCTTCACGCTCTTTTCCGCCTTCTTTTGAAAATACCAGTTCAACAAAGGGGCGCCAATCGGTAGAAACATATTCCATATACGAACCCTCGTCTTCACCGATGAATAAAACTTTTCTTTCAGTAGGCTCTACCAAGAAGCGTTTCACATTGAACACCTTTTTAGCCGGATCCCAGTAAACACAAGAAATCGGCTTTTTAGGCAAGCACTTTTCAATGATAATCATGTCTTCATCAAAATGCGTATCAAGTTTATACGGATACAACATATAATGTCCCGACTGGGTGATGACCAGTATTTTATCCTCTCCTCTAAATTCCCCCAAAAACTGTCCACGTTCCTCTGTATTCAAGCGGCGCACCGTATCATCGTACCAGATTTTTCGGGCGGATAAAGTAGACACGCCGGCTTCTTTCAACTGAATTTTTTTCACCGGATATTTACTCAAAATATTGCCCACTGAATTTCTTCCTTTGATGGCCAATGTCTTAAAGTCGTAATCCCAAGTAAATTTTTTAATCCCCGGAATCGGCTTCAACTGAATGTTTACAATTTCGGCTTCACCGTTGGGATTTGCCGACAGATATAGCACCTTTGATCCATTAGTACCCTTGGTGATATTGTATTCTTTGTCGCGCGTTACGCCTGTCACCGGAAAACGCTTGATCATGGCATGCCCTTTTGAGCCATCTTGATAAATGGCGTTATACACTGTTCGCTGGTCATTTTTCTTCCAAACATTGCAGTATATAATTCCCTTTCCAACGAAAACCTTTGTGGCTATTTTCACCACCTTGAGTGTTCCATCTTCGAGAAAAACAATGATGTCGTCAATTTCAGAACAGTCGCAAATGTAGTTGTCGTCTTTCTTGATACCCCAACCAATAAAGCCTTCTTCGGTATCGACATACAATTTTTTGTTCGCCACAATAACATCAGTAGCCTGTATATTTTCAAAAGTGCGGATCTCGGTTTTGCGCTCTCTACCTTCGCCGTATTTCTTTTTTAAATTTTTAAAATAGTCAACAGCATAGTCGATAATGTTCGCCAAATGGTGAATGATTTGCGCCAATTGCTCTTCTATCTTCAAAATATCATCATCGGCTTTTTTACTGTCGAATTTTGATATTCTTTTGATTTTAATCTCGGTCAATTTAGCAACGTCTTCATCGCTCACCGGACGACGCAGCTTTTTCAAATGCGGTTTCAATCCCTTGTGAATGGCTTTGATCACATCTTCCCACGTTTCACATTCTTCAATGTCACGGTAGATGCGTTTTTCAATAAATATTTTTTCAAGAGAAGCAAAATGCCACAGTGCTTCGAGTTCTTCTTTTCTGATTTCAAGTTCGCGGGTGAGCAGAGCGAGTGTTTGTTCGGTAGATCTTTTCAAGATCTCAGCAACTCCTAAAAACTTAGGTTTATCCTCATGAATGACGCACGAATTGGGAGAAATTGACATCTCACAATCGGTGAAAGCATATAAAGCATCCATGGTGGTATCGGGGGAAATACCGGGAGGAAGATGCAAAATAATTTCTACGTTTTCCGCGGTATTGTCTTCGATGTGTTTGATTTTAATTTTCCCTTTTTCAGTCGCCTTCACAATGGTTTCGATAAGCGAACTTGTCGTACTACCAAATGGAAGTTCTGAAATCACCAAGGTCTTTTTATCTAACTTTGTGACCTTAGCCCTTACACGAATTTTACCACCACGCAATCCATCGTTGTAGTTGGTGACATCTACCAAACCACCAGCGGGGAAATCGGGAAACAACTGAATGTTTCTGCCGCGCAAACGCGCAATGGAAGCATCTATAATTTCGTTGAAATTGTGGGGCAATAATTTACATGCCAAGCCAACCGCTATACCTTCGACCCCTTGCGCAAGTAGCAATGGAAACTTGATAGGCAAAGTAACCGGCTCTTTATTGCGACCATCGTACGAGTTGGTCCATTCTGTTGTTTTCGGATTGAATACTACTTCTAAAGCAAACTTAGTAAGGCGCGCTTCAATATATCGCGACGCAGCGGCGCGGTCACCGGTATGTATATTGCCCCAGTTACCCTGGCAATCAATGAGCAAATCTTTTTGTCCAATATTCACCATCGCATCACCTATCGACATGTCGCCATGGGGATGGTATTTCATGGTATTTCCAACAACATTAGCCACCTTATTGTAGCGGCCATCCTCGAGTTCCCACATGGAATGCAGAATACGACGTTGAACGGGTTTCAATCCATCGTTGACATGGGGCACAGCACGCTCTAAAATAACGTACGAAGCGTAGTCCAAAAACCAATTTTGGTACATCCCACCAACAGCGAGCACGTTTTCTAGTCCACCTGATTCGCCGCCATCACCAGATAATTCTTGGTAGTCGTCTTCGTTGGGTTCGTTGTCGTTTATCTTTTTGGACATTCTTTTCTATTATAATTCTACTCTCAAATTATCCATAATAAAGAGCTGACGATCGGGCGTATTTTTACCCATGTAAAAATCAAGCATGTCGTTCAACTTAGAATCTTTGCCCAACACCACCTGCTCCAGGCGAATGTTTTCGTTGATGAAATTTTTAAATTCATCAGGCGAAATCTCCCCCAAACCCTTAAACCGCGTGATCTCGTGACCTTTCAACTCTTCCATGGCAAGTATTCGCTCTTCTTCACTGTAGCAGTAGCGTGTTTCTTTTTTGTTGCGCACACGAAACAAAGGCGTTTGTAAAATATACAAATGACCATTCGTCACCAATTCAGGAAAAAACTGCAAAAAGAAAGTAACGAGCAACAATCGAATATGCATGCCATCAACGTCGGCATCGGTTGCCACTACAATATTGTTGTAGCGCAATGCATCCAAACTTTCTTCAATGTTGAGTGCCGATTGCAAAAGGTTGAACTCTTCATTTTCGTACACCACTTTTTTAGTGAGACCATGACAATTCAAAGGCTTTCCTCTAAGAGAGAAAACGGCTTGCGACTTAACATCTCTCGACTTTGTGATTGATCCACTGGCTGAATCTCCCTCTGTAATGAATAATGTACTGGCTGCAGCCCTTTCGTCATTATCTGTATAATGTATTTTACAATCTCTCAGTTTCTTATTGTGCAAACTTGCTTTTCGGGCATGCTCTTTGGCAATCTTGCGAATGCCGGCCATTTCCTTGCGTTCTCTTTCCGACTGAATGATTTTGCGATGAACAGCTTCAGCTACTTCAGGATTTTTGTGCAGAAAATTGTCTAATTCTCTTTTCAAAAAATCACCAATAAAAGCTTTGATCGACATTCCGCCTGGCTCAATTTCTTGTGACCCTAACTTGGTTTTGGTTTGCGATTCAAAAATAGGTTCTATGACTTTAATACTGATGGCGGCCACCAAAGATTGGCGCACATCAACCGCTTCAAACTCTTTACCAAAAAATTCACGAATGGTTTTAACATACATTTCGCGAAACACACCTTGATGCGTTCCTCCTTGTGTGGTGTGCTGTCCGTTCACGAAAGAATAATATTCCTCTCCGTATTTCTTAGCGTGACACACCGCTACTTCAATATCTTCACCTTTCAAATGAATGATTGGATAAATGGGCTCTGCCGATAAATTGGCATTAAGTAAATCCAATAATCCGTTTTCCGAGAAAAACTTTTGACCATTGAAATAAATTGCCAATCCCGGATTCAAAAACACATAGTTCCAAAGCATGCGCTCCACGTGTTGCGCACGAAACTGGAAATGCGGAAATATTTTTTCGTCAGGAATAAAGGAAGTCAATGTTCCCTTTCTTTGAGTAGACGCTTCTATTTTATGATCGTGGGTAATGTTTCCCTTTTCAAATTCAGCCCTTTTGACTTTGTCGTCTCTATAGGAAATGACTTCGAAATAACTCGACAAGGCATTCACCGCTTTGGTACCCACCCCATTTAAACCAACTGATTTCTTGAAAGCCCGTGAATCATACTTTCCACCTGTGTTGATGATAGACACGCAGTCGATTACTTTACCCAAAGGAATACCGCGTCCATAATCGCGCACCGTTACTTTTCTGTCTTTTATTTTAATCTCAATGCTCTTGCCATTGCCCATCACGAACTCATCGATACTGTTGTCAATGACCTCTTTCACCAATATATAAATACCATCATCGGCAGCGGAACCATCACCCAACTTACCAATGTACATGCCGGGACGCAAACGCATGTGTTCCTTCCAATCGAGGGATCGTATGTTGTCTTCGGTATATTCGGGATCTTCAGCCATAATCTATTGAGGAGCTTAAAAATAGGAAGATCAGAGCGACTTTGAAAGTCGAAGCTTGTTTTTTATCAACACGAGATGTTGATAGAACAACTCCAGAGCCTTTACAACTGGTTCGTGTGCGAGTGCCAACAATTTGCAATAAAACAGCTTGCCTCCTAAATTCAAAGACAAAAGCGTTGCCGATTCACCCAAGTGCGCCAGGCAAGCGCACTGCAATCACCATCATCGGTAAAATATTTTTTTATAAAACGCTACTAAAACCAACAGCGTAACAGCAATGAAGATCACAATAAAACCATTGATTTTGCTGCGATCCACGTCACGCACCAGCACTTTTTCACTTGACACACAATTCCCCGCAAAAGCAGCTTTGGCAAAATCAAAAACGCTTCGAGTGAGCTCAGCTTTTGAATAGCCATCCATGTGCCCCCCATTGAGATGGGTATTCAACTGATAGCAGCCCTGAAAACGTTTGTATTGTCCGGCCATAGCATGCGCCCCATAAAAAGCAGTACCATACTCAACCGCTGTTTTATCATAAGGCACTGCAGGATCCAAAGTGCCTTGGTAAAAAATAGCAGCCGTTCGCTGCGCTTCATCAGGAGTTATAAAAGCCAAGTCAGTAACAGCACCCCACAAAGAAGCCACCACCTTAACCTTGTGCTGCATCCCAAAAGCATCAACTTTTCCCAAAACATTTTCTACCCAAGGTGCTTTTTTTTGCCAATCGTCTTGACCACAAAAGGCCGCCAGTAAACAAGCGTCAGCACCTGAGCTAAAGCCTGCAATAACTATTTGATTGGTATCAACATGATATTCTTTGGCATGAAGCACAAAAAAGCGAATTGCTGAGCACACATCTTGTTGCGCGCGGTACTCCGCCATAAAATACGAGGGATGCAAAGCGTCTTTGCAGGTAACTCCCGCTTTTTGCAAATAGCCCAGGCGGTAGTTCACACTCGCTGCCACACAACCCTGTTGCGCCAGCAAAATACAATGCTCAAAATAGTCTTTTTTATTTCCTGTCAGCAACGAACCACCGTGAAAAAACAAAATTAGGGGATGCAACAATTCTGCACTGTCATAATTTACAGGATAAACCAAATCAACCTTCAACGAATCGACCCTTCCTTTCCAATCGCCTGCTACAGAAAAAAGCAAATCTTTGCGACAGACTATATCATTAGTCAAATTGCTTTGCTGCGCGTTCAGCCCACAAAGCCAAAATACTCCGCTTAAAATAACTGCAAAACGAAAGCTCATAATTTTGTTGAATATAAAAGATTCACTTGCAAAGTGCAAAATGTTAAAAGCTTGTTCATTAAAATATTTGAATAAGCCGTTGCGCTCAAGTACATTTGTCGAGGAATTCAATTGAAAACAATCTTATAAAATATCCCTCATGAAATTTTTTATCGACACCGCGAACCTTGCACAAATAAAAGAAGCCAATGATTTAGGTATTCTTGATGGTGTAACCACCAATCCTTCTTTAATGGCCAAAGAAGGCATTAAAGGAGATGCTGCTGTTTTAGAGCACTACAAAAAGATTTGTGAAATTGTTGACGGCGCAATTAGCGCAGAAGTGATCGCAACTGACTACGAAGGAATGATTAAAGAAGGAACTGTTTTAGCTGCCCTTCACCCTAACATCGTTGTAAAAGTGCCAATGATCAAAGAAGGCATTAAAGCCATTAAATACTTTTCATCTAAAGGCATCAAAACCAATTGTACTTTAATATTTTCTTCGGGACAAGCTTTGTTGGCTGCTAAAGCAGGAGCTACGTACGTTTCTCCTTTCATTGGAAGACTCGACGATATTTCACAAGACGGAATGTTGTTGATTGAAGAAATTCGTTTGATTTTTGACAACTACGGATTTGCCACTCAAATATTAGCAGCTTCAGTTCGCCACAGCACACACCTATTGAAATGCGCTCAAATTGGCGCCGATGTAGTAACGTGTCCGTTGAGTGTAATCACTGCATTGCTAAATCATCCATTGACTGATTCAGGATTGAAAACTTTCTTGGCAGATCACGCAAAGGTTAACGCGTAATTTATGCTTATACACATCCACCCAGACAATCCGCAACAGAAAAACATTCAAGCTGTTGTAGATTGTTTGAAGTCGGGTGGCGTTATCATTTATCCTACTGATACGGTATACGCCTTTGGCTGCGACATCATGAACAAAAATGCCGTTGAGAAAATTTGCCAGTTGAGAAACATGAAACCCGAAAAGGCAAATTTCTCCTTTGTCTGTCACGACCTTAGCCAATTGGCAAAATACGCCACACACATTGATACCACTACTTTTCGTTTGATGAAAAAAGCCTTACCTGGTCCCTTCACTTTCATTCTTGAAGCCAGCGGAGAAGTACCAAAAATATTTAAAGTCAAAAAGAAAACCATTGGCATTCGCGTACCAAAAAATAACATTTGCGCTGAAATTACTGCGCTTCTTGGCAATCCAATTATGAGCGCCTCACTCAAAGCCGACGATGAAATTATAGAATACCTTACCGACCCCGACTTGATCCATGACAAGTACGAAAAACTAGTAAAACTCGTTATCAACGGTGGTTACGGAAACAATGAGCCATCGACAGTGATCGACTGCTCAAACGGAAATCCAATCATTATTAGAGAAGGAAGCGGCAATATCCACCAGTTTATTTAGCATTTTGAACGAAACTCCACAAATGCCTTTCTTCGAAAAACTGTGCTGAAGCGCAAAAAAAGCTGCACTTAGTAAACACAAAAAAAACTTATTTCTGCATGATCTTTGCGTAACGACTGCTGTTTCCAGGATCAATCCTTGAAAGATAATCCATCATCGTCTTTTTGTCTGACACACTCTCATCTCTATAAATATTGATGATTTCTTGATTTTTCGCATCAAAAAACACTTTTATAGAATAAGAGTTTGGCTTGCGCTTGGTCACTTGCTCCAGCAACAACAAGCCTTCCCCTAAAGCCTGGCGACCTTTATCGGTTTCTTTCGACATCACATCTAATCCCAAACGATGGTATTTAAAGGTACACACACGAATAGGCTCATACACCTCATTCATCAAATTCTCCATCAGCCAATAGCGATTTTTAGATCCATCGGTTGACCGCCAACCAATTTCAGCAATGTTTTGTGCGTTGTTAATGATGTTTTGCGCCTTTGCGAAATAGTCTGCCCCACCCTTCAAAGCAAAACTGTCGTAGTCGAAAGCTAAAATTACATTGGCATAAAAAGCCAACACCGAAGTCAGATTAGAAATGTATTCATTATCAGAAAAATCAAGGGTTTGCGAAGGAGTGTAGCTGAAATTAAAATCGTTGTCGTTAATATCAAGCAACATGGACTTATAAGTACTGCCAAACACAGGTCTAAACGATTGTACTTGCAACGTCGCCTCGTAGCGGTCGACCGTTGCACTTTTAACCGTAATAAAAAAACTACATTCAATTTTTTCTTCAACAGCATACGCGTCCGACGTCCATTTACGCGAATTCATGAAATCGTAAATATCTTTCTTCAACTTTTGAAATACAGAAGCATCAACGCCTTGCACTTGGGCAGAATTCAGCTCAACTTTACAATTCAGCTCTTGAGCAAAAAGCGCTGGACTCACAAACAAAACAAAAAGCACTAGGAAGTTTTTCATTTCTCAGTTTTGGATTTCACAATTTCCACAATCTTGCGCACAATATCTGCAGCCACTTCACTTTTCAACTTCGAAGCAAACGACTCCACTTTCAAATTATTGTCAATAAAGTGTACCTGATTGATCTCTGCACCAAAACCAATATTGGTGGCAGAAAGGGAATTTAGCACAATGAAATCGGCATTCTTCCTTTGCACCTTTTCCTTCGCGTAATCAATACCGTGCTCGGTCTCCAAAGCAAAGCCAACAAGAACCTGCTTAGCACCTTTGACTGTGCCTAAATGCGCTAAAATATCTTTCGTTTTAGTGAGCGACAACAGCAAATCATCTTGTTGTTTCTTGATTTTTTGCTGAGCACTGTGCACTGGCGTATAATCAGCAACAGCAGCAGCCATCACCGCAATGTCACAATCATTAAAAACTTGAACGCATTGCTGATGCATCTCTTCAGCAGAAACCACGTTGATCCGTTCAATACCCGGTGCCAAACTCTGAAGTTCAGACGGCCCCATCACCAAAGTAACCGCGGCACCACAACGCGCCAATTCTTCAGCTATCGCAATACCCATTTTTCCAGAAGAACGATTGCCAATAAAGCGTACGGGATCAATTGCTTCTTGAGTGGGACCTGCATTCACAAGAGCGCGCTTACCTAAAAGCGTTTTCTCGGTGACTTGTGTTCGGATAAATTCAACAATTTCTTCAGGTTCAGCCATTCGTCCCTCGCCAACTAGTCCACTAGCCAGCGCTCCTTTTCCTGGAGGAACAAATACATTACCGAAAGATTTCAACTTGCAAATATTTTCTTGCGTAGCAGGATGTTTGTACATATCTAAATCCATTGCAGGCGCGAAAAGCACAGGACATTTGGCAGAAAGGTAAACAGCCATTAGTAAATTGTCACAGGCGCCGTGTGCCATTTTGCTTAGTGTATTCGCACTAGCGGGCGCAATCACAAAAACATCGGCCCACAAAGCCAAATCAACGTGATTGTTCCAAGTGCCATCCACAGGATTTGAAAATTCCGACCAAACTGGGTTTTCAGAAAGGACCGATAAGGTCAAGGGGGATATAAAAGAAAATGCGGAAGGAGTCGTTACAACTTTCACTTCCGCATTTTCTTTTTTTAATATTCTAATCAGAAAAGCTACTTTGTAAGCAGCTATACTTCCTGTCACACCGATCACTATTTTTTTGCCTTTGAGCATAAAAAAGACAAAAAGGTGTTTTGTTAATCGTTGCTTTCTTTTTCTCTTTCTGTCTCCACTTTAACGTCGTTAGATGGATTTCTGAAATAAATCTCACCATCTTCCCACTCTTTAGAAGCGATCAACACTGGTTTCGGCAAACGCTCGTAAAATTTAGAGATTTCTATTTGCTCACGATTTTCAAAAACCTCTTCCAAACTATCAGAAGAAGTAGCAAACTCCTCCAGTTTTTGGTTCAATTCTGTTTTCAAATCTACACCCACTTGATTTGCTCTTTTAGCAAGAACATTGATTACTTCATAGATGTTACCTTCTTTAGAGAAAGCATTTACATCTCTTGTAATGGTAGAATTGGCGGCTTTAGTTTTTTTGTAATCCATGGCTACGTTTTGTTAATTTTTCAATTTTTTTATTCACCTCAATCTTCACTTTGCTCACTTTTTGAGCGTAGAGCGGATCTGTAAAATTCATTTTTTCAAGTTCCGTAATGCGCTGTACAGCTTGATTATACAAACCCAATCGCTCGTATTTCTCAGATGCTTTTGCTAACTTATACTCAGATACAGCCCACAAATATACAATTTCATCCTGATATTTACCCAACTTGTTTTCCAATAAATACTTTTGCCCATTGCGTTTTACCCAGGCATATTGCTTCTGATCAAATTGCTCTTTGAATAACCACTGCACTTGAGAAGTTATTTTATCTTGCACAAAAGCCAGCAATTCTGTAGCCTTTGCATCTTCCTTGCTCCCTTTTAACGCAAGAGTTCTTGCAGGAAAACCAACAGTTATTTTATCATAGCTATCTAAACGCAACAATACAAAGGTTTTAGCTGCAGCTCTTACTTCAGCATCTAAGCCTTTTAAAATATACTGTTGCTGCACTGTCAATACTTTGCTTTGATCAGCATAAGCGTAATAATATTTAGCTGCCTTTTCAAAATTCAAAAGATTAAAATACTCATCTCCTAAACTCGATGGCAAAGCAGCAATCGCCTTGTCGGCTGTCGCATATTTAGCATTCAATTCCTTGTAGTATTCAGAATTAACGAAAGATTCATTTGCTCTGTACTGATCAACAAAAGTTTTGTACTTAGCAAACTCAGCAGATCTACGATCAGGCTCTACCGTAAATGCGTTTAAATATTGCGCCTTCAATTTATAATAAATCATTTGATTGCTCCTTTCAGCAAATTCGCCAGTACTCAACAACTTGTCAAAACTAGAAGAAGCCAAATCGAAATCTCCCCGGTTGAAATAATACAAGGGCAACTTGTACTGCAATTCTTTAATACGGGCAAGACTGCTATTTTTAATGCTTAAAACTTCAGCAGCTCTATCAGATTTTGAATGGTTTTTCGCAAATTTATCAGCATAGACCGCTACCTGCTTATAGCGCTCAATTTGCTTTTCTTCCATACTTTTTTCAGCATAATCAAAACTTGCAACAACCATCGTATAGCGCACTTCTTCGGCATGTTTAGAATCGGGGAATTCTCGACAAAAATTCTCTCCCGCCACAACGCTAGACCTAAACTCGCTGATTTTAAAATAAAGCTTGGCTGTTTCGTATGACTTTCGCTCCAACTTATATTGTAACTCATCAACGCTTTTATTTGCGTCAGCAGCATATATACCCTTAGGATATTTATCTAAAAACAATTGATACTCCTCTATCGCTTTCAAAGTATATTCTTGATCTAACGTATATGCTGGAGAATAATTTTTATAGCAAACACCAATCATATACTGCAACTCTTCTGCTTTATCGCTGCGCGGAAAAGATTGAAGGAAACGACGAAAAGAATAGGCCGCCGTTAAATAATCTTCTAAATAATAATCACAATACACCCAGTAGTAAAATATTTGTTCGGTTTTGCCAGTACCGCGAAAAGCCTGAAGCAGCTCTTTGAACAGCTCAGATGCCTTTTCATAATCCTTCTTACCATAATACTTAACGGCCATCTCGTACTTGTAGTCGTAATTGGTGCTTTGCTGAACTTTCTTGTAATTGTCGCAAGCGCCTAAAACAGTGAGCACCAGAAAAAGGAATATAACTTTCTTAAAAATCATTTGGCAAAAATAGGTAAATCAGTTCAAGCAAACGAAAAGCTTACGACATTATTTGAACAGCCCTTTGTTGAGCTTGTAAAAAAAGCTCGGCATTAAGCGGCAAAACAAGATTCTTTGTCTCTAAAAAAGACACAATATTCTCAGTGGCCATATTTCCTACAAGATCATCTTTTGCCATCGGACAACCGCCAAATCCTTTGATAGCACCGTCGAATCGTCGAACTCCAGCCGCATATGCCGCCTCCATTTTTTCTTGCCAAAACAAAGGATGACTGTGCAAATGCACCCCAAGTTCGGTGTTTGGCAAATTCTGCACCAAAACCCCCATCAACGCATGAATCGATTGTGCATCAGAACTTCCGATGGTGTCTGACACCGCCATCAAGTCAACTCCTAAAGCCTTTAGCTTAGAAGCCCACTCCAAAACAATGGCGATACTCCATTCTTCTTCGTAAGGATTTCCAAAGGCCATCGACAGATAAATCACTGCTTTCTTGTTGTGTTTTGCACACAAATCAACAATTCCCTTCACCCGATCCAAAGACTGTTCACGCGTTGAATTCGTATTGCGCAATTGAAATTGCTCAGAAACAGAAAAAGGAAATCCCAAATAAGCGATCTCATTAAAACGACAAGCATCTTCAGCACCACGCTGGTTGGCAACAATCGCCAATAACTTGGTTTTAGAAGACGCGAGATCCAATTGCGCCAATACTTCAGATGTATCCCTTAGCTGCGGAATGGCTTTTGGGGAAACGAAACTACCGAAATCCAACACATCAAATCCCACCTTTAAAAGCAAATTCAAATAATCTACTTTTATTGCTGTAGGTATAAAATCATGAATGCCTTGCATGGCATCTCTAGGGCATTCGATGAGTGTTACTTTTTCCATGTTTACTTGTGCTTAGCCAAGGCCTTGTTGATTTTTTTAATTAGGGCCGGTCCTTCATAAATAAATCCAGTATAAAGCTGCACTAGAGCCGCACCTGCCTTTATTTTTTCTATCGCATCTGCTGCCGAGTGAATTCCACCAACAGCAATAACGGGTATTTCTTTACCGAGGCGGGCGCACAAATAAGCCACCACTTCAGTAGAACGTTTCCTAACAGGCTGTCCACTTAATCCACCAGCACCAATGGCATCAACTACAGGCTTGGGCGTTATCAATCCTTCCCTACTAATTGTGGTATTGGTTGCAATTATACCATCTAATTTCACATCCTGAGCGATAGCTACAATATCATCCAATTGGGTATTGCTTAAGTCGGGAGCTATTTTCAAAAGCAAGGGCTTTCTTTTTGGCCGTAAATTATTATTAATCTGCAGTTTAAGCAATATGTTTTTTAAAGCATCTTTATCTTGTAACTCACGCAATCCTGGTGTATTAGGAGAACTCACATTGACTACAAAATAATCCACATAATCAAATAAAGCATTGAAGCATTTTTCATAATCCAACACCGCATCTTCATTGGTTGTTATTTTATTTTTACCAATGTTCCCACCAATAATTAAATCAGGATTCCTATTCTTAAGTCGCTGAACAGCAGCAAAAACACCTTCGTTGTTAAAACCCATTCGATTGATTAACCCAGCATCTTTAGGCAACCTAAATGAACGTGGCTGTGGATTGCCCGGCTGAGCAACCGGCGTTAAAGTTCCAATTTCAACGAAACCAAAACCAAAACACGACAATTCATTATAGAGCTTTGCATCTTTATCAAAACCTGCAGCCAAACCCACAGGATTAGGAAAAGTTAGTCCAAAAACCTTGCGCTCAAGACTTTTATCATTATACCTATAAATCATTTTAATACCGCTCTTTACAAAAGGTATAGAACTCAACAATTTAATTGAAGTAAAGGCAATGTTGTGCGCCTTTTCTGGAGGAAAAGAAAACAGAAAGGGCTTAATTAATCTCTTATACATTAGTCTACTTTAGAGGCCTTTACAGCCAGTTCAAACTTAGTCATTACTTCTTGTACAGGCAATGTATCTTCAAAATACGACAACAGCAATTGCAACACTTTATCAACTGTTGAATCAGGACAAGAAGCCCCTGAAGTAAGTATCACATTCAACACCTCGTTTGCAGGTAAAAAATCTTTAGTCACCTTGTGCTCTTTGCTGTGGTACAAAAAATGATGAATTTCGTTTTTACTCACCATCTCCTTTTCAGAAGAAATGAAATAGGTTGGAAACTTGGTTTCACAAAGCTCCACCAAGTGCGTCGTATTTGAACTATTGTACCCCCCCACCACTATTGCAATGTGAGCAGGCAACTCCAAAAGCGCATAAGTTGCACTTTGATTGTCATTGGTAGCATAACATAAAGAATCACGGGTGTCGGCAAAAACCTCCGTAAAATCCTGCACCTCAAATACTTGCTCCATTACTGTTTTTAGATATGCAGCAATTTCCTTTGTTTCAGTGGCAAGCATCGTCGTTTGATTGACTACACCAATGCGCTGCAAATGCTGCTCAACATCAAAATCTAAAGAGTACTTTCCTTTAAACAAATGATAGAATTCCGACCTAGGAATTTCTCCTGATATTATTTTCGCTAATATTTCCGCTTCTTCAAAATCTCTTAATATTAGTGAAGGACCATATTTAGCGGCATGCGAAAAAGTCGCTCTCGTTTCTTCGTGGTTGTGTTTTCCATGGATCAAGATCGTGTATTTTTCGTCACCCAAACGCTTCGACATCTTCCAAACCCTTTCAACAAACGGACAGGTAGTATTGTAACGATAGGGGTCAATGCACAAACTTTTCAATTTCTCTTCAATCTCTAAAGTAGTGCCAAATGCAGGTATCACTACAATATCATTGGAATTTAATTCACTCCACTCCACGATATGATTGCCAAGCGTGTCCATCAAAAAACGAACACCTCTGCTCACCAAATCTTTATTCACTTCGGGATTATGTATCATTTCCGACAGTAGAAAAATACGTTTATCAGGATTTTCCTCTACAGCGCGGTAAGCAATCTCAATAGCATTTTCAACACCATAGCAGAAACCAAAATGCCGGGCAATAAAAAAGCGTACAGGGCCAAAATCCAAAATAGTCGGCGTATAATCCTTCTTGCGTGGATCTGCGTCCTTTCTCAAATCTTTTATTCGAGAGATAATTGGACTCCTATAAAACTCTGGGACATCAAATTTTTTCATTTTCTAATAAATCGTCAGCAAAAATAACGATAAAGCAGCCATGAAAAGAAAAAGAAACCTTCTATATTTATTAAGAGTATACCTGAAAACAAAATATCAAGATGAAAAGAACATTACTTCTTTGCGCCATAGCAGCAATAGCAATGGGTTTTAGCAGTCCCAAAGAAAACTGCAAACTGAACTACGAAGGCTTGTATTTCGCCCCCCTTGACTCAACAACAAACGCGTACCTTAAGTTTTATGCCGACGGAAGTGTACTTCACACTACATCAATCGAAAAAATTGACGAAGTCTCCAAATACTTCAACAAAACGCATGCAAAAAGCGTGTTGGCAGGCAGCTATTCTTTTGGAAAATGCAATGTAAGCATCAATGTCTTTGGCAAAACAGGGAAAATGCAATTTTCTGGCGGACTCGAAAACGACACGCTCTACTTAAAAGCAATCAACAATAGCGACCATACTTCCGATCATTTGAAATTTGCTTTTCACGATTGACAACTCAAATACTCAATATGGCGAACACGAAGAAGAATAGCGCCAAATACAAAAACCAATTGAGTCGACTGTATTTAAAATAAATGACAAAGATTAACACTAGCGTGTAACATATCCAAAATATTAAATCTGGCAACACCAAAGAAATCACGGTATACGGAGCGTCACGCAGCAAGCCGCAAACCCAATCCATGAAGCACACTAGTTGATCTAGTAAAAAAATTAAAAACTGCAGAGCGCGTCCGCTCGCCAACAAAAAAACTATCCCCAAATACATCAGCAGCGCCACAGCCGGAACAATCACTATGTTGGCCAATAAAAAATACAGCGACACGTATTCAAAATAGTATACCAAAAATGGGAGCAAAGTTAATTGCACGGCAACACTCAGCAGTAGCAAATCAACAATAGACTTCCACAGCAAACCCTTGACCTTGACCCAAGAAGAAAACACCGGCATTACAAAAACTATCCCCAACATAGCGCCGTACGACAATTGAAATCCAATGTCATACAAACACTGTGGCTGCAAAAGCAATATAACAAAAGCCGACCAACACGTGCTATGCCACAATGAGGCACCACGCCCTACGACCGAAGCCAAAACAAATAAACTAAACATAAGCGCCGATCGCAACACGGGTGGCGAAAAGCCAACCATCCAGCAATAAAACCAAATAACGAGCAACACTAAAAAAACCGCAATTGATGAACGCTTGTAAAACAGCAGCGACAAAAGCCACGCCACCACAAAATAAACAATTCCAACATGCAAGCCCGACACCGACAAGATATGCGAAACACCCAAAACAGCGTAATCTTCCTTGGTTTTTTTATCAATATACCCACGATCACCAATCAAAAGTGAAAGCAAGAGCGCTTTTGATTTAGACGACAATGCCGAACGCACAATTTTTTGGTGCGCGAAATTGTAAGCCCCGTAATACCAACTTTTGTTTTTGCGCAAGGTCCATGACCGACTTTTTTGCAACGCACTTTTGTAATTCACCCCTTGGCGCAACAAGTATTTTTCCCAAGCCGACACCTCCTTTCCTTTTAAAAGTAAAGGCCAAATTGCCGCGCCCCGCAAATACAAAGTATCTCCCTTTTCCAGTCGAGCAGCCTGCAACGAATCCATAGACAAAAGCAAGTCGAACGTAGTATCACCAATAGTAGCAGGAGCCGTCAACCAAGCACCACGCGACGTAAACCGAGGTACATCAGTACAAACCACTTCCACTTTAGCCAAGTAAACAGGCTTTAACTCCCCCATCTCAAAAGCATCTCCATACACAAGCATGCATGCTCTTCCCAAAAGAAAAAAAGAAACCCAAATAAGCGATGAATAACAAAGCATTTTTAAGTTAACAAGCGCTAACTTTCTCGAAATAAACAATACAAAATAAGTAAGAAACAAAAGCACAAGTATAGCAACCGAACAGCGCTGATCAACACCAATCCCTATCACAAAAAAAATGAGAGGCAATGCCATTGGAGAATAGGGAATCTTCAAAAGAAAATATCTGCTGCAGGACAATAAATATAAAGGAAAATTGCGCTACGCTTATTGAAAATCAACTCAAAAAATGCACAAAAAATAAACAAAAGAAAAAAACAATTGCGATTGCTATTCTTCCTTAAAAAACTCCAGTGCGTTTAAATTCACTAAAAAAACTCCAGTAAAATAATAGCGGATAATTTGATTGTAGGCATAGCCCTGCTTGGCCATTTGAATTGCGCCTTCCTGACACAAACCAACGCCATGCCCATATCCTTTTCCCTGAAGATACACCGAATCGTTGCGACACTCTACTTTAAAATAGGCCGATTTTAACTTTAAGTCATTTCTCATCTGAGTAGTTTTCACCGACTTGCCCGGAAAATAAAAAGAAAACTGCCTGTTGGCCGGAGAATAATACACTACTTCCTCATTCACAACACTATCAAGTGACTTATCGACACCCAAATTGCTGAGGTATTTTGCCCACTGTTGCTGGGTCATCACCTTCTTCCATCTGGCATTCTTGCTTTTGATACAAAAAGTATCTTTCACCGCGCGCAAATAAGGCAGCGGCGTAAGCCAAACATCTTCTGAATTACAAGTTTCACCGCCACAGTTAGAATGAAACGTAGCATTGATCAAGTCAAATTTATCGTCGGTTATCACCAAGCCATTTGTAGCTACCGTTGCTTTCAGTATTGCCGGAATTTTATAACTCTTGCTGTAATAGGCTTGACAATGCACGTTGTCACAAAGGTTATAGCCATCAACGGCGTGACGATCAAGATTTCTCAAAGCATAGGTTCGGCACAAAATCGCCTGCAACTTAAAATACTCCGGCGCGGCGCGCAATCCCGCTTCCGACTCCACTACTCCTGCTATATATCGTTCCAGCTCCACTCTGTTCAACAATACAAAAGATTTGCCTTCGACCTTGCACTCCAAATTGTCTTCATAGGTGCGCAACTCCCCGGCAACGCCAACTTTAAAATTATTGAGATACTCCTCCCCCACAAACTTAAAGTGCGAAAGTAGTTTGGAAGTACCTTGAAACGAAACGCGCATCTTTGTGCCTTCCATTAAAATCTTCACTGTTTCACCTTGCGCAAAGTGCGCCACTTCAGCACCTTCGGCCCACAAAGAATACGCCCCTCTGCTAAAGTTCACTGTGGCAGAATGTACGGTTTTTAACGAAAACACATGAATCAGCACTTGATGTGCGCAGAGTGTGTGCACTGCAAAAAACAATGCAATAAAACAAAATGCTTTTCTAAAACAATTAGACATGATCTAAAGCATTGAAAATTCCCTGAGCCACCTTGCGCGATGCACCGCCACCACCCAACACCTGTTTCAACTCTTTGTAATCGGCTTTCATTTTAGCAATTGTTGCTTCATCCGAAAGTACCTTGCGCAATTCATCACTTAGGCGCTCAGCAGTCATTTCCGACTGAATCAATTCTTTCACCACCACTCTATCCAAAATTAAATTGACCAAAGAAATGTATTTCACTTTAATCAAACGCTTTGCAATTTGATACGAAATGGCACTACCCTTGTAACAAACCACTTCAGGCACTTCAAACAAAGCCGTTTCCAAAGTGGCCGTTCCCGACGTAACCATTGCCGCATTGGAAACCGACAGCAAACTGTAGGTTTGTCCCGTCACAATCTTTACATCAGCACTACCCAGGATGTTTGCATACAAATCAATGGGTATCGACTTTACTCCTGCCAACACATATTTATATCCCTTATTTATAGCAGCAGCCTCAAGCATCACAGGAAGCATAGATCGTATTTCCTGCTTTCTACTGCCAGGCATTAGCAACACTACTTTTTTATCGCCAAAGTCGTGACGATGACGAATTACCGAAGGTTCCTCCACTAAATCGTCGGCAATAGCGTCTAACAAAGGATGGCCAACGAAATCAATATCGTAATTGAATTTTTTATAAAAATCTTTTTCAAAGGGAAGAATGGCAAACATACGATCAACATTGCGGTTGATGGCATGCACACGTGACTGTTTCCAAGCCCATATTTGTGGAGAGATGTAGTAAAAAACCTTTAATCCTTTTGGTTTTGCCCATTTAGCGATGCGCAAATTAAAGCCCGGATAATCCACCAATATCAATGCATCGGGATGATAATCTTCAATATCCTTTTTGCAAAAAGAAATGTTTTTCAAGATGGCTTTCAAATTGAGCACCACTTCTATAAACCCCATGAAAGAAATGGTTTTGTAATGCACCACGAGTTCACCGCCTACAGCTTGCATGCGGTCGCCTCCCCAAAAACGAAAGTCCGCTTTAGGATCCAGCAGCAACAACTGCTTCATTAAATTGGCTGCATGCAAATCGCCCGATGCCTCACCGGCTATAATATAATAACGCATTAAATATTACCTTCAAAAAATTTCAATACAAATACCAAAACCACATAACAAAGTGTAGAGATCAATACACCGCGCGCAGCCCATTCATTATTACGACGCAAGAGCAATGAAAAAAGCACTAAGTTGCCCAGCACACTTAAACTAATGACATTCGAGAAATTATGGATGTTCTGCACTATTTTCATGAAATATTGCTGAAACCCAACATCAATTCGCCTGGTACTGTCGAGGTAAAAAACATAAATCACCAATGGCAAAATCACCAATGGCAGCAATGCTCCTAAAAGCATTCCCTTGTTTTTTTTTATCTTATGCGTTGGCGAACCAACTTTCCAATTCCGACCTAAATTCATGTGCAGTTAAATCAAATTTTGTAGGTACCACTGATACAAACCCGTTCTTCAATGCCTCTTCATCGGTGCTTTCACCGCCATCCATATTGACAAATACGCCGCTCAACCAATAGTATGAATTACCAAACGGATCCTTGCGCTCATCAAAATTCTCATCCCAATAAGCATTTGCTTGTCGACAAACTTTTATTCCTTTCAACTCCTCTTTCGGTAGATTCGGAAAGTTCACATTTAAGCAAACTCCTTTAGGCAAGCCTTTTTCCAATACTTTTCTAGCCAATTGCTGCACGTAAATTTTACAAGCAGAAAAATCAGCATCCATGGAATGGTTGTTCAAAGAAAAACCCAACGAAGGTATTCCTTCAATTGCCCCTTCTATTGCAGCAGACATAGTGCCTGAGTATATTACATTGATTGACGAATTGGAGCCATGGTTGATGCCAGATACCAATAAATCAAAAGCGCGATCAGCAACTACCTTTACGCCAAATTTCACACAATCAACAGGCGTACCTGAACAGCTGTATTCAACCAAACCTTCTTCCTTGTGTTTTTCAAACAAACGCAAAGTGGAGTTGATTGTTATGGCATGCCCCATACCCGACATTCCTTGATTGGGTGCCACCACCACCACATCACCCAACTCTTTCATCCATTCAATCAGTGAGCGAATGCCCGGGGCAGTCACTCCATCATCGTTGGTCACCAATATTAATGGTCGCTTTTTAGCCATACTATTTCCGTAAGACGTCTAAGGTATAAAGTTTAATACAAATCCCTTTCATTATTAAATTGAAAGCATAAACCAGTGTTTGTTAAAAAAATATGTAAAAGTCCTGCGCAATAGTCTATTAATACAATCGTTATCGCGTACTTTTAAACACAAATTAAAAAGACGATGAAAAAAATACTGCTCTCCATTTTCGCATTGAGTATCGGCACAACGCTTTTCGCACAAGAAGAAACAGCGATAAAAGCCAACATTGAAAAAGTAACTGTTTTTCTGCAAGGTGCTCAAATCACACAAAGCGGAACAGCGAATCTCAACAAAGGAAAACACCTTTTGAAATTGAGCGGACTCTCCCCTTTCATACAAAACAACAGCATCAGCGTTAAAACTTCAGAAAACATTACGCTCATTAATGTACTGTCTCAAATCAACTATATTCAGGCAGCCAATGCGCCGCGCAGATTGTTGCAAATTGACGACTCACTGCAATTACTGCAAGATCAATTTGACTTAGGCGTTGCGAACGCCCAAGTGTACGAAGAAGAAAAATCAATGATCCTTGCAAATAAAAGCATTAAAGGTCAGGAAGCACTTGATGTTGCCGACTTGCAAGATGCCTCAAAATATTTCAGAGAACACTTGCGCGAATTGGCCGATAAAATACAAGAAGCCAAAATTCATGTGCGTGGCATCAAAAAAAACATAGACAGACTGCACAGCGAAAAAAATACGCTTAACCACACGCAGACAAAAGAAACAGGTGAAATCATTATGGAAGTATATGCTGCACAAAGCGGAAACATGGATTTTGAAGTTACTTATTATACAGGCGGCGCAACATGGACACCCACCTACGATGTGCGCGCCAAAGACATCAACAGTCCTATCAATCTCAATTACAAAGCCAACGTGCAACAAAGCACAGGCGTAGATTGGAAAGAGGTACAACTCACCCTATCTACTGGAAATCCAAGCGTATCGGGACAGGCTCCCGACATTTACAAATGGACCATCGACAACAGGCTTCCTGAACACAAAAGAAAATTTAAAAATGAATTACGAAGAGCCGATGCTGCCGCTCCTGCATATGACACAGAAGGATTGAGTGAAATGTCGGTGGCCAAATCTCTTTCTTTCAATTACAACGCAAGTGTTGCACAAGAAGCTACCACTACCCACCAATATTTAATTACAACACCTTACACCATTGTTTCCGACAACAAAAGCCATAAGATTGATGTGGCTCAGCACACTGTTGCCGCAAGCTACAAATACCTAGCTGTACCAAAATCCGATCCTACTGCATTTTTAGTAGCAGAAATCACTGGATGGGAAAAACTAAATTTATTGCCAGGAGAAGCCAGCATATTTTTTGAAGATGCCTTTGTAGGTACCTCTTTCATTGATCCATCATCGGCAAGCGATACAATGAACGTCTCCTTAGGCAGAGACAAAAGCATCTTGATCAGCAGAACAAAATCAACAGAACTGTCTAAAAAAGCAATTATTGGTTCTGACAAAACAACCGAAATTACTTGGGAAATAAAAGTAAGAAACACCAAACAAAAGGCAATTACAATTGTAGTAAAAGACCAGATTCCTGTGTCAATCAACCGCGACATAGAAGTAAGCAATGACATTAAAGACGGGCAGTTGGATGCAGAAAGCGGTGTCGTGAAATGGGAAAGCACCATTAATCCCGCCGATGAAAAAATCATCCGCTTTGGCTACAAAGTGAAATACCCTAAAAAGTTTGTTGTGGTTTTAGAGTAAGAATATAGCGGAAGGTAGAATGCAACTACCTTCCGCCTCCAATAATTTCCAGCTCTTTTTTAGTCTCCTCTTTTTCAACAAACCATTTTGCACCCAATTTCCAGCTAAATGAGAGGTACACCACTCTATTGTCCCAACTGTACAAATAAGTTCTTTGCAAACCATTGTACGAAGTGATACCAGAATATTTAAAAGTGAAAAACAAATCCTGACAGTTCAGCTTCAAGTTTCCTCGTCCGCCAAAAACATCTTTTTTAACAGACAGGCCCACGCTGCCAATGGGATTATTAATGGTATAGCCCACCAATTGTTTCATTGTGTAATTGCCCGTTAACTCGATCACCCACGTTTTGGGCAAAGTAAAAACATGAGTGGTAGAAAAACTCGCGCTCGTATATCTATTGTCTACAGTGACTTTAGAATTGCTGAGGTAACCCGCCAAATGGTTTTGATACACGTTGCCGTAAAACTGAATCGTCCACCATTTTTTCACCGCTTGATAGTACGACAGCGACAAAGCTAAATTTTCATACAAGGGAATATTGATGGTGGTCATGTCTAAAATATTAGAAGAATCGCGTTGACTCACCGACCATTGCTGAATGTAATTGTCGCTGTGCATATAACTCACGGTACTAATCAATCGCCCCTCTTTAAAACTGTGCGACAACTCTACATTGTGCGACAGCTGCGGAAGCAATTTAGGATTGCCCGAATACAAAAAATACGGATCGTCAAAATAACTCACTGGCGCCAGCATGTGCGAATTTGGACGCTGGATTCGACGGTTGTAAGAAAAACTCCATGAGTGATTTTCGGCGGCTTGGTAGCTCACAAATGCAGAAGGGAAAAACTGTAGATAATCGCGGGTGAACAAGGTTTTCGACAACAACTCCTCTCCTTTCGCATGCCAATATTCAGTGCGCAAACCGCTTTGGAATTGCCATTTTTTCTCCGACCATTTCCCTTGAACATAAGCCGCGCTCACCTGCTCCTGATATGAAAATAATTTTTTCGATGGTGTAGAAGGCACCACCACTGCACTTTGCAGCACAGTAAAATCAACACTATTGTCGAATGCATTGTACATCCATTTTGCACCCGACTCGATTTTTAATTTTTTTAAAAAAGCTTTTTCGTAATCCACTTTCCCCGTTACATTGTTGTTCAAGGCTGACAGAGTGCTCGTCAGATCAGCAACAGCATTCACACCTGAAGAACTCCGAGAAACACGCAAACTTTGATTGCTTAAATCATGGTAATGCATGTAGTTTATGCCACCCGAAAGCGTTCCCGTGGAATCTAACTTGTATTTAAAATCCACATTGTTTGAATACGAAGTACCCTGCCAAGGAACATGATCTTTGGTTGTAAAAAACTGCTGCACTTGTTGCGACGAATCAATAACAGCTCCATCCACAGCTCCATTCCAAATGTCATGCATAAACATCCCATTGTGCGAAACACCGATATCCAGTTTCGAATTCACTTTGTAATCGGCACCTACAGCATACGAATGATTAACACTCGGCACAACATAGGTATAACTTTGATTGTACAACAAACCAGAACTCAATGCGCCAAAATTCCTATTGTTAAAACCATAGGTTCTGTTTTTATTTGCATTGATGTTGTAAGATGCTCGCAACTTCCAATTACCGGCATTGAACGACAAGTTTACTCCGCTGTTCGATTTAGGTAAAATCCCTTGACCGTAAGTCGCTTGAAAATTTCCATAAAAGCCTTTTTTAGTCGATTTATTGAGGTTAATATTGATGATACCTCCATCCCCTTGCGCGTCGTATTTCGCCGATGGCGCAGTGATAATTTCAATGTTGTCAATTTCTGACGCCAACATTGATTGCAAAATCGATGTGATTTGTTTGGCCGACATATTGGTCATTTTTCCATCCAGCAAAATCGCCACATTCGGCTTCCCTTTCAAAGCAATATTTCCGTCGTTGTCAACCGTAACACCTGGCATTTTACGCAGCAGGTCTATGGCCATCAAGCCTGTTGCAGCACTCATACTCTTTACATCCACCGTTGTTTTTCCCGCTTCCTGTTGAATGACATTTTTCTTTTTGAGTATCACAACTTCCTCTATTTTAGAGGACTCTGTACGCAATACTATAGAGCGCAATACATTGACCGAATTTATTTGAAGCAACTGCTCTACATTTTCAAAACCCATCATGGTCACCTGCAATCGGTAATTTCCCGCATCAAGTGCGCTGAACTTGTAAAAACCACTAGCATCTGTGGTCACTACCAACAAAGGCAATGAATCTGATGATTGATACAACGACACTGCAGCAAACTCCAGCGCTGTATTGTTGCTATCGCCATATACAAATCCAGAAAGTTGCTGAGAAAAAATATTTTGATGCAGTAAAAAAATTACTGCGAAAAATAAAAATACTTTCATTTAAATTTAAAAATTAAGTTCAGTGCACTCGTCAGTGCCGCTATAATAATGATTAATTTAATTACTCCATGTTTTTACTTCCAGATGAACAATTGGATAAGCGAAAACAGAAGATTGAATTGACAGTATTATTTGCAGTGCAAATAGAAATAAGAATAAACGATTTTTCATACCATAATTTTTAGTGCAACAAAACACAATAAATTACAGCGACTTGAAAAACACAATCGACAAACACCTCAATAACAGTGACACTCCTATGCTTTTGTCAAACGAAATACTTCGTCGGTAAAACCGACCTATTCATCAGCAAAACAAAGGTGTGACTCGACAATTATTGACACCTAAAAAGCCTTTCTGTACATTTGGCTATAATGAACAAAAAAACAAGAATATGGATACATCTTTTTTATTGGATTTTTGAACAAGGAATCAGTAAAATCCTTTTCGCGCTCCCCCATTATAAAGAAGCTACAAAATGGAATTTTTATGGAAGTAATTTCTTCAACATACTCTTTGAAATCGCTCTCTTTTATGTGAACTATTACTGGCTGGTGCCAAAATATTTGGTGCGTAGGAAATACATTCAGTACTTTGGATTTCTAATTCCTGTTATTTTCATCTATTCCATCGGTATTGAATTGTGCTGGGGAGGATATGCGCAAGGTCGATTTATTTTATGGGCAGAGCTGTTTAGTGATTTTGTGGGATCAACAACAAACGTTATTTTTGCCAGTACCGCACTGGCCTTTATTGATTTTTGGTTTAAAAGTGAAAAAGATAAAATTACCCTGGAAAAGGAAATTGAACAAACAGAACTCCTTTATTTAAAATCACAAATCAGTCCACACTTCCTCTTTAATACGTTAAATAACATTTACGGATTGTGTTTGACAAAATCCACTAAAACCGCTACCGCCATTGGCCAACTGAAAGAATTAATGATGAAAGTTGACGAGTACGGAACCTCCAGCAAATCTTCCATTAAAAGCGAAATACAACAATTACAAAATTTCATTCAACTCAACCAATTGCGTTGCAATGTTAAAGTGAGTTTTAAAATTGAAATGGAAAACAAAATGGAAAACACCTTGTTTGAAGGAATGATTCTTTTGCCATTTATTGAAAATGCCTTTAAACACGGAAACATCAATGACGATGCTGAAATTAAAATTGAATTGCGGGCTCAAAACAACTCTCTTTGGTTTTCAGTTGAGAACGAAGTTAACGCAAACAAACGCACCGACGATGTGGGTGGAATTGGAATCAATAATGTAAAAAGGCGACTGGACCTGATTTACAAAAAAAAATACCTTCTTGATATTCATAAAGAGAAAGTAAGCTACAAAACAATTTTAAACATTGATTTAAGTGAAAGGAGTAAATAAAATAACACTATTTTTTCATACCCTGTTTTGGATGCTTACCTTCCTCAATCATGTTTTGTTTAGAAGCTACACCATAGAAATTGCTCTCTTGGAGCAATTTCCTATGATGGCTTTATTTTACTGGAACTATTTCACGCTGATTCCTTATTTTTTTAAGCACAAAAAAACGAGTCGCTATGCGTTATGGGTTTTTCAGTTTCTATTCGTTTTAACTTGCTTTTACGGAACATTGGGATTGTATTTCTGGGCCAGATTTGAAGACCATCAAATAAAAAAAATTCTCTTTTCTTATGGCGTTGGTTTTTATATTGCTTTTCAATACGCTACGCTATGCCTTGCCTGCCGACTGTCCTATGACTATTTTATCAATCTTAAAAAGACCGCCGATCTCGCCCAACAAAAAAGAACCAATGAATTTACTGCACTGAGGTCCTTTGTAAACATTCCTTTTATGCTGGCTTCTTTGCGACTCGCTGAAAAGCAAGCCAGCACTTCGCCTGAGCAAACACAAGACAGCATACTCAAACTCTCCAATGTTTTAAAACACAATCTATATCAGCTCAACAGTTCAATTGACGAAGGTTCGGTCGCCAGTGATTTTTGTTCCTTACTTTGCCAACAAAACAACATTGCATTCACAAATACAGAAAATGCAGAGGAACTTATTTTGCACTTCAACAACGAAACAGACAAGCTGCACTTTTTAGAACTCTTGCAGCAAAACCGACCTGAAAAAATTTCTACATATACCAAAGCAAACGACTTTCAAGTGCGCATTAATATCTCTAAATTTATCCACAATGATGAACTGCATAGCCATTGACGACGAACCCCTGGCACTCGATGTCATTGAAAATCATTTGAGCAAAATACCTTTCGTTAATTTGGTAGCGAAAGTGCGAAACCCATTGCAAGCCATTGAAATCATCAACAATCAAAACATTGATTTCATTTTTTTAGACATCCAAATGCCTGAACTTAACGGCATTGAATTTTTAAAAATTCTGCACAAAAAACCACTCGTTATCTTCACCACCGCTTACCCACATTACGCAGTAGAAAGCTATGAACTAAATGCCATTGATTATTTGGTAAAACCCATTTCGTTTGAACGCCTGCTCAAAGCAATTCTTAAGGTGAAAGAAAAAAACACAACAGAATCGCTCCCCATAGCCATCGGCAATGCACAAAACACAAACGACTTCATCTTCGTGAAAACAGAATACAAAACAGTGAAAATTATTTTGAACGATATTCTATATATAGAAAGCTTGAAAGACTACGTTGTGTTTCATTTACACAATGAAAAAATAAGTTCGTTATTGAGCCTCACTTATGTAGATAATGAATTGCCCAAAGACAAATTTGTGCGTGTCCACCGATCGTTCATTGTTGCTTTCGACAAGATCAATGAAATTGAAAGAAACACTTTGCTTATTGGAAACACACGCATCACAATAGGAGAAAGTTACCGTGAAGATTTTAAAAAAATGGTGGAAATAAAAAAACTTTAAGCACTTACTTTTTCCAATTTTTATCCACCAACAAAGGCACAAATGAAAATTCGTCCAATTCGTATTTTTTCAGCGCACCGCCTTTTAGTTTGTCGATCACGGTCATGATTTGTTTCTCACCTTCACCAACAGGAATCACCAATCGACCACCTTCTACCATTTGCGCAATCAAGGCCTCTGGCACAAAAGGTGCGCCTGCCGTAACAATCACTTTATCGTAAGGCGCAAAAACAGGAAGCCCCTGATAGCCGTCGCCGTAAAATAATTTAGCACGAATATTTGCATCACTGATAAACTGTTTGGTTTTTACAAACAGTGTTTGTTGTCGTTCAATAGAAAAAACCTTTGCCCCCATTTGCACCAATACCGACGTTTGATAACCACAACCTGTTCCTACCTCCAAAACCTTTTCTCCTTTCTTGATCTCCAGCAATTGTGTTTGATAGGCCACCGTGTATGGATGTGAAATGGTTTGCCCGCTGCCAATAGGAAAAGCTTTGTTTTGGTAGGCATACTCTAAAAAAGCATTGTCAAGAAACCAGTGGCGCGGCACATTGTTAATAGCCGTTAAAACTTGTTCGTCAGAAATTCCCAGCGCCCGCAGTTCATCCACCATCTTGTTGCGCAATCCTTTGTGTTTAAATGTATCTATCATCAGTTATTAAACGAAGTGTGTTGATTCTTTGGTGAAGATAGAAATTAAGCCTCCTTCTATTTCAATTACTTTTACAAAAAACAAACAGCGCGATGTTAAAAATAGGAGTTCTTGGTGCCGGCCATTTAGGTTCCATCCATATCAAGTTAATCAAGGAAATACCTGCTTTTGAGCTCGTTGGATTTTATGATCCCAACCCTGAAACACAAAAAAAAGTTGCCGAACAATTTAACATCAAATGCTTTGAAACACAAGAAGAATTAATTGAAGCTGTCGATATTGTTGACATTGTAACACCAACGTTGTCTCATTATGAATGCGCAGTAAAGGCCTTAAAGAGTCAAAAACATTTGTTCATTGAAAAACCAATTACCAACACTTTAGAGGAAGCGCGCAACTTGATGCACCTCGCACATGAGGCAAATGTCAAAATACAAGTAGGTCATGTAGAGCGTTTCAACCCCGCGTACATCGCCGCAAAACCTTTTTTCACACAACCCATGTTTATTGAATGCCACCGCTTGGCAGAATTCAATCCGCGTGGCACAGATGTGTCTGTTGTGCTCGACTTAATGATACACGACATCGACATCATTCTAAGCATCGTCAATTCACCAGTAAAAAAAATATCGGCCAGCGGTGTTGCTGTAGTGAGTGACACGCCCGACATTACCAATGCGCGCATTGAATTTGACAACGGCTGTGTAGCCAATTTAACGGCAAGTCGCATCTCGCTCAAAAACATGCGTAAAACACGCTTCTTCCAAAAAGATGCATACATCACTGTTGATTTCTTAGAAAAAAAAACCAGCATCTTTCAACTCAACGAACTCAAAGGCGAAGCTGATCCGATGTCGCTCGTAATTGATCTGGGAAAAAACAAAGGAAAAAAAGAAATCACTTTTAGCTCGCCTGACATCAAGGAAAGCAACGCGATCAAAGATGAATTGATTCATTTTGCTATTGCCATCATCAACAATCATGATCCAGTAGTCACTATTGAAGATGGCTACGATGCCTTGTTTGTTGCGCAGCAAATTGTTGACAAACTTAAAAACAACGCCTCTCTAATTTCTTAAGACAATACGTACTTAAACGTAATCCAAAATCTTAGCGACCGGCATCTATTTCGCGAAAAGCCATCAAGCGAAAAGCCTGTATTGCAGCATTATTTTGCTATTGCGTTGACTTTCATCTGCATTTACCTACAGCGTATTGATAACTAATGTTTTGAGTTTCGCAATAATTTCCTATTTTTAAAAACGACTATCTACACTTTCCGTAAGGAAATTTACGCTTGTAACAAAACAACGCACAAGGCCCAAAGCCCTGTCGTTTAACACTGTACTAGAATTATGAAAACAATTGTATTGCTCTCATTGGCTTTGCTAAGCCTTGTCAATATTGGTTACAGCCAGTGCTCTGCAGTCCCTGTAAAAGAAGCCGTGCGAAACGGGGATTTTGAATTGGGCTATTTGTCTGGTCCCGCCGCAAAAAATCACGTTTCAACGGTAGGCAGCAACTATGATTTCTACAGTGACATGAGCTTCATGGGCACCTACCCTGCCGCGCAACCTACTTTTGATATGGCCGACCATTACGCTATAATGCACGCCGAAAACTTTACATGGAACAATGTAGCTTACACCAACAACAACTATTGGGGAGTTGCATATGGTGGCGATAAAAATTTTGCCGACCACACCACTGGAGTTATTGGTGACGGTTACGCGTTAGTGGTAGACTTAGCTGCTCAAACAGTGAGTCCAAAAACATCGGGATTACCCATTGCCTGGGAGCAAACCATGGACATCACACCCAATCAAAAATACTGGTTTTCAGCTTGGATAGCCAATTACCACGGCGGAACACCTCCTGTCATGCAGGTTGTAGTAATTCCATATAAAGTATCCGACGGATTGCCTGATGCGCCGGTAACCTTGGGCATTAATATTTCACCTGCCGGTGTAATGCAATGGACAAATATGAGTGCCGCCTGGGACCCGTCGGGAATAGCCTACAATAAAGTAACGATTCGCTTTGAATTCGTAAATACCGCTGGCGGATCTACTGGTTTAGATGTTGCCATCGATGATATTTCGTTTATCAACACTTGCCAAAATGTAAACGGGCAAAACGCCTATACTGCCGATTTCAAAATGGCCGACACCATGAACCTTTGCACCAACAGCGGAAGCATCACACTTGACCCAAATGTTTTGATTGGTCAGCAAAACAATGCTACCATTCATTGGTACAGCGGCGCAGGCAATCCACAAACTGAAATATTTCCATCAGCATGGTCGAAAATTGTTACATCCAGTGGCTCGTACAGAGTATGTATCGATGATCCCGACAACAATTGTTCTGTCAACGACAATGTTGTGGTCATAGACAAATTGAGTTTGCCTCAAGCTGATTTAGCCCTTTGCGTACCTTCATTTTATACTTTGGATGCGGGCTTCAATATTCCCAACGGCGCCATTTCAGCAATCAGTTGGAGCGGCCCCTCGGGCTCAAGCACTAAAAGAACCTATGATGTAACAACAGCAGGAATACACAATTTAAACATTGTCAGTGCACCTGGCTTGAATTGTGATTTCTCTGATGCCTTCAATGTCACTTCCACTTTGCCTGCGAATATTCCCAAAAACCTAAGTTTCAGAGAATGTGCCGACACGACTTTGTTGTTGGACATGGCCGACGGAAAGCAATACAATTGGTCGAAAAACCAAAATTTAGTTCCCTTGCTAAGCACGGGCACCAGCATCAATGTTTTTGTGCCAAACGGCACCGCCACCGATCAAACCATTTGGGTGCAAAGTGCTGATTTTTCTGCGCTTCCTGTCGGAGGGCCAACTGCTGCTTCTTTCACAACTTATTCAGGCACGATCACCCCCATGACGTTTACCACCACAACACCTACTGTTTTAAATTCTTTCGTTGTTCAAAAGCCTTTGTGGGAAGAAGGCTGTGCTGGAGCAGGATCAACTATATCCGTCACCTTCACTTTATCGGGAACAGTTAATTTGTCATATACTATACCTGTTTTACCTTGTGGAAACATCTTGACAACCGTTACACCAAACTGGAACTTACCTGCAGGAAGCTACTCTTTAAGTTCCTCTGTAAAGCTCGGCTTTTGCCCAGCTATCGGAAATACTTCTATTGGAGGCACAGCAATAAAAATAACGAACGCAGACGCTACAAACAACAACCAATGGAACAATTATGCCGACATGAACTTTAGTGCCTTGGTTGCCTGTGACCCAGCTCCTGTAAAACTAACATCGTTGTGCTGCAACAAACCGGTAGACAACCCTAAAATTGATCCATCCAGCGTACTCAACGTATGTAACCCAGCCGATGCTAAAGTTGTATTCGCTCCACTAACTATTGGTTACGATTATAAATTTATTGTAAGCCACAACAACGGATTGTCATACAAAGACACGCTATCGGGCACTGTGGGCATCAGCGGAAAAGTAACCCTATCACCAATTTCTGGCAGCGGAAAATACAAATTGATCTTTGCTACCTCAGGCAACATCGGCAACAACTGCGCTAAAATTGCCGATGACTCGGCGATCGTGGTGGTAAAACCATCACCAACAAAACCAGTGGTGACAGTGAGTCCAAACAAAACCTTTTGTTTAGGAGAAGCACATACCCTTACTGCACTCAGCACCATTGTTGGAAATGGTGCCATCACCTATACTTGGAGTGGCGACGTGGTTTCTGTTGGCGCTGTCATCAATGGCCTCACTACAAAACCAGGACACACCTACAAAGTAGTAGTAAGCAACAATGGCTGTAAAGACTCTACCACCACCACCACCACCGTGATTGATTTAGAATCAGCGAAAATCAATGCTGCCGGACCTTTCTGCAACAACATCGCTCCTGTTACTTTGCAACTCACCGGCGGATCTACATTGGGCGGCGTTTGGTCGGGAATCAATGTCAACGTTGCTTCTGGCGCTTTCAGTCCAAACGGATTGGCCGCGGGCAGCTACAAAATAAAATACGCCTCTTCCAATACTGTTTGCGCTGGAAAAGACTCCATCAATATCACTGTAAATCCATCAGCGAACTACAGTATCACCTCAACAAAAAACAACTATTGCAAAAAAGGTAGCTTAGACACCATCGAGATCAATACTACTGGCGGAACTTTTTGGACCAAAAACAACAAGGGCAT
>CANFBW010000014.1 GCA_947444925.1 Flavobacteriales bacterium | reverse complement strand
GAAAGTTAACAATGCCTGTGTCTTCAAAATCTGTGCTTTCTTGATGACAGAAATCTTCAAAACGAGCGCGGATGTCGGTGATGTCGCCAAAGAGCCAGTACATGATGTCAATGAAATGCGAAAACTGAGTAAACAAAGTGCCGCCGTCCATGTCTTTAGAGCCTTTCCAAGAACTCTTTTTATAGTAACGATCGTCTCTGTTCCAGTAGCAATTGAGTTGCACGATAAAAACGTCGCCCAGTAGTTTTTTGTCCATTACCTCTTTCAGCCAAACAGAAGGAGGTGAATAGCGGTTTTGCATCACGCAAAATACTTTTTTAGAAACGTCAAGCGCTTTTTCAATAACTTTTTCGCACTCTCGTTTGGTCAATCCCATCGGTTTTTCACAAACGATGTGTTTGTTGTGCGCAAGGGCTTTTAAACTTTGCTTAGCATGCAATCCATTGGGAGAGCAGATGTTCACAACTTTAATTTCGGGAAATGCGTTCAACATTTCATCGATGTCATTGAAATAGGGCTGTGTGAATTTTGGGTCGATGCCCAATTCAGATTTTTCGCGGATGTCACAGTAAGCGATCAACTCAGCTTCCGGATCCCTGTCTATCATTTCCATGTGGCGCTTTCCAATATGTCCGCAACCCACTACTGCGAATTTTACTTTTTCAGACATTGCTAATTTTTTTTACGTTGCCGTTTTCTAACAAATATTTATCACCCGTTGCTTTGCAAAAGGCTTCTTGTTGTTCATTGAAAGTTAATTTTTCTCCTTGTTCACTCATCCATCCAATTTGTTTGGCCGGATTGCCAACCATCATTGCATAGGCTTTTACCGAACGAATGACTACCGTTCCAGCACCGATAAAACAATATTCACCCAGCATAATGCCACACACTATGGTGGCGTTGGCGCCTATTGTTGCTCCTTTTTTGACAAGTGTTTTGCGGTATTCATTTTTCCTGTTTACAGCTGATCGCGGGTTCATTACATTGGTAAAAACCATTGACGGACCTAAAAAGACATCGTCTTCACAAACGACGCCCGTATACAATGAAACATTGCTTTGTATTTTCACATTGTTACCCAGACTTACACCTGGTGAAACAATTACATTTTGACCAATATTGCAATTTTCTCCGATGGTAGAGTCGGGCATCACGTGGCTGAAATGCCATATTTTTGTGCCTTTTCCTATGGTGCAACCTTCGTCAATGTAGGAGGAGGGGTGCACGTAAAATTCTTTAGTTTCCAAAACTCAATTCTTTTTTAAATAGTTCTTCAGTGGGTAGTGATTTAAAATAAGCTAAGGTTTTTTTTAAACCTTCAGCGCGTTTCGTTTTAGGTTCCCAGTCTAATATTTCCTTTGCCTTGCTAATGTCGGGTTGTCTTTTTTTGGGGTCGTCAACTGGCAGATCTGTGTAGATTACTTTCGATTTTGTGTCCGTCAGTTTTACAATTTCTTCAGCGAAGTCAGCAATGGATATTTCGTCAGGATTGCCAATGTTTACCGGTAAATGGTAGTTACTGAGTAACAAACGATAAATGCCTTCTACCATGTCGTCGACATAGCAGAAAGATCGGGTTTGTGAGCCGTCGCCAAATACGGTGATGTCTTCGCCGCGCAAAGCTTGTCCAACGAAAGCGGGCAATGCGCGACCGTCGTTCAAACGCATTTTAGGTCCGTAGGTATTGAATATTCTTACGATTCTTGTTTGCAATCCGTGGTAACTGTGGTAAGCCATGGTCATTGCTTCCTGAAATCTTTTGGCCTCATCGTAAACACCGCGCGGACCAATGGGATTTACATTTCCCCAATAGTCTTCAGTTTGTGGATGAACAGTAGGGTCTCCATAAACCTCAGAGGTTGAAGCGATAAGCATTCTAGCGTTTTTTGCCTTGGCCAATCCCAATAAATTATGAGTACCCAAAGAACCAACTTTTAGAGTTTGAATGGGAATTTTTAGATAGTCTATTGGACTTGCTGGTGAAGCGAAGTGTAAAATATAGTCGAGCTGTCCCGGCACATGAACGAAAGTGCTGACGTCATGGTGGTAAAACTCGAAATTGGCATCGCGAAAGAAGTCCTCAATATTGCGCAAATTGCCTGTGATCAGGTTGTCCATAGCGATCACATGATAGCCTTCTTTCAGGAAGCGCTCACAGAGGTGAGATCCTAAAAAGCCTGCGCCGCCTGTTACCAATATCCTTTTTTTCATCCTATTTTGAAATAAGATTGTGTTGCAGCATTTCTTTTCTGCCGATGCTGATATAGTCAAAACCTCGGGCTTGTATACTTTCTAAATCAAATAAATTTCGTCCATCAAAAATCACTGGATTTTTCAATGTTGTTTTCATTTTGTCGAAATCAGGGGCTCTAAAAACCGACCATTCTGTAGCGATGACTAAAGCGTCGGCGCCTTCAATGGCCTCGTACTGGTTCTCGCAAAATGTGATGCGATCGCCAAAAACTCCTTTCATATTGGTCATTCCTTCTGGGTCAAACGCTTTTACTTTTGCGCCTAGTTTGAGCAAATCCTCTATAACGTACATCGCTGGTGCTTCGCGGATATCGTCGGTATTGGGTTTGAAAGCCAAGCCCCATAGCGCGAAAGTTTTTCCTGCAACGTCGCCATTGAAATAATGTATTATTTTTGGAACGATGATGGTTTTTTGAATGGTATTTACCTCCTCAACAGCATTGAGTATTTTGAAATCGTAGCCAACGTTGTGTGACGATTTTATTAAAGCTTTCACGTCTTTTGGAAAACAACTTCCACCATAGCCGATTCCTGGAAATAAAAAGCGTTTGCCAATGCGGCTGTCGGACCCAATGCCAATTCTGATTTGATCCACATCAGCACCCATTAATTCACACAGGTTGGAGATCTCATTCATGAACGAGATTTTTACCGCTAAAAAAGCATTTGCCGCGTATTTAGTGAGTTCGGCAGAGCGCTCATCCATGAAATAAATTGGGTTTCCTTGACGCACAAATGGCTTGTATAATTCTTCCATCACCTTTTTTGCGCGTTCACTGCCGACACCGATGACCACTCTATCTGGTTTCATGAAGTCATTGACAGCAAAGCCTTCTCGCAAAAATTCGGGATTTGATACAACATCGAAATCCACAGTAGTATTTTGAGTGATTACCGCTTTTACTTTCTCTGCTGTGCCAACAGGAACAGTGCTTTTGTTGACTATCACTTTGTAGTCGGTGATGATTTTTCCAAGGCGCTCGGCAACATTAACGATGTAAGATAAATCAGCTGATCCATCTTCTCCTGGAGGAGTTGGCAGCGCTAGCAAAATAATGGATGATTTTTGCACTGCGTCCTCAAGATCTGTCGTAAAGGTCAAACGGTTTTGTTTGCTATTTCTTTCAACCAATGAATCGAGCTCTGGCTCGTATATAGGGATAATACCCTGTCTTAATTTGGCGACCTTTTCTTCGTTGTTGTCAACACAAATTACGTTGTTTCCGCTTTCAGCAAAGCAAGTGCCTGTAACGAGTCCAACATAACCGGTTCCTATAACTGCAATATTCATAGTGAATTAATTAAAAAATTCCTTTATCGTGGTGCAAATGTAGCTCAATTGATTTTCTGAAAGCTCGGTGTGCATTGGTAACGATAGCACATCTTCAGCGAGTTGTTCAGTAATGGGCAGGCTGATGTCTTTCATTTCGCTAAACACTGCTTGTTTGTGCAAAGGGAGTGGATAGTAAACCATAGCTGGGATGCCTTTGCTGTCAAGAAAATTCTTTAATGCATCTCTTTTTCCATTGCTTACTTGCAAAGTGTATTGGTGGAATACGTGGGTTGATTTTTTGAATCGCTGTGGCGTTTTCAACTCGGCAATGCTTTTTAGTGCTTCGTCGTAGTACGCTGCAGCTTTATTGCGTCGCGTGCTAAAGTCATTGAGGTGCTTCAGTTTTTCATTCAAAACTGCTGCCTGAATGGAATCAAGGCGCGAGTTGATTCCTACAACGTCGTGGTAGTAGCGTACCTTTGAGCCGTGGTTGGCTATTTGTGCCGCTTTTTTACCCAATGCTTCGTCGTTCGTCATCAATGCGCCGCCGTCGCCAAAACAACCTAAATTTTTTGATGGAAAAAAACTTGTCGTGCCAATATTTCCCATGGTTCCAGCTGATTTAGATTTGCCATCGCTGAATGTAAAATTAGCGCCGATAGCCTGCGCACAGTCTTCAATCACGTAAAGATTGTGTTTTTTGGCCAAGGCCAAAATGGCTTCCATATCTGAACATTGTCCAAAAAGGTGAACAGGTAAAATCACTTTTGTTTTTGGCGTAATGGCCTTTTCGATTGCAGCGATGTTGATGTTGAAATCATCGGCATTCACGTCAACAAAAATAGGTTTTAAACCAAGCAAAACAATCACTTCAGCTGTCGCGATGAATGTGAAAGCAGAGGTGATGATTTCATCTCCCGCCTTTAAATCCAAGGCCATCAATGCAATTTGTAACGCATCGGTGCCATTTGCGCATGGTATCACCATTTTGGCGTCAATGTGTGCTGCAAGATGAGCGGAGAATTCTTTGACGATAGGGCCGCTGATGAATGATGTTTCATCAATGACCTTTTGAATGGCTTTGTCGATAGGGGATTGCAACCTTTTGTATTGAGTTGCCAGATCGACCATTCGTATAGTTTCTGCAGCAATTTCCGACATATTAAATATTTGATGCGAAGATAATAAATTCCCCCTAACTTTACCTACTTTTTTATGACATGAAAATTTCTGTTTTCAGCCTTTTGTTTTTAGTAAATTCTTTTGGTTCTATTGTGGCGCAAACACTAGTGAATAGGCATTTTTTTGCCCTCTCGTACAGTGGCTTTTCAGGCAATGCCAACTTCACCGATAAATCTGACTTTGCTAGCGCTGTGGGCTTGGCTTATACTTATGAGACCAAAAGAAACATCGTTTTTGAACTTCAATACCGTTTCCTATTTGCCAACTATTCAGGTCCCGATTTATTTTCAGCGTTACGCACAGCACAAGGCTTATTGATTGCTATAGATGGTTCATTGACTGATGTTTCGGTTCTTTATAGAGGCAATAGTTTTTATTTTAATGTTGGCAAGAATTGGTCTGTAGCTGCATCTACTGATTTACAGTTTCTGTTCGGGATGGGTTTATATCAAGACGTATTGTCGTTCCGTTCTTTGGGTGCAACTTTGCCCTTTTTGGTCAATGGTATGGACAAGGGCTATGATCAGTTTTCGATGGGACCGGCTTTCCAGCAAGCTATGCGCTGGAGGCATTTAGGTGCCCAAAAGCGCATTAACTATTCTGTCGATATTTTTGTTCAACAAGCTTTTCTAAGTAATTTGAGAAAATACAATTATTTTAATCACACCTCTGATGATGCCCAACATTTTAATCTTATTTTTGGATTGCAATTGGCGTGGATTATTCCCGCCTTTGTAACTTCCAAGGAAGAAGAATTTTATACGGACTGATGCAAATTATTTATAACGCAGCAATATTTTTATACGGCGCCTTCATCCGATTTGCGTCTATTTTTAATGCTAAAGCTAGGTTGTGGCTTGGAGGTCGAGAGTATTTGATAGCGCGTTTGCCTGATAATAGTTCTCGCTTGGAATTTATCAATTGGTTTCATTGTGCTTCATTAGGTGAATTTGAGCAAGGGAGACCTTTGATGGAGATGATAAGGCAGCGCAAACCCAATGAAAAAATATTACTAACTTTTTATTCCCCATCTGGCTATGAGATGCGCAAAGATTACGCTTTGGCGGATTGGGTGACCTACCTTCCCTTGGATCAGAAATCTAAGATGAAGGCATTTATTGACAAGGTGCAGCCAACAAGAGTATTTATCATTAAATATGAGTTTTGGTTTAATATGCTTTCTGTACTTTCGGAGCAAAAAATTGCGACATATTTAATATCTGGAAAATTCAGAAAAGAGCATGTTTTTTTTCAAAATTCCGGCACTTGGTTTTTGACAATTTTGCGGCAAAGTTTTACTCACTTTTTTGTTCAAGATGTTGCTTCTAGGCAAATTCTGAAAGATTTTGGCATTGAGCAAGTTACGGTTACCGGTGATACGCGCATTGATCGTGTACTTGCATTGGCTCAGCAGCCAAAGGCTTTTCCTTATTTAGAGGTTTTGCTGAAAGGTAAAAGAGTGATCATCGCAGGAAGTACTTGGCAAAAGGAACATGATTTTTTAGCGAAGGCGAAAGATGTTTTTTCTACAGAAATGATATGGATTATTGCGCCTCATGAAGTGGGAACTGCTGCGATTTCCGCTTTGCAAAAGAAATTTAAAGATGCTGTTTTGTGGACAGATCTTGAACAAAGTATTTCTTGTCCAAGAGTGCTTATTGTTAATTGCATTGGAGTATTGTCTTCATTATACCAATATGCTGATATTGCAATTGTGGGTGGTGGATTTGGGGCTGGAATTCACAATATATTGGAACCTGCGAGTTTTGGATTGCCAGTAGTTTTTGGGCCAAAGCACTATAAATTCCATGAGGCGCAAGCTATGCTCGATTTAAATACTGGGTACTGTATTTATAACGAAAGCGACTTTATAAAAGCATTACAAATGCTATTGTCTTCTGATGAACTTTTGTTGAAAATTGAAGCTAAGCAACTGAATTATTTGAAGGCCCAATCTGGGGCAAGTGATAAAATTTGGGAACAAATTTTTTAATCATATGCGATCGTGCGTCTCGTCTCGAGATGCAATTATTTTTGTTATAGCCTCGAAAAGTAATTGTCCTTCAAAAGGCTTAGCAAGATAATCATTCATCCCATTGTCGAAACATCGCGCATATTCATCAGGAGATGCATTTGCCGTCATTGCAATAATAGGAGTGTTTTTTTGTGGTTCAGGAAATGTCGTTCTTACGATGGTTGTGGCAGCATGGCCATTCAGTATAGGCATTTCAAGATCCATCAGTATGAGGTCGTAATTTTTTATTTTCATTTTTTCAATTGCTTTAATACCGTTTTCAGCAAGATCGATTTGCAGCGTTTCGTCCCAGTTTTGTAAGGTGTGTGCTACCAACATTTGTGTGACAAGGTTGTCTTCAACCAAAAGAATTTCAATGGGTCTAGTGCGTATCTTCATCGTTTAATGATATTTTCTATGCTTTTGAACGCTGTTTATTTTTATTTTGATGTGCTGTATTTGCTAACCGGTAATAGGTGAAGGTCTTTTTCGGCACGAATTAATTCACGTGGAAATGTGATTTTAAAAATGCTGCCTTTATTGATTTCGCTCGTCGCAGTAATTTTCCCTTGATGTTGACTAACTATTTTTTTGCATATCGCAAGTCCAATGCCATTTCCTGTCCTGTCGGTTTGCAAACGATTGAAAAGCAAGAATATTTCTTCAGCTAAATTTTGATTGAAACCAATTCCGTTGTCTTCGAATTGAATGGTACAATATGGTTCATTTATTTCATTTTGCATACCAGTTGTAACTGGACTGAATGTAATTTTTATTTCTGGAGCACAACCTATTTTCGCGTATTTAATACTGTTGCTTATGAGGTTGTAAAAGAGTGATTTAATGTGGTTTGGATAAACGAACATGCAAGGAAGTGGGTTCAAAATTACGATCGCATTGCTTTCCTGCATGAGTAGATCCATGTCCAACAACACTTCATGCATGAGTGCGTTGAGATCGCTCCATGTTTGGCGTTCTGCTGAAGCTGTGATTTTACTGAAAGAAAAAATTTCATTGATTAATCGTTGCATTCGTTTGCACGCAATTTGAGTTTTAGTAATGGTCATCAAACTTTCTTCATCAGCTTGGATTAACTTTGTTTTTAAATGGTCATTGTATGTTTTTATTTTTCTGATTGGCTCTTGTAAGTCATGGGCAACCATGTATGCGAAACTATCAAGTTCTTTGTTACTTAGTTCCAGTTCGGATATGTTTTTTTGCAGTTGGGTATTCAGTTCTTTTACTTCACTTTCAGAACGCGACATATTGTAGTTTGCTAGTTCTAGGCGCTTGTTAATACCTAATAGTATTTGTTCCTGTTCGTACAATTGCCTGTTTTTTTGGTGCAACTCTACAAATACTTTTGTTTTGGCCAAAAGCAGTTGCGGGTGAATAGGTTTGTAGATATAGTCCACTGCACCACATAAGTAACCTTCGTAAATTTGGGTGTCGGCATGACTGTGTGCTGTAATAAATACAATGGGAATGTGTTCGAGTTTGTCTCGGCTGTGTATAAGTGCAGCAGTTTCAAATCCATTCATTTCAGGCATTTCTATATCCATTAGAATGAGCGCAAAATCTAATTCAGTGAGCAGTATTTTTAAGGCGGCCATGCCAGAATTTGCAGTGACAATTTGATAGTTTTCACTGTAGAAAATACTTTTTAGTGAAAGAAGATTTTCTGTTTTGTCGTCAACTAAGAGAATTTTTACCATAATAAGCGATTGGTGCTATTTCATTTCAAAAAGTGATTTCTCATTTTCCACAAGAGGAAATCCATTTTAATAGGTTTGCTGATATAGTCGTTAGCGCCTGCATCTAAACATTTTTTTTTGTCACCGAGCATTGTCATTGCGGTAAGCGCGATAATAGGAAGGTGTGGTTTCGTGTTTTGACTGCGAAGTTTTTTAATGGTTTGATAACCGCTCATTCCAGGCATTAGCATATCCATCAGCAACATATCTATGTTTTTATTTTCATTGAGCAGCTTTAGCGCTGCTTGACCACTATCTGCTGAAATTACATTGATGTTAAATCTTTCTAGTACAGTGTTGATGGCAAAAACATTGCGCACATCATCGTCTACAATGAGTATTGTTTTTCCACTTAGTACGTCATTTTTCATCCGGATGTTCTCCAGTACTCTTTTTTTTTCGCTGCTTAAATGTTTATGATTAAAATTTACTGCGAGAAGCGTTTCGTCCAAAAGCTGATCAATGGAATGTGTCGTCTCACTTGCAGTCTGTCTTTTTAAATATGGATTTTTTTTTGTTCGCTCCGGGAATGTTTCAGTTGTTGAATGGAATAAAATGATACAATTGGGTGCGATACTTCTTATGTGTTTTGGTACTTCTTTCCCCCAGTCTTGTGCTTCTTGATCGAGTATTAGAATTATATCGAGATGTTCTTTGAGTTTTTGACGGAGTTCAGACAGGCTTTTGGCAATGTGCAAACTAAGTCCTTCAATACTGAATTTTTTATCGAAATTTTCAAGCTTGTTTCTCCGCACATCTACAATCAAAATATTTTTGCTAGTTGAATTGCCGTTTTTTGAAATCGAAAGAAAAAGTTGCTCCAATTCTTTCATGTCGTTTATATCTTTTATAAATGCATTGATCCCTTTTTTTAACAAGATTTTCTGCAACTGATTTGAGGTGCTTAAATAGATAGGAATTCCCCTGAACTGAAAACTATTTTTAATGTGTTGTAATGCTTTCCATCCCAGGGATTCCAAAGTATTTATTTCAAGGAATATTGCTGCCGTATTTGAGTGATAAAGGGCTTCAAAAAGCAAGTCTAATTCCATTATAATTAATGTGTCATAGCCTTTTTCTATTGCGATTGTGTTTAGTTGTTTGGCCGAATTGATGCCAATGTCGAAAATTACTAATTTATGTTTTGTAACGATTTTATTTTGCGTTTTCACCTGCGAATGCTGTTCGAAAATTTCTTTTTTTTGCGCGCTTTTTTCATCGTTTTTCTCATGTGTTAATTGGGTTTTTTTGTGATCGATAGTTGCGGGTAAGTTCTCTTTCGTAGGGTCAATAAATTCACTGGAAATTAAATTTGAGAAATTTTTTTTCGAAAGTGTTTGGGCAATGTTTTCGGTAAAATTTCCGCCAACATCTGAATTGCCAACAATTCGACTCATTTCGATGTAATGACTCAAAATTTTAAGCAATGCGTGTCCACTATCTTTAATGGCTTTTGCATAGATTAATTGCTGCTCATTTAAGTTGTTTTCGGGGTTTTTGCAAAATTGTTCTGCTAGTACAAGAATACTGTTGAGTGGTGTTCGTAATTCGTGAGAGATCAGTGATAAAGAAGCTGAATTTTCTTTTTCAGAATGGAATGAATAATTTTTTTTTTCTTCTCTTAATAGAGATTTTTTAAATATTGGTTTTGTGTTCAATGTGTTTTGATAGATTATTTTGTAAGGAATTATTTTATTACGAATTTTTTTTGCTTCATCGCATTTTTGTGTTTTGATTGTTGGTTGATTTTGTCGCACAAAATATTCGAACAAATATGCTTTGGAGCAAATAGGAGATATGATTTTAAGTCGCCATTCGCTCGGTAAATAAATGTCTTGTTCATGTTTGGATCTCGGTAGTGTAATGAATTTTGGGTTTTCTTTAAAAGATGAGTGTAAGTAAATTCTTTCTAGCTCATCGCACAGTTTTGTTTTTTTATTTTTCATTTTCTTCCATTTTTTTCAGGGCGCATACATTTTTATATCTTTTGTTTCTTGCGACTTAATTTATTTTTCTATTGTCTGATACATTGTACTTGCTGTGTTTTTCTTGAAGACTTTGTATGTCTTTTTGCTGCTGCGAATATTCGATTATTTTTTGTTCTATCCAGTTTTTGAGTTGAGTACTTGTTGTTAGATGGCTTAAGTATTTGTAATTGATAATATGCTGACTTAACGACTCCTTGAGGTATTCTAAATAAATTAGGTTTATTTTAATTTCATCTAGGTTGTTGTCTTTATTTGGGAGGGTGCTTGCCAAATTCATTGAGTTTGACGTTTTTGTCCCCAGTTGGTTCGTGAATTCCCCATTGTATTTTGATTTCTGTTTTGAAAATACAGTGGCTATATGATTTGTTGCATCAATATTTTTTGTATTGAACGAATATTCTCCAAGCGGCTTTGTGGTTGGTCGCAATTCATTATGCGTTCCAGTTTTAGGTAAGCCGTGATTTGTAGTAGAGTTGTTTAGCATTTTCTGTTTTCTTCCAATGACGACGGATACAGGTATAGTGGGAACCAATAGTGATGCGAGTGCAATTAGCAACCATATCATTTCAAAAGCTGGATATTTGATGGATTTATTTTGCTTCGACTGATGGGTTTTGTGGCGCATTGGTTGTTGTGTTTTGGAGTGTTTTCCTCTTTGCGCTATATTTTTGTGCCAACACACTTTTCTGAGTGGCGGTGGCTCAATCACTAAACCTCTATTGATTACATTCGTAGGGGAAAAATAATTTGTTGAGCGGGTTTATAGTGCCTTCTATTGTGAAAAATTCATTAGTACTTGTATGGTTGTATTTTTCAGAATAGCGACAGAAACTGCAATAATGTGTGTCTCTGTTTGTTTAATGTGGTAATTATTTGGTCATTAGTTGATTAAAAGTTGAGAAACAAATGCGTCATTTTCCTATGGAAAGCCATTGATTTGTATTGGTATGTTTTTTTAAAATTGAATGCAAAAGCGAATAACGTTTTTGTCTAAAGAGATTTAGAACGTAAGGATATACAAAGTCCAATAACCCAAAAAGCTTTGCTTTCTGGGCGGGAAGAAAGCGGGTTAAATGCGGGGACCCGCTTTTTTCTATTTAGCAAATCCAAATTTGTGATTCCACAATTGATTTGAATTTGTTTTAATGAAGTTACGTTTGATTTGTTTTTTTTATTTTTTGAATTGAGGTATTGATAGGCCGCAACAATGATAGTGATTTGACGAAGGATCTATCGTTATATACTTAAATTAATTGGTGCGATTGGGGATGGTTACTCAACAAAGTAATATTCGCGAATTGCACCTGAACAGGTGCTATCGATGTTAGGATAATTTTGCTAGCTTGATTATGGATTGTTTCTCTAAATTTTAAATACCATCAAAATAATGCTTGTTGAAATAGTTTGATAAATGGTGCTTTCTTTTTCGAATCTTTTTGTTAAAAGATTAATTTAATTGTTGTGATCGCGCAATGCGCCCATAAGTGATTTGTAATGTATCCTGTTAAAAAGGAAAAAGGGAGCAACAATTGTTGCCCCCTTTTTTTGGAAATTTGTAGTTGACTTTACTAGAAAGTTCTTTCAAAGAACGGCTACTCTCTTTTCTTTTTTTTTCTTTTTTGAGAAGAATTGATTTGGTTGAAAATTGAATGTTTGTTGTTTTTTGTTGTTTTACTGCACATTAAGCAGTTCTTTTTTTGCATCGCATTCATGTTTTCTTTTTTAAAGGTTATGCTACTGCTTTGATAAAAATGTGCCATGGTTGAAAAGCACAAAGGATGTGTGTTTTTTCATTTTTTGTATATGATATTTCACATTGCGAGTATTTTTTTAGCAATTGAAATTTTCTTTTTCATTTGTTAGAAAACAGTGTGTTTTGAATACCCTTAATATTTTCCTATTTTTCAATGACAAGTAGCTTGCTTTTGCTCCAAAACAAATCTGGATTTTCAATTTTCAAAACACATGCGTTTCCTCTTTTTTTAAGTTTGTAGCTGGATATGGTGTGCGTGCTTAGTATTTTTGGTTTTTTAGAACTGAAATAGATGTTTGTACCTAGGACGTAGTCGATGTCAGTTAAAACTTTATGGTGTATTGTGGCAGTCATTTTTTCAGTTTGACCAAGTTGTGAAATCGTATTTTTAGTACTGCTTAATTTATTACTGTTTAGAGCTTTTTTACTTGCAAAAATATAGTAGGATTTGTGTGTTGTTTTCCGACGTGAAGTTTTTTTTTCTTCCTCAATTATAGCTTTGTACATAGTTTTCCTGTGTGTTTTTGAGATATTGTCTTTGTTTTTTAGCGCTACTAGATTGCCTGTGTACAATAGTTGTTTATTGATTTCGTCAATTTTTTTTTGAATGAATGATTGTTGTGGGTCTATATGTTTTAGTTTTTGATTTAGACGTTTTATTTTTTTAAGCGTTGATGCGGTTAAATCGTTGATTGGTGCAATGTTGTGCTGGTTTTTTCTTCGGTTTGATTTGATTACTTTGCTGCTCTCTAGCGCACTTTCAATATTGTTGCGTACATTGGCTATTGAATCAAAATCATTTTGTATTTCTTCAAGATCGAAAGAAAGTTGATCGATTTCACAGTTCCTTGGTTGACTGTCATTTGATGTTGTGCGACAACTACCGATCTGTTTGATTTCTATGCTTTTTTCCATGCATGAACAAAAGTTGTTGTTCATGAGCAATAGCGTGCAAAAAAATATTGCCCTTGTTGGCGTCATGTTATTATTTAACTGTCGCTGTTAAATAAAAGTGCCACTCAAAGTGTGTTCGTTTTTTTTTGGATAGATAATCGAAATGCACTTATATGCATTCGAGACCAATGATGAATTTTGTTCCTTTTCCAACTTCTGATTCTACCTCAATTGTGCCATTAAGGGAATGAATGATGTTGTGCGTAGCAGCCAGCCCTAGTCCCATGCCATTGTTTTTTGAGGTGTAGTAGGGTTCAAAGATATTGCTCAAGCTGCTCTCGGGAATTCCTGTGCCATTGTCTTCAATTTCAATATTGACCATCTTTCCTGTTTGAATTGTCTTTACTTTAACCCGGCCTGATTTATTTTCCACAGCCTCGATGGCATTAACCAAAATATTAACGATTGCGATTTTGAGATTTTCTTTATCTGCCATGATGTTGCAATTGTCTCCATTCATTGAATTCTCGATGCTGATGTTGTTAAGTGCCGCTCTATCACTAACGTGCGCTAAGGCTTCAGTCAATATTTTTGCAATCGAATGCTTTTGCATTTTAACCTCTGGATGTGTTGCGCTTTGCAGGAATTCTTTGATGATGCTGTCGATTTGCCTGGAGCTTCTTTTAACAATATCTAGGTACATTGGGTCGTGGTTGAGTTCTTTTTGCAGTAATTCTATCGCCAGATATATACTGGCTAGTGGACTCCTTATTTCATGGGCGAGCGTGTGAACAACACGGCCAATAACTGCATTTTTTTCAGCGATGATCAGTTCTTTTTCTATCTTTTTTCGCTGCGTTATATCTCTAATTACGGCGACATAAGTTGGTTGTCCGAATTCATCTGTGTCCTGGAATGATGCACTGACTATGCAATGTTTTTTATTGCCCTGTTTGTCTCGGTATACAATTTCGTTGTTTGACGATATTTGAGTTTTGTGTGCGTCGTTTAAAAGTTTAATGCGATCTTCTTCATTGTCGTATAGCTTTGCGGCATTCATTTTTAGTAGTTCTACTTTGCTGTAACCAAATACCCTTTGCGCAGAGGGATTAATGTCTAGTATGGTGCCATCTTCTTTGGCTAAATAGATCACATCGTATGAATGTTCAAAAATTCCCCTAAATTTTTTTTCGCTCGCTTTCAGTTCTTCCAACACGGCGCCTTGCGCAGCAGCATGACGCATGCTTCTTTCTAACGTGATGGAGGTTATTTCACCTTTTTCTAAAAAATCCGCTGCGCCCAATTGCATTGCGGCTATGTCTGCTGCTTGATTTGAAAGGCCGGTTAGCAAAATGATTGGCGCTTTGATTTCCAGTGCTCTGCAGTGTATCAGCAAGTCGATTGCCGTGTTTTGTCCTAACAGATAATCGAAAATATAGATATCATGGGCTTTTTCTGAGATAAGCGCCAAACCTTTTTCATAGTTTGATGCCCATGTTAATTGGTAGGGAATGTTTTTTATATCCCCCAATAATTTTTTAAAGAGGACGTAGTCATCTTCGTCGTCTTCAATCAAAAGTACTTTTATTGCTTTTTGTTTTTTCATTCACTGATTTCCCTGTCCTCGATATCGTAGCTTCTCATTTTATTATAAAGTGTTTTTCGATTGACATTCAGGATTTTGGCTGCTTTGCTTTTATTGTAGTTGACCTGCTTTAGCACCTCTATAATCATAGCGTATTCGGCTTCAAGAGCAATCGCTTTTAAATTTGTTTTTTTTTCCTTTTTTTCTGCGGGAATTTGGTTTAAAAGTTCAGAAGCATTTTCAAAGTCTTGCTTCATGCTGGTTTTTACTTCATTTGAAAAGTCACTAGGCAATGTTTTTGCACTTACATTTTTTCCTTCACTTAGTAATGCTGACCTTCGGATGATGTTTTTCATTTCTCGTAAATTACCGTACCACGAATAATTTGCGAATAGATTTTCAACATCTTCGTCAAATCCCTCAATGCTCTTATTGAGTTCTTTGTTTGCATTTTTTAAAAAATATTGGGCGTAGAAAAGAATGTCTTCTTTGCGTTTTCTTAAAGGTTCAATGGTTAGTTGAAATTCATTGAATCGATGGAATAGGTCTTCTCTGAATTTCCCTTTTTTACAGCATTCTATTAGATTTTCATTGCTTGCTGCAATGATTCTAACGTCGAAGGGAATTTCTTTTGTTCCACCTATTCTTTTTGCTTTTCGTTCTTGTATAACGCGAAGTAGTGAAGACTGAATGTCGTAAGATAAATTGGCGATTTCATCTAAGAATAAGGTGCCGCCATTAGCCAATTCAAACTGGCCTATTTTTGTTGCAAGTGCACCCGTAAAGGCCCCTTTTTCATGGCCAAACAACTCGCTTCCGGCCAACTCCTTTGACATGGCTCCGCAATCTAAAGCGACGAAGGGTGCATTACTCCTATTGCTTCTGCGGTGAATGGTTTGTGCAACGGCTTCTTTTCCAACCCCGCTTTCTCCGTATATGATGACGCTGTAGTTGGTTGGTGCCACCAGTTCAATTTGTCGCAGTAACTCTTTAGACTGACTACTATTGCTAAATATGTTATTTCCAGTGGAGGCGCTTATATTGTTGTTTTGTTTTTTATTTGTTTTTTCTTGATTGCCTCTCTCCTCATGTATTTCGTGCTGTAGCGCCTTTTTGATGATTTGAAGCAGTTCTTCGGGAATCAATGGTTTTGTGAGGTAGTCGAGAGCGCCTAGTTTAATGACGTTGATTGCATTGCGTATATCCGAATATCCTGTGATAATGATAAAAGGAATTTGTGGTGCAATTTCCTTTATTTTTTGAAGCACATCTGTAGCTTCAAGGTCGCCTAATTTGAAATCACATACTACTATGTTTGACGGGTCTTTTTGAAATGCAGCTATGCCTGCTGCTCCGCTGGCGGCGGCTTCCGTATTGAAGCCATTTGAAGCCAAGAAACGCTCAAGAAGTTGTCTTAACGCTTGGTCGTCTTCAATAATCAGAATTTTTTCTTTCATAAACTGGATGCCACCGAAATTCGGTGCTAGATTGTTAGGTGTTTGTGCTTAGGTGGGTAAAATTTACTGATAATTTTTGTGTGTAACAAATCTTGAACAAATCGTGTTGCTTTTATTACATTGTGTTTGATGAATTGCCTTATTCGTCAGTGAATATAGATGATTTGTATTGTCGATAATATGCTATATGTTTACTGTTTGAATGCGCAAAGAATAGCTTGGTATCCCAAGTAGTTCTCGGTATTTCACTATAGTGCGCCTGGCAATGCTGATGCCGGACATTTTTAATTCGTTTACAATTTGATTGTCTGTCATTGGTTTTTTTTTGTTTTCACCCTTGATCATTTCTTCAATTAATTCTTTCACCTTATGAGAGCTGACTTGGCCCTCACTGGTATGCAATGAACTTGAAAAAAGATCTTTTAGAAGAAAACAACCGAAGGCAGTTTGAACATATTTATTGCTGGTGATTCGTGATACAGTGCTTATATCGCAGGAAGAAAGTTTTGCCACTTGGTCTAATATCATTGGTTGCAAAAATCGCTTGTCTCCGTATTTAAAGAATTCAAGTTGAAGTTTTAATATCGCACTTATTACCGCCATCATTGTTTTTTCTCTTTGCCTTATTGCTTCTACTAAGCATTGCGCGTCCGAGGCCATTTTGATCCAATACTTTTTTTCTAATTTGTCGATCTTCGAGTTGGCAAAGTCTCTTTTGGTAAATTCTTCAATTGTTTGACTGACTGCCAGATTTCCAAACTTAGAATTGACAATGTTAACACTGAAATCATGGCCATCAAATGCTACTTCTATGGATGGAGTAATTTGATTTCTAAATATTTCATATTTGTCGTTTTCAACGTTTGGCTTAGGACTAAGTGTTTGCAGTATTTGTAATGCTTCAGTTAGTTGTTCACCTGTTATAGCAAGACTCTCTTGAATGGCTTGAAAGTTTTGCGAGGATAGTTTTGTATAGTGATCGGTGAGTATTTTTTGTGCAATCAGTAGTCCCGATGATTTCATTTTTTTTGCCGACAACTGCAGCAGTAAACATTCACGAAGATCTCGTGCCGCAATTCCAGGTGGCTCGCATTGTTGCAGTATTTTCACGGCTTTTGCAACTTCAGTTGCGTCAACATAATCTCCTGTGCTAAAACTGTAATCGTATGAAATGCTGTCGTTGTCTCTCTTTAAAAAGCCATCTTCATCCAAGGCATCAACGAGGTAGTAAGCTAATTTTTTGAGTTCCTCTGAAATTGGCATCCAAATAATTTGTGTTTTTAATTTGTCGTAAAATGTGTCGAGCTGCATTGCAGGCGCAATGTATTGATCTTCTGTTTTTGAGTTGAAGGACGCCTTTTCTTCGTATTTGTAATCTTCTTTGTACGCTTCATCATAAAATTCCTCTGCGAATATTTCACTGTCTGTATTTTCGTTGTCTTCCGGATTTTTGTCCGCAATTTCTAACAGGGGATTTTCTTCTAATTGATTTTGCAAATATTCGTCTAGCGCTTGTCCTGACAAATGCAAAAGCTGCATGAATTGCATGTGTTGCGTTGACAAATAGTAACCCTGCTTATTTGACTGCGTTTGTGATTGCGAATGATTAGAACTCATATGAAGAAGTTTGTGTTGGTAGGTTGAAGGTTCTGATGCCGTCTGTGCAAACTATGGACCAATTGAATTTACTGGCTTTCCGGCGGTTTTTTCGTTTGAAATTGCGCATTAATGTGCTCGATGTGTGTAATTTATTGCCCATTTCAATTGTAGTGCTCACTATCCTTTTTTTAATGTCCTTTTTGTGACCTTAGTCATAGTTGTTGTGTGCAGTGAAATCATTCGTTACAATTGATTGAAATTTTTGAAGAGAAATATGAAGATGATTGTGGTTCTTTTTTTTGCAATGGGATTGTTCATGCAAAGTTGTGATTTGCAAAAAAATGAGGTGGGGAGTAATGTTTCGGAGACAACTGTTGTGGCCTTGTCTGATAAAGAAATCTCAAATCGTGTTCTATTTGATTCCCTTTTTATCGAGAACTTTTTTAAGCAGCATATCGAAAACAGTGAATGGAAGACACGTGTCTTAATTTTTTACCGCAACAGGAATTTTGTTCCCGCCTGGTATACCGCTGAAGGTATTGACAGTGCTGCGAAAAAATTCATACTGCTTTATGAAGAAGACGAAGCGCTTTCCAATTTAAAAACAGCTCATCCTGATTTGGCATTAAAGCACTTGTTCCATCAAGTGACTGATGAGCATTGCAAATTGAATAATTGTCAGCAATTGAAATTAGCATTGGATGTTTTATTGACGATTAGTTTTTTTGATTATGCTGAACACAATTGGAAAGGCGTTTCCGAATACAAGTCAATGGAAATAGGGTGGTTTATTGAACGTAAGAAATTGAATTACGTAGCTTTATTGGAGAGTATGACTAGGCGTCATTCACAAGAAAGCACCAACGATGAGCCAGTTTTTAGGCAATACGTTCGATTGAAAAAGAAATTATTGAAATATGTTGCTCTTGAAAAAAGTGGTGGGTTGCCAAAGCTCAATGTGAAGTTGTCAAATTTGTCTAAAGGAGATAGTTCATTTTTCTTGCGTGCATTGAAGCGTGAACTGTATCTTATGGGTGATTTATTGGGGGAGGACAGTACGCTTATTTTTGATGAAAGATTGGGTGCTGCCATTTGTTCGTTTCAAATCCGACATGGATTAAGGGGTGACTCTCTACTTGATAAAAGTACATTAAAAGCCTTGCGTATTCCTTTGCGTGAGAGAATTGAGCAATTGTTAATTAATATGGAACGCTGTAGGTGGCTGCCGTATGAATTCAAAGGTGATTATTTGATGGTGAATATTCCAGATTATAAATTCTCTGTTTTTCACCAGGATAGTTTAGCTTGGTCTTGCAGGGTGGTTCTGGGCAAACAAAGCACGGAAACCGTGATCTTCAATGATACTGTAGAATATATTGTTTTTAGTCCTTATTGGAATGTGCCGCAAAGCATCATTCGAAAAGAGTTGATTCCATCAATTGTACAGAACAAGAATTACTTATTTGAGCACAACATGGAAGTTCTTTCGAAGGGGGAAGTGCTTGATCCAGGAGGTATTAAGTGGACTAAATATACGAGGGGGAATGTCCCCTATGAAATTAGAGAACGACCAGGGATAGAGAATTCATTGGGTTTGGTAAAGTTTTTATTTCCCAATACACATAATATTTATTTGCACGATACCCCAGCTAAGTCATTGTTTGATAAAAGCACACGCGCTTTTAGTCATGGTTGCATAAGGGTGCAAGAGCCCTTTAAATTGGCTCAGCACCTGCTTTTTGGTGACAGTACCTGGACCCCAAATCGGATAACTGAACTGATGAATGGTGGAGTTGAAAAATATGTGAGATTGAAAACAAAAGTGCCAATATTCATTGTTTATTTTACAGCATGGGTGACGAAAGATGGGAGATTGCATTTTAGAGAGGATGTATATGGACACGATGCGAAGATGAAGGGCTTGCTTTTGTTGTAATGATGTTAAATAAAATTAAAGAATATTGATTTTTTCATTTGTAGTTTATCTTGACTCCATGACTAACAATAGAAGTTTCTTATTCAATTTGTTTTTATTTTTTTGCTTATTTATTCCAACGCATTTGCACGTGTTGGGTAATTCCTCTGCTGTGGCTTCGGAAGAAGGATTTAGTGATCCAGTGGCGCAAAAGTATACAACTCTTCGTTTGGATAGTGCTGGTTTGAGTTTCGCAGCATTTGAACACGCCTATAAAGGTTTTTTGAAGTTAAAGAATGGCAAAGTCTTGTCCCAAAAATCTGTATTGGCCATTGCGGATATGACACAGTCTTCCAATGCAAAACGATTGTATCTGATTGATTTTGACAAAGACAGTTTGATTCTCCAAAGCTACGTTGCTCACGGGAGAAATTCTGGGCAAGAATTTGCCACCTCTTTTTCTAATGTGGCGGAATCGAATCAATCGAGTTTGGGTTTTTATATTACAGGAGATCGTTACCAGGGTAGACATGGCTTGTCGTTGCGCTTGTGTGGTATTGAGAATAATTTCAATGGTTCCGCGGAGCAACGCGCGATCGTTATTCATGGCGCCAATTATGTTTCAGAAACATTTATTAAAAATAATGGTCGCCTTGGAAGAAGTTTGGGTTGCCCAGCCGTGTCTCCCGATTTGTGTGCAAACATAGTGAGTATAATGGAAGGTGGAACTTGTTTTTTTATCTATTATCCTTCGCCCAAGTATTTGGAAGAATCATTCATAAAAAAATAATTATGATTGTCCGAAATTGTACGAGTCCTCTGACAGAAGTGGCGATAGGTCCTTCAAAGACCGAAACTTTGTTTCTCCTCGTAATCTCAAATCTCACGAAGACAATCATTCTCGAAAAACCTATGTGGAAAATCGTTCGCATTTGTCCTCCTGAGGTACTCCGAAGGACCAATGGCCCTAAACATAATTCAACTGGTACAATTCCGGATAATCATTAAATAATTTTTTAGTACCTGAGGATTCGTCCCATAGCTAGAAATGCATGGGTACTTCTATGATCAGTATTTCAGAATCGCTGTGTGCGGTGAGATGAATTTTTTTTGTGTTCCAAATTCCCATTGCATCTCGGTCGTTTAATAATTGCTGTGCAATAGAAATACCTCCTTTTAGAACGAAAATGTATACGCCACTGCCTTCGGCCTTTAAGTCGTAGTGGATGTCCTTGCTTGAGTCAAGATCTAGCAAAGAGAGCCAAGCATCTTGGTTAATCCAAACACTATTTGCATTGGGAGTTGGAGCAGCAATGATTTGTGCTTTGTTTTTTCGTTCGCTAGCATTTAGACTGATTTGTTGATAGCGCGGTGCAATATTTTGTAGTTTAGGTATAATCCAAATCTGTAGAAATTTCACTGCTTTATTTGCGTTTGCATTGAATTCGCTGTGTTGAATTCCTATGCCTGCGCTTATTATTTGAACATCTCCTTTTTTGATTACAGTGCCATTTCCCATGCTGTCATGGTGTTGCAAATCTCCTTCCAGCGGAATGCTAATGATTTCCATATTGCTGTGTGGGTGCTCTCCAAAGCCTTCGCTTCCGATTACAAAATCGTCATTTAACACACGTAAGGCTCCAAAATGCATTCTGTCGGGATGATAGTAATTGGCGAAACTAAAGGAGTGGTGGCTTTTAAGCCAGCCATGGTCGGCATGCCCTCGGGTTTCGGCTCGTATAACAAATGAATTTGACATCAATGCTTATTTAGAAAAATGAAAAATACTCAATATTACTTGACTTTGGAGCAAAAAAAGGTTCCCAATCAAGGGAACCTTTAACGCTTTTTGTCATTGCTAAGCAATTTCAAATGATTTCAACTTTTCTCATCCGCATAAAAAAAGCAGATCTCCTAAGACGTCGTTGTAAAGGTTATAAAACCATGCCAGCTGATTCAGGTTGTTGTCACGAGAACATGAGGTCAGTTTCAACTGTTTTCTCTCGATTTATTTTTGAATTCCTGAAAGATCTGTGCAAGTCCTTTTTGTTCAATTGTGATGCCGTAAATGGCATTGGCCATGGCTATGGATTGTGCTAAATTATTTTGATATATATTTCTACCTGTTGCACTTCCTCTAATTCCAAAATTGTGGATTTGGCGATAGATAGTGCCCAAGAAAATTGTGGCATCAGCTTTTGGTCCGCCCTCGCAAAGTACTCCAGTATTTCCTGCTGCCGAAACAATTTCATGCAACAATTCCTCTTGGTAATTACCGTTGATGAGTGGCAATTTTATTTTCACAAAATCGGCACCCAAACAATTTGCGATTCCGGCTGCTCCTGCGATAGTATGTGCATTGTGCTCGTCACTGATTGCTTGTCCTTTTGGATACATCCACAATACAGCAATACGACCTATTGCATGCGCATCGTGAACCATTTTCGCTGCTTCTTGCAACATTTTTCGTTCGTACCTGCTACCGAGGTAGACGGTGTAGCCGAAGCCGAGGATGTTGAGTGGATTGTTGTTGCTGTATCGAGATATTTGGTCAACGGTATACCACGCCGTGCTGCATGGATCATCCATGTGTTGAGGCAGAAGATTGCTTTTGCCATTGATTTTAATCAGGAAGGGAATGTTTGAAAATGAGGAAGCATATCTACACATTAAACCAAATTGAGTGGCAAATACCCCAATTTTAGCTTGCGAGGCAATTTGAAAAAGGTGATGAGGATGTGCTGCATCAGTCGGAATGCCTTGCCCAAAATAGTCGTCGTTGAGGTGTTCCACTTTTTGGTCTCCTGCAAAAAGCATTAGTCGGCCAGTATTGGCTGTTGCGGCATTGTAATTTTTTAAGAACAAGTCTTGAGATGCTTTTGGAACATCTGCAGGAATAATGATTTCTTTGGGAGCTGGCATGGTACAAGTGTTTTATTATAAATTAAATATATATGCCTACTGACTTTTTATCGTCTAATTCGCGTTCTGAGCATTTTAATTCTTAACTTTTGCGCTCACTCAATTTGCAAAGTTTATGGCGAGGGTTAATGATGTTGTTTTATTGATTAGTTCGCTCTCGAAATCGGAGAAGCGTTATTTTAAAATTTTTTCTTCTGTGCAAGAAGGTGAGAAATTTTATTTGGTGCTTTTTGATTTGATTGACAAGGGAAGTGCTGGGCGTAAGGATTTGAAGGAGCAGTTTGAAGCTGCCGCAAAGAAGGCCTCTTTTGAAGTAACTTTGAAATATTTATTTAAAGTGTTGATGAAAAGTATGCGCGCATTTGATGCTGAGCAAAACATTGATTCGTTGCTGCTACGAATGATGCAAGATTTGCGTTTTTTATATAGCAAAGGAATTGACCATGAGTTTATGGCGCAAGTTGAAAAACTTAAAAGTACTGCGCTGAAGTACGAGAAAAACTATTATTTTTTGGAGGCGGCCCAACTAGAGCTGGAATATTACACCCGCACGAATTTTCAAAATGTTAGCGAGGAATCATTGATTGAAAAGCAAACAGCTATCAACGGTGTTCTTGAGCACGAAATGAAAATTAGTCATCATTCGGATCTGTATCAATTGCTCTTGCATCGTTTTGCAAGCAAAGGGGTGTTGCGTAACGAGAATGAAAAACAAAAATTTGACGATTTAGTCTTGTCAGAATCTCATTTGATTGCCAATCCTCATTATCATTCGTTTCATTCTCAGCAGCTGCACATGCTTTTTCAATCGGTGTATTTTCGCCTGATAGGTAGTCCTGAATTGAGTTTGGATTTGTATCATGAACTCGATGTACTGTTTGAAAAATATGATTTTTTGTGGACAGAAAATCCCATGTATTACGTTAATGTTTTGGAAGGGATCCTCAATAATTTGCATTCCATTGGAAATTACGATGCCCTTCCTTTTTTTATTGAAAAATTAAAGGCGGTAAAATTGAAATCGCGCGAACAAGAAAAACTTTGGGAAGTTATCTATCCTTTTGAAATTATTTTCCACACCGGGAGAGGTGAATTTGATGCAGCGAAAGAGGTGCTTCTGCAAAATAAAGATCAAGTGAACAGAAGCGCGAAGGAATTGCTGTCTGCAACAAATGCTAAAGTGTTTTACTACAATGCGCTACTTTATTTTGGTTTAAAGGAGTGGAAAAATGCGCTACATAGTTTGAATCAAATATGGAACAACGATCACTCTTTTGTGTCCTACGAAATACTTACCGTTACTAGGGTTTTGGCGCTTTTAGTGCATTATGAAATGGAGAATTTTGATTATATCAATTACGAAATCCGAGGTTTCGAGCGCAATTTAAAAAAGAATGGAGCGCTTTACGATTTAGAGAAAATTCTTTTTAAATTTTTCAGGAATGCAATTAAAGCCAATGATGCAGCTTCGGCTCAAAAATGTTTGATCAACGGAAATAAAGATATTTTGCGTCTGCTGGTGAAGCAGCAAGATAATCGACTGTCGGTTTGGTTTGACATTGCGGCTTGGTTTGATGCCAAAATCAAGCGCCAACCTTTTGCACTATACACTCGTAATAAATTCAGTGCGTCAAAGAATTGATTAGTGCTTGTTGTTTTTTTAAATAACTGAAAATAAGTTGTTTGTGTTTATTCTGGGGATTTTAGATTGTCTTAAAATTGCTAAAAGTGGACTTGTTCTCTTATGTTGTTGAAGATATCTTTGGTGTAAAGCGAATCTTAAAAGTGAAATTATGGCTGCAGCAAAAATAGTGGTGATTGGGAGTAGTAATTCAGACATGGTAATACAGTCGTCAAAACTGCCTTCCCCCGGTGAGACCGTAATGGGTAAAAAGTTTTTTATGAATCCTGGTGGTAAGGGCGCTAATCAGGCTGTTGCGGCGTCGCGCTTAGGAGGATCGGTGGCATTTATAGCAAGAGTTGGAAATGATTTGTTTGGCAAGCAAGCCGTACACACCTTTATAAAGGAAGGTATCGACACTGCTTTTGTTGTCGCCGATACTCAAAATCCATCAGGAGTTGCATTGATATCGGTAGACGATCATGGCGAAAACAGCATTGTTGTTGCTCCTGGTGCAAACAGCGCTTTATGCGTTGAAGATATTCAAAGGGCAGAGGCCTTGATCAATGGCGCAGACATTGTGCTCACTCAGTTGGAAATACCTCTTTCAACTGTTGAATTTATTGCTGCCTTTATTGCTTCTTCTAGAAAGAAATTGATATTGAATCCTGCACCTGCATCGAATTTGTCTGATGCACTGCTGTCGAATATTTACATTATCACACCGAATGAAACGGAGGCCGGAATTTTGTCGGGAATCACCATTGTTGATGCCGAAACAGCTGCCAAAGCTGCCGCAATCATAAAGTTGCGCGGTGTGCAAAACGTGATTATTACCATGGGAGGTCACGGCGCTTATGTTTTGTCAGACAAGTTCACGGGTGTGGTTTCAGCGCCCGAAGTAAAGGCTATTGATACCACTGCTGCCGGTGATGTTTTTAATGGTGCGTTAGCGGTGGCTTTGTCGGAGCAATTGAGCATTCGCGATGCTGTTGATTTTGCTATTCGTTCTGCTTCGCTTTCTGTCACCCGCATGGGCGCTCAGTCGTCGATTCCATTTAGAAATGAAATTGGTGCAATGCCAGTAAACGCGTAAAACAAGACTTATGTTTATAGTTGAAAATTACGGAAGTGCAGTGTTGTTTTGTGTAGTGACAATGCTTTGCTGGGGTTCATGGGCGAATACCCAAAAACTTGCCGATAAAACTTGCCGATTCGAATTGTTTTATTGGGACTACATCATTGGAATGTTTGTTTTTTCATTGTTGCTCGCCTTTACGCTGGGCAGCAATGGAGATGTTGGAAGGTCTTTTTCGGATGACATCAACCAGGCTGATAATTCAAATTTATTGTCTGCTTTTGTTGGAGGTGTGATATTCAATCTTGCGAATATATTATTGGTGGCGGCTTTGAATTTGGCAGGAATGGCGGTGGCCTTTCCAATCGGAATTGGAATAGCTTTGATTTTGGGCGTTTTGTTGAATTACATGCTGTCTCCAGTTGGTGATTTGTCACTTTTAATTTTAGGTGTGGTTTTAGTAATGGTGGCTATATTGTTTACCGCCGCCGCCTATCGCAAAGCTACAGTAGGCGCAAAGGTTTCAAACAAAGGAATCGCGCTTTCAATTGTTAGTGGTTTGTTAATGGGGTCATTTTATCCTTTTGTTGCAAACGGAATTTCCCCAAATTTTTCTATGCCTGAAGCAGGAATGTTAACGCCTTATTCGGCTTTTGTGGTCATGGTTGTAGGTGCATTAATAAGTAATTTTTTATTCAATACTTTGTTGATGAAAAAACCATTTTCAGGAAACGCAGTGTCGTACAGTGATTATTTTAAGGGCAGTCTAAAAAGCCATTTGGCTGGCATGTTGGGCGGTGTGATTTGGGCACTTGGAACATCTTTCAACATCATCGCATCGGGTAAAGCGGGCTTTGCTATTTCTTACGGATTGGGACAAGGCGCTACTTTGATTGCTGCCATATGGGGTGTTTTGATTTGGAAAGAATTTAAGGGAGCTCCCCGCTTAACGAACCTATTGATCGCTTTTATGTTTTTGTTTTATGTGTTGGGTTTGGTTGTAATTATTTTATCTAAATAAACATGAAAATATTTTTTAGTATACTCTTCTCTATTTTGTTTGTAGGCATTGTTTTGTCGTGCAAATTTACCGGAGACAAAGATTTTGTGAACAGTGATTTGGTGTATAAGAAGTACAGTCCTAAATCAACAGATATAAAAATATCTCGAACAAAATATTTAGAAAAAATGCAAGGATTTTGGTTGGGACAGTGCATTGCCAATTGGACGGGCTTAGTCACCGAAATGGACAAGATTGGCAATATTGGTGAATTGAAAACCGGTGCATTTTACACCAGGGAAGATTGGGGAAAGGTTGATCAGCCAAGTATTTGGGGACAAGGAGTGCCAAGTAATTTGTCGCCCACCATTGATTTTGTTTTCAAAAATCAAGGAGATGTTTGGGGTGCAGATGACGATACCGATATTGAATACATTTATCAAGAGTTGCTGTTGCGTAATAAAACGTCAATGCTAAGTCCACAGCAAATAAAAGAGGGATGGTTAAAACACATTAAGGTGGAAGAAGAAAATTTTTTGTGGGTGTCCAATCAAAAAGCATTTGATTTGATGCGCAGTGGAATGCTTCCCCCCGAAACCAGTGATCCTAAAAACAATCCTGAGTACGAAATGATAGATGCACAATTGACCACTGAAATTTTTGGTTTGTATTCACCTGCGCGCCCCGATATTGCGCTAAAGATGGCACATTTGCCGATTCAAACTACAGCGCGAAACAATGCCGAATGGATTTCTGAGTACTATGTACTAATGTATTCGTTGGCCTCGTATGTTGATGAAAAGAAATCTATGAAAGACAAAGTGCATTGGATGGCCAATGAAGCACGAAAGCATTTGCCTAACGATTCCTATTCCGCGAAAATGTATGATTTTGTGAAAAGCAGATACGACGCCAACATTCCTTGGGAACAAACGCGCGATGACGTTTACCAACGCTATCAAGTGGAGCAGTTGGACGGGTACAACATGACTGCTCAAAACAAATATTGTAATGGGTGTTTTGCTGGGGGCATCAACTTTGCATCGAGCATCGTGAGTTTGTTGTATGGCGAAGGAGATCTTGTGGCAACTATAAAAATTGGCGCATTGGCCGGTTGGGATTCTGACAATCCTACTGCGACGTGGGGTGGTATGCTTGGTTTTATGATAGGGAAGGAAGGTGTGGAAAGGGCTTTTGCTAGAAAGTTTGCTGATAAATTCAATATACATAGAACGCGCATTGGATTTTCAAACGACGGAATTGATGATTTTTTGAGCATGGCAAAAAAAGGCGTGTACATAGTAGATAGAGTGGTGCAGGAAGAAATGGGAGGTGGTATCGACTTGAAAAATGATGTGTGGTATATTCCTGCAACACTGAATTGCCCGGTAGGCCGCTAATTTCAAGCCTCTAAAAGTTAGAGCTCGAAGCGTGCCAAGTTAAAGTTTTATGAAGGTTAGTGTTTGGTTAGTGCAGCAATGCCTGTTTTCGAAGTGAGCAGGCATTGTTTGTTTTTAATCTAGATCTTCGGTGAGTTGAAATCGCTGCACCATTAACCCGTCGACTGATATTTGTTCGTGAAACATTTTTTCGGGCCGTATCCACAATTTTTGCTCACCATACAAGGGCTGGTATACAACGAATTGCTCCATTGTTTCAGAATGTGTAGCGCATCCTATTACTTTATATAGCTTGTTTTTGTAGTGGCGGTAAATTCCAGATTGCGTCATTGATGTTATTTTATTTTTTGCCAAATATAGTAAAGCACTGCTATTCTTTGCAGGAGTGTGGCTGCATATGATTTGACGTTGTCGTTAATTGCTAATGATTTTTCCAAGCGTGCTCTGGGAAAAATATAGATTGTTGTAGCTTTTAAGATCTTCGTCATGTTGCCCAAAATAAACCATAAAAACTTTTTTGGTTTCAAAAGTTTTCTATTCTTTTGTCTTATGAGCAAACACGAAGAGCGCATAGTAGGAGAATCTTTAAAGCTGTTTATGGAAAACGGAATTCGTTCTGTTACTATGGACGATATTGCTGCACAATGTGGCATATCAAAGCGCACTTTGTACGAACATTTTTCTGATAAAGAAGCTTTGTTGACCTGCTGTATAAAAAGTATTCAAAGTAAAAAAAATCAGGACCATGCCGCCATTATTAAGGCGAGTGAACATGTGATTGAAGTGATGATGGGTAAAATAAAGTTGGTGCTCAAAGAAGGAGCGGATTGCGTTCCTGCATTTTACAGAGAAATTGCTAAATACTACCCTTCTGTGCACGCGATTAAACAGCGCCATTTTAAAGAGTTTGTGTCAAAGGAAGTAAAGGATTTGTTGGCCAAGGGCATTAAGCAAGGTCTTTTTCGTACGGAACTCAATGTTGATATTGTTAGTGCTTTACTCATGGGGCAAATGCAGTTTGTGATCCAGGAGTTGTCAGCGCATTCTAAATATTCTTTTGCTGAAATTTTTAAAACCATGATGTTTTCATTTGCACGCGGCATCTCAACACCTAAGGGTCTTGCACTTATTGCTGATTTTGAAAAAAAAAACGCGAGCGATTTTATAATAAAATAGTGAACTGTTATTAATAGTGTTTTTATGATACAACAATTAAAGGTAATCGCCGTATCAGCCTTGGTGATTTTTTGGGTGCAAGATGGCTTTTCACAACAGGATCTGACATTAAAGCAATGTGTTGAGTTAGGACTCAACAACAATTTGCAGGTGAAGAAGTCGGGACTTGAAATCGACAAGAGCCGACAGAAAGAATGGGAGGTGATTTCCGCCGCTTTTCCGCAGATCACACCAGTTTACACCTTGAACGACAACTTGATTTTAGGTACGTCATTGCTTCCAGGAGAAATCTTTGGAAAGACAGGTTATATTCCTGTTCGCATGGGGACGCAGTACAATACGTCAGCAGGAGTGAATACGAGTGTTACGTTAGATTATAGCACTTTGTTTTTGGCGCACAAAGCCTCTTTAGCAACTAGAGAAATGGCTGAGATGAATAAGGAAAAGGTGGAGCAAAATGTAGCTTTTAATATTGCGAGCGCTTACTACAGTATTCAACTGGCGAATGAGCAGAGAAAGATGACGGAGGCAAATCTCAAAAAAACCAACGAACTCGTTGCTGCGAGTAAAGTACAGTATGAAAATGGAATTATTAAGAAGATGGATTACCAAAGATTGTTGGTCAATCAAACCAATCTTGCTACAGAGTTGCAAAATAATTTAAATGCTTACGACTATAATGTGTTGTCACTGAAATTTCAAATGGGTGTACCTTTAGATTCAGTCTTTGCAATTGTAATGAATATGGAAGGCATATCTGTTAACGAGAGCAATAGTGGTTTTGCTACTAACATAGATTTGAAAATCATTGATCAACAAAAAATATTAAATGATTTAAACATTAAACAAACTTGGGCAGGATACTATCCAAAAATCACAGCAAGTGCCAGTTATATGACTCAGGCTTTTCAAAACGACAACATTGCTTTTAAAAACTGGTATGGAAACTCGGTTGTTGGTGGTACTGTGAGTTGGCCAATTTTTGATGGTTTGACTAAAAAATTTAGAGTGGATCAGATCAAAATTCAGCAAACGCAGTTGGACATTGACAAAAAGTACTTGTCTGAAAATTTAAAACTCAACATTGCCAATGCGAACAATAAATTGAAACTAAGTCAAATGGATTTACAGGCGCAAGATCAAAACAGAAAATTAGCTAAAGAGATCTATGCTGCGGCTGAAGTGCAGTACAAAGAGGGTATCAGCACGATTTCAGATTTACTCGCAGTAGAGTATAGTATGAAAGAATCACAAACCAAATATTTACAAGCTTTGGTTAAGGTAAAACAAGCCGAATTGGAATTGTTAAACAACAACGGAAATATATTGTCAATCGCTAAATAAATCAAAAATCGGAATTACATTTTTGGTGTGTTAGCAGGCCTACGACATTGAAGCGATTATGGCTGAGGCGGATTAATTCGGAATTTTTTAATTGCAAAAGGGTCTTGAAATTTCAAGACCCTTTTGCAATTAAAACCTGCGCTGATAGGGTCTTATTCAAAACCATTGTTAATGTCGTTCAGCAAAAACTTTTTATTGTGGGCCGTTTTTCTGTTTTGGCCTTCATTGTTTGGGAATAAAAGAAGAAATGAAAAGTGTTGAAACAGAAATTCGCTCATGATTTTGCTTACTTTTTTCATGGTTCAAAGTTTTTGGGGCTACTTTGAAACGACGAACAAATTGACATTATTGTCTTCACCCCTCAATACATTTGCAATGTGCTCAAGAGCTTGTGCTAGAGCACTAAATCCTTTTTTATTTACCGCTCCCCAAGGAATAATGACCACTCGTCGAAGAGCGCCTCTCCGCACTATAAAAACTACTTAACTTAAATGCAGTGTAAGAGAAGTGAAACCCCACACTAAAACTTTTGTTATGAAAAAAATAGCTGTTTACTTCGGAAAGAGGAATACTGTGCTTCACTATAACATCAAAAAAAATATTTTGTTACTGTTGTTTACGCTTGTTTTTTTTCCTTTTTACGGTGCTACTATTATATCTGCGGGATCCGGCAATTGGAATGATGCCAGTACATGGATCGGCGCTTGTGTGCCCTTATCGACCGACAATGTTTTGATTGCCAATGATAATGTGGTGCTCATAGATGGAAAAGTATCTTGCGTTGATTTGACAATTGGCAATACCTCTTTGTCTCCTGCATTGAAGATTGTTTCTGCAAATGGTGTTTTGACCAGCACTGGATTGTTAACAATGAATGCTGAAAATGAATATGGCAGCTATACCTTGGATGCGGGCGCGGGAATTGTGCACATCAATGGTGCTTTGACGTGGGCTAGCAGTGCAGGACAAAATATCATTGAAACAACTGGTGGAGGCACAGTCATTGTTGACCCCTGTGTATTTATCAATCAGGTATCTCAAAAAATAAAAGTGACATCAGCAGGCGGTGTCATTAGATTTAATGCTGCTGTTTTCGACCAGCACAATGGCATTAGTGTTGCATCTGGTGGTGCAGTGTATTTTGCTGATGCCTATGTAGTAAATAGTGTTGTCGCGAGCAGTTGGAGTAAAGGTTCTACCGCATATTTTAGTGGTGCGGAAAATACGATTAAAGTAGGATGTGGTATTACTTTTGGAAACGTGGTTTTGATGAACAATGCTTTGCGCTCTGTACCCGCAAGTGACGGCATATTCAATATTTTGGGAACGCTTTCTTTATCACCAGGATCCGTGTTTGCACTGTATCAATCAGTGGTGGTGAAACAGCATTTTGAAAATAGAGGTGGCACTGTGCTTGGTGCCAATAGGCTTATTTGTACCATGCAAGAAAATACAGATTTTTTGCGCCGATTGCCACAACTCATGTATTGGTAGCCCTTTGCTTTTAGTCTAGAAAATGATGGGCGATTTGCAGCATTGGTCTTTAAGGTGGTTCATGAACTTGAATAGATTGAACAATATATCTTAGTGCACCCGCAGGGAGCGCTAAGATTTTTTTGTTGCGGCTTGTATTATAGCGGAGCAGATCAAAATCACCCTTTTCTTTTTTAATTCTTGTGTGCGACAGTACTTGTTTTTTCGGTAGGAGGGTGCTGTAGGAAATGGCGTTTGGCCATTGTCTCTTGATTTTTGAAAGTTCTGTTTACCTTTGCTCTGCACTTTAAAAGCAAAAGTGTTTTTGTAATGAGGGAATTTTTGCGCTTTTTGTTTACTATTTTTTTTCCGCAGGAGGCACGCGCTGCTGTGGCACCAGCGAAGCGAACTTTATCGAGTGAAGATTGGTCGGGTAAGGATTATATCAAAGATAAACCTGAATTAGGAAGACGCACAATTGTCAAAACTGAATTTGAAGTGCACGACATACAAGCGATTTTTAATCGCTTAAACAACGAACATTTTGGTGGAAGAATAAAGGCCCAAATTACATGGGGGCGTCACGGATGCAAAAACGTGCCGCGCAAGAGAAGTATTTTATTTGGTACCTATTCGAGTTTTGAATTGCTTATTCGAATTCATCCTGCGATGGATTCAGATCGAGTGCCTGAATATTTTGTTGAACATGTTATCCATCATGAGATGTTGCATGAAGTGCTGCCGCCGATATTGGGAAGTGGACGCAAGTGGATTATTCACCACGAAAGGTTTAGAAGCGCTGAAGCGGCAACACCTTCTTATCCTAAAGCGATAAAATGGGAAAAGGAATTTTCACGTAAAATATTTTACGGGCAAGGCTTAGTAGATGCGCATATTTCGCAATAAAAAAAGCAGCGCGGTAAGCGCTGCTTTTTTTATGAAATCACAGACTTTTATGTTAGTCTGAAATTGTACCCACAAATGATCTACAGCTGTCAAAATTAATTTACTGCTGTGATTTCTGGGAATCACGATTTTTTTACATTTTTATTAATCGATACGTTCGGTTTCCAAAGTTTCCTTTAACGTGGATAAGGTAGGTTCCGCTGGCATATTTTTGACCCATTTGAATTGATTTTTCTGTGGGTAAAATGCTGCGTTTTTCAACCATTGCGCCTATACTGTTGTAAACTTCTATTGACTCAATTTGATCGTTGTCGTTAATGGTTTGAATGTAGGCAACGTCGTTGAAAGGATTTGGATAGAGGGCTATTTTTTCGCTCTCTATAATGTTGACATTGTTGATGACGTCAAGGTCTTGTCGGTTGAAAAATGAGTAGGCTGCCACATTAATGCTGCCTTGGGCCACACCATCTTTGTATATATTAACAGTTGCTGGGTTTGATGATGAATTAAAGCCTACATAGCTGTATTTTTTTGTGATACTATTGTAATACACTTGACTGTTTGGCGCCGTGGTATGGCAGTTCCACTGGATGTCGCCCATGCTTCTGTGTGAGTGCATGTAGTAGTAGCTTTGTCCTGCGGTGATGTAAGTGGCTACTTTGTTGTAATTACTTCCGCTGGCTGCGGCCCAATATTCATCGAATCGTTGTGAGGCATAGGCAGGGTCGTACATTTGTTCATAGCACAAAGCAACATTTGCCCAGTCGCTCCCAAAGTCAGATTCGTCTGATTTCCCGAATTTTGTTTGCTGTTCTGCCTTCATCAAAGTGTAATCGTTTTTAAGATAAGTTGGGTATTGCGCCATGTAATTCATGATGGGCGCCCATGGAAGCCATTGAATGGCGTGAATGTGCAGAGGATCACCGCTGAACCAAGTGCCATAAGATAGTCCGCCATCAAACACAATTCCTACCATGCTGTGTGGATAGGTGCTGGGTAAATTTTGATTGTCTACATCAAACCAATATTCTTTTGTTGCGCGCGACTCAGTGAGGTAGCCAAAAGCACCAGCATCACGCATGGTGTTATCGCCCATGAGATCGCCGAGTAAGAGCAACCCAGCCCAAGCCTGCATGGCTTCTGAAGTAGATTCTTGATTGTTGCCATCTCCTGAACTTGTGCCTCCAGCCATGGAGTGCCCGCGCCAAGGACTCATGGTGCGCAGGAAGGGGTAGTTGAGGTCGTTTCGGTCCCAGTTCGCATATTGTTTTGCGACTTGTTTTATCATCGGTCCGTATTGCGTCAAAAATGTTTTGTCTATCATTCCCAGTAGGGCTGACGAATAGGTAAGGTAGCCGTAGTGAAAATGATTGTCGGTAAATTGCTCGCTGCCGAAGCTTGAGTTAAAGCCGATTAAAGCTTTCCATTTGTCGTAGCGGGCAAAGTAGTGTTCCGTTTCACCTGGTGTATAGGTAAGCCAATCGCTGAGGGAGTTTAAACTTTTTTGTTTGATTGCTGCGTAGTTGCTGTTGCCTGTTTCTTTGGCCATTAATGCGTATTTGGCATAATTCAATAGGTCTTTACCACCCCAGTAGGAATCGTTACCATATCCAACGGTGCTTGAAAAATTATCGGTCATCGTTTTCATTTTTGCTGGGTCATAGTAGTTGGCCTCCGCTTGCACTGTAGGTAAAGGGCTATGCGCGAGCACGCCATTGAATTGATAGCTGAATGTGAAGGCATTGCCAGCTGCGCATTTTAAGAGTCCACGAGGTGTAGCATATTCTTTGCCGTTGTAGGCGATAGCTGTTGTGCAGTCTTTGTATTGATGTGGTAAAAAACCTTGTACTACTCTTTTTTCTGGTCCACCTTGGAGGTTGTCGGCAGTGATGGTCCAAGTAATGTCAATTTTGGCATTTGCCGGTTGGTAGTCCCACGATACTTTAGTGTCACGAGGAATAGAATAGGCGTAGGTATTGAAATATGTGAGGTCTGTTTTCGCGGTCAAGGTCGCCACTGTAAAATATGTTGCGACAGTTTGGTTTTTCATCGTAACAGTGCTTCCGCTCAAGGTGAATAGTGTGTTGTTTGGAGCATAGATTCCATAGTATTTGCCACGGTAAAGCGCACCAATGCAATTGGCGGTGTATGGAAAGGAGACGGCACTGCCGTCTAATTTAAAGAAGGTGACACCAGCGCCAAATTCAATAAAAGGGTCGAAACCACTGATTTCAAACCAAGCCATAGGAAATCCGTTGCCAATGGTAATGTCCATTGCTTTTGCGCCATCTTGCATGTTTATAGTGAGTCCCCAGTCGTGCCAAGTTTTGGCAATGTTTTTTGCAGGGTTGAATGCAGCGCCTTTCATTGCCAAAGGATAATCTTTTACCATGTCGTTCGCTGCCCAAGCGGTCGGAAAAAATAGCTGAGCGCCATAGTTTTGTGGTTTCAGAACGATAGGATAAGCCCATAGGTTTCCGGCAATGGGGGTGGTCAATACCTGCGTCCACCAGTCGTTGGTTGGTATTGGTTTTGTGTTGCCCGCCGGGACGTTCAAGCTAAGGTTGGTGAACGTGGTTACGGCATTTCCTTCACTGGCTGGCGGAAAGGACGCATAGCTTCCTGAGCCAACAGATACAACTGTTTGCGCGAATAGCACCGAAGAAATTGAAAGAGAGAATAAGAGTAATTTTTTTTTCATACAGCAATTTAGTTTTGGTTTTAATCTCGTTGTTTTTGGGCTGGGGTGCCCTCACGTTAAAGTTAACTTTGCTCGTGAAAAACGTGGGGCAGAATTGTTCGTAATGGGCATTAAATAGTTCGTGAATGGGTATTCATTCGTTCATTTAGTGCTTGTTTAAAATGGACGTGCTACTTTAATGAAGCTGTGTTTTCGAGGGTTTTGATGTTGTATGGTCAAAATTAAACTGTGTTTGCAAAGCTTATTTTGTTACAGCTGTTATTCTTTGCGAAAATTTATTATTTTAGAATTTAAATGGAGACTTTGTCTTCGTAAAAAGAAAATTAACTCTAAAAAAATCAACCATGGCAAAATCGCAAGACGCTAAAAAAACGGCAAAAAAGGAACCGTTGAAAACAGCAAAAGAAAAGAAATTAGAAAAGAGAGAAAAGAAAGCGAAGAAAGGTTAGCACTAACCGAACACTAACGCTTCTGCATAAGGGAAGCATTGGTGCAATCGTTTTGTTTAAAACACAGAAGCCCCCATCGAACGGGGCTTCTGTGTTTTAAGTATGCAGCAAAGTCCCATTCGCTAAGACGTGTATGCCAAAAATGGTGCACGCTAAATTGTAAAAGACTATTTTTGTACTTGAAATATATGTCCGCCATGAACACTTTTGAGCAATTCAATTTATCAAAACAGCTGAAGCGAGCGCTTGATGAATTAGGTTTTACAACACCAACACCAGTACAAACACAGGCCTTTCCAGTGATACTGTCGGGTAAGGATATGGTCGGTATCGCGCAAACCGGAACTGGTAAAACCTTAGCTTATGCCCTGCCTATAGTGCAAGACTTGAAGTTTTCGGAGCAGGTGAGCCCACGTGTTTTGGTGCTAGTGCCCACGCGTGAATTGGTGGTGCAAGTAGTAGAAAATATTCGTGCTATTGCGGGGTGTAAAAACTTGCGTGTGGTGGGCGTTTACGGAGGCACGAATATCAATACACAAACGAAGGAATTATTGCCAGGTGTAGACATATTGGTGGGTACGCCTGGACGTTTGTTTGACTTGGCGATGAGTAGAACTGTTAAGTTTAAAACAATTACAAAGTTGGTGGTTGATGAAGTAGATGTATTGTTGGATGCTGGATTTAGAGTGCAGTTGACAAACATTTTTGACCTTCTGCCGGAGCGCCGACAAAATATTTTGTTTTCAGCGACGATGACCGATGAGGTCAGTAAGTTGATTGATTCCTACTTTACTAGTCCAGTAAGAATTGCCATTTCTGCGAGTGGAGAACCAGTAAAAAAAATTGAGCAAAGCTGCTATCCCGTTAAGAATTTTTATACCAAAATAAACTTGCTGGAGCATTTACTCTCGAATAGAAAAGAGTTCAGCAAGGTGTTGGTTTTTGTATCGAGCAAAAAAATGGCTACCCGACTTTTTGATATTTTCACTGAGTTGATGCCTGGTGTAGGTGTTATTCATGCCAACAAAGAGCAAGCGTACCGATTGGAAATTATCAGGAAATTTGATGCCGGAAATATCCGTATTTTGATTGCGACTGACTTAATTGCTCGCGGTGTTGACTTAGAGAAACTATCACATGTTGTAAGTTTTGATACCCCCGACTTTCCTGAAAATTACATTCATCGTATCGGACGTACAGGGCGTGCCGAGCAAAGCGGACAATCAATTTTGTTTTTTACAGAGAAGGAAAACGAATACAAAGTGGCGATCGAAGCATTGATGAAATATGAAATACCACAGTTGGAATTTCCAGAGGAAGTAGAAATTAATTTTAAATCAACACCTGAAGAAGAAGAGAAGGTGGTGATGAAACGCAATCGAAAAACAACGCACGTGAAGCCAACCGAAGGTTTTCACGAAAAAAGCGAAAAGAATAAGAAAGTTAACTTGGGCGGTTCTTATCGTCGTAGCGAGGCTTTTAAGCATAAAGTAAAAGAGGCGAACAAGCGCAAGGCAAAATCGAAGTAGAAGAGCTGTTTATGTTTTCTTTTGCATGTGTCTCGGGCATTTTTTTGGTGAACTATCATTGGTTTTTTTTTGAGAAGTAGATGCAGAAGAAATAATTTCTTTAAACATTAGTTGTATGTACAATTAATGTTATCTTTGTCTTGAATAAATAGAATATGGACAGTAAAAATCTAAAAAAAATGAAAACAAAATTATTTTCAACATTGGCGGCTGCTGCAATTGCATTTTCAGCTTGTGGTGATGCAGCAAAAGAAGCTGTGGAAACAACGGTGGTGGGCAACGTAGCTGGCGCTTACATGGCAGATGCAGCTGGTTCTACAGTAAGTTGGAAAGGCGAAGTGGCTGGTGTTTATGGCCACGAAGGATTTGTAACTTTGAAAAGTGGCACATTGACATTTAACGACAGCGCATTGGTTGGTGGTGAGTTTGTTGTAGATATGACAACTATTGCTCCTACTGACAGCGCATCTTTTAAAGATGAAGATGGTCACCGCATTACCGATTTGCAAAAACATTTAACGACAAAGGATTTCTTCAACACGGATTCTTTTCCTACTGCAACTTTTGTGATTGCTAGTGTAGAGGGTAATACGGTAAAAGGAAAATTGACTGTGCGTGGCAAAACGAATGATGAAACCATTCAAATTGAGTCTTCTGAAGTGATAGATGGCGTTGCTTCTATTTCAGGGAAATTGGTTTTTAACAGACAGAATTACGACGTAGCTTGGGTACATTATATGAAAGACATGGTGTTGTCAAACGATATCGTTATTTCTTTTAAACTTGTTGCAAAAAAATAATTCATTGGTTTTGATTGAAAAAAAAATGCCCTTTTGGGGCATTTTTTTGTTTGTACGTGTTTGTTTATTTTAAGCTTTCTTGCAAGAAGTGGTTTGCTCGGTACATCTTGTGAAAGGTATCGTATTGCACAAGACTATTTTGAGAATATAGATCAAGCATATCGTGCAATTTGTGATTGCTTGGGAAAGTGAATTTTAAATTGTCGGCATTAAGGGCAAGTAGTTTTCCATCGCCTGTTGCACTAAAATAGTAGTGCCTGTCCATTCTTGATAATTTACCTTCTGGCACAGCCACTTCCTTGTAAAATATCCAAATCAATCCTTTTTCAGCCAAGTGAAAATGTTCTCCGTCTTGAAAGCGGGTAAGCGGCTGATTGCATAGACTAACTCCGTAAATGCTGTCTTTTCTGAGTTTTATTTTTTTGTTTCCTTGTGCAATAGTAATAGACGGCTCATTGAAAAGTTCATTGAGTTTGATTGCGTTTTTATCTGTTGCGCAATTGTTCTCAAAAGCTAAAGCATTGTTGTTGTAATCGGAAAAAGTGAGGTAAACACCACTTTTTTCATTTTGAGCCCAAATGGTGCTGCTAATCAATAGTAATAATATAATTTTCATAAGCGATTTTTGAATTTTCTTCAAAGATCAATGAAAATGCAGATGCAATCTGATGACAAAACTCAATTTTAACAGTGATTTGAAACAGGATATGCTTAATTGAAAAAGAAGTTATTGTGCAATGAAAATGAAAAAAATAGATCGGATATTCATATTCGTGGGCGTTGGACTTATCTATTGGCAGCTGTAAAAAATGTTTGTATGATGGTCAATGTTGAAAAAGTGAGCGTAGCTAAATAGATCACAATTGTTGCAAAAACAATTGTTTGATGAACGATCGTGTGATAAGAGATTTAAGCGAATGTAAGTGGGGTGTTAAGTCTGAAAGCTGTTTTATTTTTCCTCTGCCATATCGAAATATAAAATTATTTCCACCTCATTTTCAACATACTAAGCGATGGTGTTTGCATTTTTGAAATTAAAATGATTAAATTACAATCAATAATTTGATTATTTACTTGTCGTTTATACATAAAATGCTTGTCAATTGCCATTCATACCATTCTTTAAGGTACGGGACTTTGTCTCTTGAAGATTTAGTGCTCCAGGGCAAAAAAAATGGAATGGAGTGCATGGCATTAACCGACATCAATACGATGACTGGTGTTTACGACTTTGTTGTCACCGCTAGGAAAGTTGGCATAAAACCAATTGTAGGAATTGAGTTTAGAAATGGCGATGACTTGCTCTATATCGGTATAGCAAAGAATCTTGTAGGATTCCGAGAACTGAATGAGTTTCTTTCTAATGCTCAGCTCAACAAAACTGCATTGCCCGAGCGGGCGCCGGATTTCAATCATGTGTTTGTGATTTATCCTACCCAGCGCTTCCCTGCTAAATTGAAAGAATACGAGTTTGTGGGAGTCGGCACCGATGAGGTTTATAAATTGGCCGGAAAGCAGTATCAGAAAATTATCAGCAAATGTGTGGTGCTTCATCCGGTAACCATAGCCACTCGCTTTGATTTTAATTTACACCTTGCTTTGCGTGCTATGGCGCACAACATCGTGATTGATAAACTGCAAAGCAATCAGCATTGTCAAATGACACACCATATGCCGCCACTTGACAAGCTGCTGAAGAAATACGAAAGTTATCCTGTTATAGCAGAGAACACCATCAAACTACTGGACAGATGTTCCTTCAATTACGATTTCAAAACACCAAAGAATAAAAAACATTACACAGAAGACCGCTACAGCGACAAACAGCTATTGGCCCGTTTGGCGAAGGAGGGCATGGAGCAACGGTATGGAAATAAAAATGAGGAAGCACGCAGTAGAGTTGCCAAGGAATTAGAGGTGATTGACAATCTGGGGTTCTCTGCTTATTTTCTCATCACCTGGGACATTATTCAATACAGTGTGAGTCGCGGATTTTATCATGTAGGTAGAGGTTCCGGGGCAAACAGCATAGTGGCTTATTGTTTAGGTATTACCGATGTTGATCCAATTCAGTTGGATTTATACTTTGAACGTTTCTTGAATCCGCACAGAACAAGTCCTCCTGATTTTGATATTGACTGGTCTCACAATGTGCGCAACGACATACTAGATTATATCTTTAAACGCTTTGGCGCCAAACACACCGCTTTTGTTGGTACCGTAAGCACTTTTCGCAACCGTTCTCCCATACGTGAGTTGGGCAAAGTTTTTGGTTTGCCGAAAGAAGAGATTGACGCACTCACGCGTAGTTCAAGAACTTCGCACCAACGTGACGAATTTGTAAATAAAATTCATGCTTACAGCGACGCCTTAGAAGGAAGACCAAATTTGCGCAGCATGCACTCGTGCGGAATTCTTATTACTGAAGAACCCATTTGCCAGTATACCGCCGTTATGCTGCCTCCTAAGGGTTATCCCACCGCTCAAATTGACATGTATATTTGTGAAGACATCGGTTTAGATAAATTAGACATACTTTCTCAGCGAGGCCTCAGCAGCATCAATTCTACTTTGCAACTGATTGAGAAAAACCGAAAGGAAAAAGTGAACATTCATCAGGTTCAAAAATTTAAAGACGATCCTGAAATAAACAACAAACTTGCGAGCGGTAAAACCATTGGGTGCTTTTACATTGAAAGTCCGGCAATGCGCGGTTTGCTTCGCCGACTTAAATGCGACAATTACAAAACGCTTGTCGCCGCCTCGTCAGTGATCAGGCCCGGCGTGGCAAAATCGGGAATGATGCGAGAGTATATTTTGCGTCACAATCATTCCGGATCTTTTCAATACCTGCACCCCTTGTTTGAGAAATATCTGGGTGAAACTTATGGGGTAATGGTGTATCAGGAAGACGTAATAAAAATAGCGCACTATTTTGCCGGATTGGATTTAGGTGACGCCGACATACTGCGCAGAGCAATGAGTGGAAAAACCCGATCAAAGGCAGAGTTTGAAAATGTGAAACGGCACTACTTCGAAAATTGCAAAAAGCTGGGCTACGCGGATGAACTAGCCGTTGAGGTTTACCGACAAATGGAGAGCTTTGCCGGCTATTCTTTCTGTAAGGCGCATTCAGCAAGCTATTCCGTTGAAAGCTATCAAAGTTTATTTCTTAAAACTTACTATCCGCTGGAGTTTATTGTTGGCGTAATCAATAATTTTGGAGGCTTCTACCGCACCGAGGTGTATATACATGAAGCAAAAATGAGCGGAGGAAAAGTACTGCTTCCTTGCGTAAATAAAAGCGAAGCCCTCACCACTATTTACGGCGATGAAATATATTTAGGCTTCGTTCATATTGAACGACTCGAAGATTATTTCAAAGAGTTAATTGCATCGGAGAGAGAGAAGAATGGACAATACACGTCAATAGAAAATTTCATTGCAAGGACTGGAATTGCCTATGAGCAATTGAAACAACTGATTTATGTCGGCGCTTTTCGCTTCACAAACAAAACAAAGGCCGAACAAATTGTTGAAGCTCGCACGCTGTTGGGAACGGCTCCGCCTAAAAAAGAACCTGCCTTGTTTTATGCTCCCGCAAAGGAGTTCAAACTTCCGCAAATAATTCGATCGGTATTAGAGGATGCCTATGACGAAATTGATGTGCTCGGGTTCCCAATAAGTCTTAGCACCTTTGATTTATTAGAGGTTGAAATTGGCAATAGTGTTTCTGTTCATCAGCTTTCAGCGTTGCACGGAAAACAGGTTTTAATTGTGGGCATGCTGATTTCAATAAAAGATGTTCCTACGTCTCGCGGACACATGAATTTTGGAACTTGGATTGATGGCAGGGGTGATTATTTCGACACTTCACACTTTCCTGATGTATTGAAAAAATTTCCGTTTTTAGGAGGCGGCTGCTATGCGCTGTACGGAAAAATAGTAGTCGACTTTCATTTTCCGACCATAGAAATAACGGAGATGAAAAAACTTCCCATGAAAACAGATCCGCGTTATGCCGACGCGGCGCAAAAAACCAATTTTAAAAAATCGCACGAGCTGTCGGGAACCCATAGTACTCGAGAGCCCTATCCATCAAAACAAGAAGTAAATCAATTGTACGGACGTGCTTAGCGATGGAAAGAACAATTGTACATACCGACTTAGATTCTTTCTTTGTCTCCTGCGAGAGGCTCCGGGACTCTCGCTTGAATAATATTCCTTTAATTATTGGCGGATCTTCTGACCGAGGAGTTGTGGCGTCATGCTCCTATGAAGCAAGGCATTTTGGTGTGCGCTCAGCAATGCCGATGCGTTATGCGTTGCGCCTTTGTCCACAAGCAAAAGTAATTCGCGGAGACATGGAGTGGTACGCCAATAAATCGGCTGAGGTAACACAAATCATTTCCGAGAACGCACCAGTGATGGAAAAGGCAAGCATTGATGAATTTTACATAGATGTGAGTGGCTTAGATAAATTTTTTGGTTGCTATAAATGGACGAATGAACTGGTTGAAAAAATCATAAAAGAAACCGGATTGCCTTTGAGCTTTGGCTTGTCGGTCAATAAAACGGTTTCAAAAATTGCTACAAGCGAAGGAAAACCGTTGGGAAAAATAGAAATTCAAGCGCCCATGGTACAAGGTTTTTTGAACCCCCTAAGCATCAAAAAAATGCCGATGATAGGCGATGAAACTTACCGCGAATTATCAAAAATAGGTTTTAGAGTGATTCAGCATTTAGCCGAGGCGCCTCAGGAATCTTTGTACAGATTGTTTGGTGAGAACGGAAATTCCATCTGGAAAAAAGCAAACGGAATAGACAACAATCCGGTGCTTCCCTACTGCGAAAGAAAATCAATTTCAACAGAACGAACCTTTGAAAAAGACACCACTTCCATTCCCGAGTTAAAAGCATTGCTCACCAAAATGGTGGAGGAATTGGCTTTTGACTTGAGAAAATCAGCGCAACTCACTTCCGTAGTTTCAGTAAAAATTCGCTACTCCGATTTCAATACAGAAACCAAACAAAAAAAAATTTCTTTCTCGGCCAATGATGACGTTTTAATCAACACAATACTGAGCTTGTTTGATGCTTTGTACCAGAGAAGAGTTTTGATTCGTTTGGTTGGAGTGCGTTTTAGCGGCTTAATTCATGGACACCCACAAATTGATTTGTTTGAAGATACCGAAGAACAAATCAACCTGTATCAAGCCATCGACAAAATGAAAAAGCGATTCGGAAACCACGTCATAACTAAAGCGGTCACTATGAACGCTTATAAAGGAAAATAGATAATTTTCTCGAAGAAAAGACAATCAATAGAGCGGCTGCTATTTAGGGAAATGTTTTTTTTTCGCTGTCGCAGCACACGAAAGGCAGCAGCTGCTATTGGGAGTACGGACAATTATTGCATATTAAAATATATCAATTAGGAGCACCTCTAAACAAAAAAACCCCGTCAACATTATGTCAACGGGATTTCATTTGTACCTCGGGCGGGACTTGAACCCGCACAGTATTGCTACTACAGGATTTTAAGTCCTGCGTGTCTACCATTCCACCACCAAGGCAAACAAAGAAGTTCAGTATTGTCGCTATAAACGGCAATTGAACTACTGTTAATCAAAAAAACCCTGCGAACAGGGTTTTTTTAATGGAGCGAAAGACGGGACTCGAACCCGCGACCCCGACCTTGGCAAGGTCGTGCTCTACCAACTGAGCTACTTTCGCATATTTAAAGAACTTTCTCCTAAGAGAGGTGCAAATATAATGGATCTCACTTAATTTGCAAATAGTTATTTTACTTTTTCAATTCTTTGTGGCTAAGACAGGCTTTGTTTTACTCGTTTAGAGGGTTGTGTTGTTTTTGTTTTTTGTTTTTAATCTATTGATATGTAGTTGTTTGCTTTTTTTTGATCCCTTGTTTTTATCGTTTTTAGAAGAAGATGTATTTCTGTTGAATTTGTTTGCTCGGTCGGTGGAAGGATTTGTTTTGATAATGTCGCGAGATGGCGTCTGTGCCATTAGATATAGGGAGATAGATCTCTCGGAATGTGTCAGGAGGATAGCTGTCAGCAATACCCATCAAATGTTTTTTGAGAATGATTGTTGTTCCGAACCGCTACTCAGGACCTTTTGGCACTTTGGGTAAAATGCCGGTCATCTTTTTTTTTGTTATTAGCGATTTACACTTATATTTAGCAAAGTGGGGGCGATTTAATTTTTCAGGATGCAACTGCTTTCTCAGTCGTAAAACAATTTGTGCTTTCTTTTTGGAAGGCAGTATATTGACGGCGACGACATACAACAGAGTCATTTACCCAAAACAACTCTTTATGAAAAGCTTGCCAATGTTTTTTTTTATTGCCTCCCTTTTTGTCGCTCAAGCTTCGCAGGCGCAAGTGTGCAACGGTGCTTTGCTGTGGTCGGATGAATTTGATGGTTCGTCGCTCGATGCGAATAAATGGTCTTACCAAACAGGAAATGGCTGTCCGAGCTTGTGCGGATGGGGAAACAGCGAGCAAGAATATTATACCAACAGCGCCAACAATGTTTATATATCCAACGGTGTTTTGGTGTTGAAAGTAATCAAAGAAAGTATTTCATCGTCGTCGTTTTCCTCAGGTAAGGTTATAACCAAAAATCATTTCAGCCATACATATGGCCGTTTTGAAGCGCGGATGCGTTTGCCAAAAGGAAGGGGTTTGTGGCCAGCATTTTGGATGCTGCCCAACACCAACTCATGGCCAACCACTGGTGAAATTGATATTATGGAATACCGCGGTGATCAAACCAACATTACGACGGGCGCATTACATTACGGACAATCTTATCCCAATAATTTAAACGATGGAAATGCTTACACTTTCTCCTCTGGTTTAGACTTGGATTTTCATGTCTATGCAGTGGAGTGGACGGCCAACGATATCAAATGGTATATCGACAATACGCTTTTTAAAACGGAAACTAAAAATCCAAATTCATTGACGCCTGCGTCGAACAGTGCGGTGTGGCCATGGACGACTGATTTTCATGTCATCCTGAATTTAGCGGTGGGTGGTTGGTTTACCGGTAACCCTTCTACTGCTAACGTGCAGCTCACAAAGCCTACATTTGAAATAGATTACGTACGTGTATATGATTTGAACTTGTCGGGACACACGCAAACGGCATACAACGGCTCTACATATCCTTTGCCTGGAAAAATTGAAGCTGAAAATTACGATAACAATTGCAGAGGAGTTTATTATGATATTAACGAAACCAATTTAGGCGGACAGTATCGTGCCGATGGCGTGGATATTGAGAATTGTTTGGATGCAGGTGGTGGTTACGATGTTGGTTACTCAGAAGCTACGGAGTGGCAGGAATATTCTGTAAATGTGGCGACGGCCAGTACTTTTACCGTGGCTGTGCGTGTGGCTTCAGGAGGTACTGGTTCATCTATGCATGTGGAGGTTGATAACGTCAATGTGACTGGCGCTATAGACGTTGCGAATACTGGTGGCTGGCAAACTTGGCAAACTTTGACTTCTAAAAGTTTTGAGTTGGCTGCAGGCAATCATATTGTGCGTTTGGCATACGATGGCGCTAACATCAATTGCAATTATATGGAGTGGAAGGACTTGTTGAATAAATCTTTTGGCGTATCGGAGTTGCGCGCCATTCAAGTTGAAGATTTTGCTGATCGAATATTGTTTCACAATAGTGCAGGCGCGAAGGTGCAAGTTTTTGATATTGCTGGCGCTCAAGTTGGGTGCAGTTTTGTTGTTGTAGATAAAGCACTTCAGCTCAATAAAACAGATCTCCCCGCCGGTATTTATTTGTATCAATTGGATGACAAGGCGGGTCGCTTTGTGGTGTACTGATAAATACAAAGATTATCCGGAATTGCACCAGTAAATTCATGTATAGGGCGATAGATCCTTCAAAGACCAAAACTTTGTTTCCCCTCTTAATCTCAAATCTCAGGAGGACAAATGCGAACAATTTCCCACATGGGTTTTTCGCCAATGATTGTCTTCCTGAGGTACTCCGAAGGATCTATTGCCACTTCTGTCATAGGACTGGTATAACTTCGGATAATCATTATAAATTATTTTTTCCAGAGTAATTGCAATTTGAATTCGCTTTTGCGGTTGCCGGCGATGACGTCTTTGTCGCTGCCCAACGAATTTTTATTGTCGTAGGCTGAAATAGAAAGTCGCAAATTAAAACTTAAGTTTCGATTGATACGCCAAGAAACCATGGTGTAAGCGCGGTTTCCGCCGCCATCAAAAAACGGCAGTGATGCAGAATACAAAAGGTCGTTTTCGTAAGTGTAAATGCGTGAATCATAGTCGTTCACATTGAAGATGCAGTATCTAAAATAAATGTGAATTGGCCAGTTGATGGGTTTGTGTGCAATATTGAAATAGCTCAACCACGAATATTTATTGTTCGCAAAATGTAGTTCGCAGCGCGCACTAAAAGTAGAAAGCAGCGAAATATTCCAGTTCAAGTGTGCGCGCAGCATTTGTGTTTGTGTGTCATTGTTTTTGTTTTGGAAACGCAAATAAAAATTGAGTTGATCATTTACGGTAGATTGAAACAATATCGACAATTCGTCACCACGTGTGGGTTGCTTGATGCCGTAGCGCAGCCAAGGGTGTATGTAGTTGTCGTATGTTAAAGTGATTTGTTGGTTGGAGGTAAGATTGTACAGTAGATTGATGTCGCAGCCACTTTCGTTTTTAATACCAGCACTTTGCGCATAACTTGCAGCATATGGATTTACGAAAAAGGGATCGTAGTAACGCAAACGAACAGAAGCCGATAACTGCTCATTGAAAGTTAAAACCACACCGTGAATTGTAGCGAATTTCAGCGCGGCACTTGTTGCAAACTCTCCAAAAAAGTTGACGTTTTTATAGTCGAAAGTATAATCGATACTGTTGATGAATTGCCAATCGCGCTGCGAAAAATTTGCATTGTAGTAGTTGCTATCGGGAAGATACGGCAGATTGTAGGTATACGCCAATGTATTGAAAGCAACAGATCCAATGGGTCTCGCATAAAGAACAGAGCAGCCAGTTGAAAATTCTGTGGCATTGTCTTTTTTGATTAATTCGCTTGTTGTTCTGTGTAAACCCGAAGTAAGCAAGGTACTGATGTTTCCATTGCTGATGGTGGCGTCAATTTTCTTATAGGATACAAAAGGTTGTAGTACCCAGTTGTCAATTTTTTTGTGGTAACACAAGCCACGAAAAAATGAATTTTCGTCGCTTGCTGTATAGGGGCGAATTTGATTTTGAAAAAGATTGGCATACAAAGGCGATGAGGTAAAGCTGTTTCGGTAGCCATTGCTGAAGGTCAATCCTTGTCCGGTATTGACAGTGAAATCACCGATGATCAATTGCATTTGTTTGCTTTTGAATTGGGCAAATGCGCTGTAGAAATCAAATCCTTGAGGTTCGTAATTATTGAGAAAGGGTTCGGCGGGATCTTTTTCTGCAGTAAATCCTACATTTATTTTTTCGTCGCTCAGCCGAAAGCGGGTATACACTTTGTCTGCGGTGCCAAGATAGTCGCTGCTGTCGGCATATCCTTTTTGTTTTTCTAAAATAGTTTGGTAACGCAGCAACACAAAAACATCAGAGGTAGAAGGCGCTTGTGCATTTATTTTTAAGTAGAAGGACAAGACCTTTATTAATTCAGCGCTGAACTGCAAATGTTTCAATTCATACAGATCGTAATATATGCCATTTTGTGTACGGTAGGAGACAATTTTTTGGGCTTGGTCGGCATTTAATAAAGGAAGTTTCAAAAACGTTTCAATATCTGAGGTATTGATGTCAATAGGTTGGTGTAAAAGCAAGCGCAATTGTTCGGCAATCACTTCGGTTGCGATTAGCTCCTCTTGTTTTCCAGTGAGTAGATAGTCGAGGCTGAGTTGTATGGCTTCTTGGGCGTTTAGTAGATGTGTGGTAATGGAAAAAATAAGAAATAAATATTTTTTCATAAAGTGAAGGAACTGCTTGGTGATGCGCCCAATAGTGCATTGTAAGTGAATGCGATTTTGATGTTGATCGATTTTAGCAGGCAACCCAATCCAATGGCAAAGGGTTGATTGCTGCTCGAACTTTGAAAATACAGCATTATTTTTTCATTTACTTTGTAGTCAATTGAAAGCGCTGCAACCGGATAGTTATTATTTTCAAAATAAACTTGCGCATGTATTTTCACTTTTTCATCCAATATGTAGCTCACACCGATTCGCAGCACTTGGACTTCCTGTGTTTTTGTATTTCTGATGAAGTTGGCGCTGAAATTTCGCAGACTTGCTGAAGCATTTATTTTTGAATTGATCTTATAAGTTGCGCCCATTTCAGGGTACATGCTATACAGAGCATTGAGTTCTGATTGGACATAGTATTGAAAAAATAATTGTGCGCCCATTTGCAATCTGTCGCTGAGTTTCATTGCTGCGGCGAAGCTCAAATGATTGCTTGAAAAAAAAGTGTTTCCTTGGTGAAAAAGAGAAACGCCGCTACTAATATTTTTGCTGATAGGAAAAGCAATAATGAAATACTGTGTAGCCAAATCGTTTAGTAAAAAATGATTTTGACAATAGAAGCCTATAGCTGTTTTTTTGATTTCTGAAAGTCCCGCCGGATTGCAGGTGGAACTCCAAATGTCGTTGGTGTTCATGCTATAGCTGCAGCTTGCGGGAGAATGCGAAATTGCAATTGCATTCTGTCCAAAGCACAACGCTGTGCGCCAAAAAAAAAGCGCGATGGCATAAAAAATTTTCATTCAACAAGTGTTGCGGGTGCTTCAAAGATCTGTGAAGCCTGAACACGTAGCAACGATTTACAGCACAGCTTTGTGTGATGTTTTACCCTGTAGGGCAATGCATTTGTTGTAAACTAAAATATTGGTGAGTATCAGTAGGAGGCCGTAAATAAAATCTTCAATAGGAATGGTGCCAATGCGCACATTTAGAATGTGGGCAGCGTTGTATTTTACCACCGCGTCATTCAATCCGCTTCCTGTTAATATTCCGTTCGAAATGGCAAAAGGCAGCAATAGTACGGCATAACTCACAAGAAATTTGCTGAATGATTTTTCGTTTTTATCAAACAAAGGATAGGCAAATAGAAACGCGGAGCAAGTGATGAAGGTGATAGAGGTGTAGTATTTCTCGACACTAAAAACACCAATCAGCAGTAGTGCGCAAGCCATGATTGTGCGTATTATTTGTGCTGCTTTTGATGGGAAGTTCCAATTTATTTTGTGCAAACAAAAATGTGTAAACATGCAGGCGTATGGTATGCAGAAGAAAAAGAGGCATTCCTCCAATGGTAAATTAAAAATGTAAATACCCAGTAAATAGTGTGGATTGAAGCTCCATACTTGCAGTTGTGTGAACACGATGTCCCAAATAATGAAAAGGATGCCTGTTATTACTACAGCAGGTAAAAATGCTTTGTAGCTTTGAATAAATTTTAGTTTAGGATGAAAACTAAAAAGAAAGGGAATAGTGAAAACCCCAATGTTTACAGCCATGTATGTCCAATGCGCAGGAAACATCAAACTTTGCTTTTTTTGATTTCCTGAATGAAATATTTGATGGGAACGAGTAGCATTCCGAAGCATTCACCTTCTTCTTTGTACAAGTGTTTGTGGTGCATTTTATGCGCTTTGCGAATGGCCCGCAAATAAATATTGTTGCTCTTTTTGAAGATGGAAAGTCGTTGGTGAATGAATACATCGTGTACTAAGAAATAGGCGAATCCATATATGGTAATGCCTAATCCGATGTAGAAGGGAAGCGAGAAATGATGCAGGCTTCCATAAAGCGTGAGTAAAAAACCAGGCAGTGCAAAAATGATGAAAAAGAAGTCGTTTTTTTCAAAAATACCAGGCTGCACTTGGTGGTGGTCTTTGTGCAGAGACCATAGAAATCCGTGCATCACAAAGCGATGTGTGAGCCACGCTATGGCTTCCATGCTGATGAAGGTGAGTATAAGTGTAAGTATTTTCATGTTAGGCCGATAAGCGATTGTGTGCAGCAAATTTAAGATGTTGGTATACTTTTGGAAAAGCTTCTTTAAACCAAAAGGTAAAGCTTTCTTCGCACACTTTAATGTGTTCGTTTAAATCATCCATATTCACTGCTTTCCATTCGCAGGCTTCTTGGGGATTTAAATTTATTTCGCCGTTGTAATAACCAATTAAAACGTGGTCAAATTCATATTCGCTCAAGCCATTGTGGAAATCGGTTTTGTAAACGAAATCAAAAGTTTTTTCGAGAGTACAATCAAAGCCCATTTCTTCTTGCAGTCTTCGGTGTGCTGCGTTTAGTACACTTTCTCCAAAGCGAGGATGACTGCAGCAGGTGTTGGTCCACAATCCTCCCGAGTGGTATTTGTGTTCGGCTCTTTTTTGCAAAATCAATTCGTTTTTATCGTTGAAAATAAAAACTGAAAAAGCGCGGTGCAATACCCCTTTTTTGTGGGCTTCCATTTTTTCCATGGTGCCTAGGTAGCGGTCGTTTTCATCTACCAGAATAACGTGGTCAAGTGCAGAACTCATAGGTTTTGAATGGATTTAATTTCGATAGCCGTGCATTTGTTGCAAGTCAGCAAGAGTTTTTTAACGCGCGTTTTAAGATCAGTATCAGCGCTGGCTGTGTTTGATTTTAAATACTGAATTAGTTCATTTTTATCAGCGGAAATGTTTTGTGCATATCCTAGCATAGAAGGAATGTTGCATTGAATAGCTAGTCGGATGAATTTTAGTTCAGCACTAGAAGGTGACTTGCGTATGGCTGCTTCAAGCATGACTTTTCCTTTTTTGAAATACGATAGTTTGGAGGTGGGTAAATAACAATGTTTGGCCATAGTCATGGTGACGGCGGCATGATAGCCCAGGACGATGGCGTTTTGCTGCGTGGTTTGGGTTGTTTTTTGCAACAATAAGTTTGCCGTCGCTTCATCAGTAGCTGCTGCAACAAGAAGTGTTCGCAATTCTACATAATTAACGGCCAAAGCATTTGTGCAGAATATTAAAAGTACATATGTGCTTATGTATTTAATCATAATACGTTCATTCTGAATTTCACATAAGATCTAAGCAGCAGTCTAATTTTTAAATTATTAGGAATGCGAATGCGTTCGCTTAAAATTTGCTCAGAAGGGAGCGCGCGTATTTTGCTGAACAATGCTCTGTAGTATACATATGCTGTATATACGCCGAACACTGATCCTTTTGGTAATTTTTTAATTCCTTTCAATGCTTCGTCGAAATCTTCTTCAATTTCGATTTCAATACGCTCTTTGTCTTCGCGGGTGAATTTTGCCGGATTGATGCCGGGAAAATAACTTCTGCCTAAATCTTTGTAATCGGCTTGAAGGTCACGGAGGAAGTTTATTTTTTGAAAAGCCGCGCCCAAGCGCATTGCAGCATCCTTTAATTCTAAATATTTTTCGCTATTGCCTTCAGTGAATACCCTCAGGCACATAAGTCCAACCACTTCAGCTGATCCGAGAATATAGTTTTTTATAGATTCACTGTTATGACTTGTTTGCAGTAAATCAGCTTCCATGCTCTGTAAAAAAGTTTCAATCAATTCGTGATCGATGTGGCAGTTGTTCACTACTTTTTGAAAGCTATTTAGTATGGGATTTAAACTAATGCCTTGTTCTATGGCAGCATAAGTTTGTTTTTTAAAATCCTGCAGTAACTCTGCCTTTGGATAGCCTTGAAAGCTGTCAACAATTTCGTCGGCTAAACGCACAAATCCATAGATTCCATAGATCGGTTGATGAAATTTTTTGTCTAAACAGTAGATGCCTAAAGAAAAACTGGTGCTGTACGTTTGGGTAACCATCTTGCTGCTTTGATGTGATACCTTGTCAAATAGCTCTTTCATAGTTTTTTGCTTTAATTTTTTCGATTTTCGCAATTTCATTGGCAACAATTTCTCCTGAAATAATGGCCGGAGGAACACCAGGGCCGGGCACTGTAAGTTGTCCGGTGTAAAAAAGGTTTTTTATTTTTTTGCTTTTAATAGACGGTTTTAAAAAAGCAGTTTGTTGCAAGGTGTTTGCAAGGCCGTATGCATTTCCTTTAAAAGCATTGTAATCTGCAATGAAGTTGGATTGTGCGTAACTTCTTTTGTACTCAATAAATGGTGAAATTGCTTCTCCGCAATGTTCTTCTAGACGCTGCATGATTTGCTGAAAGTATTTTTCTTTGATCGCTTCGTCGTCAACCAGTCCGGTAGCCACAGGAATCAATAAAAATAAGTTTTCGCAGTTTTCAGGAGCAACGTTTTTGTCGGTTTTTGAAGGGCATGAAACGTAAAACAAGGGCTGCGTAGGCCAGTTTGGATGATCGTATATTTCATCAGCGTGCTGCTGCATGTTGGCGTCAAAAAAGAGATTGTGGTGTTGTAGTTTTTTTATTTTTTTCTTCACGCCTATGTAGTAGATCAAGCAGGAAGGAGCTAGCTTTCTGCTGTTCCAATATTTGTTTGAATACTTTCTGAGTTTTTCATCCAGTAAGTTTTGTTCAACGTGCTCGTAGTCGGCAGAAGCTACAATGTAATCGGCAACATAAGTTTTGTCTTTTGTTTGCACGGCGTAAGCCATTCCGCTTTTTAACGTGAGTATTTTTTCAACGGGACAGTTGAATTGAAACTGCACGCCAAGTTCAATGGCAAGCGATTGCATTGCTTCTACGATTTTGTGCATTCCGCCCATTGGATACCAAGTGCCCAATTGCATATCGGCATAATTCATAAGGCTGTAAAGCGCTGGTATGTCTTTTGGAGCTGCACCCAAAAACAATACAGGAAATTCAATGATTTGCAATAGTTTAGGATTGCTAAAATATTTGCGCGCGAAGGTAGAGAAAGGTGTAAGTAGATCTGTTTTGAACAAACCTTTTAATACCTTGCTGTTCATGTATTGGCTTATAGAACTTCCTGAGGTGTAGATCAAATCATTCATGCCTACTTGGTATTTGTAGGCAGCGTCTTTTAAAAACTTATCCAACTGCTTAGAGCTACCTACTTCTATTTTTTCAAATTGCTGTTTTAGTTCTTCCAATTTTGCCGATAGCTGAATGGCATCGTCCTTTCCAAAGATGACTTGGTAAGATGGGTCAAGGCGCAAAAGGTCGTAGTAGTCGCTAGTGCTTTTGTTGAAGTTTTGAAAGAATTTATCAAAAACATCGGGCATCCAGTACCAACTAGGTCCCATGTCAAAGCGGTAACCTTGCTTTTCAAAAAGACGAGCTCTACCTCCGGCTTGTTCATTTTTTTCAATGACACACACTTGAAATCCTTGCTTTGCTAGATGGCATGCAGCAGAAAGTCCCGAAAAACCGGATCCTATTACTATTGCTTTTTTATTGCTGGTTTCTTTTTCCACTTTGTTTTATCTGTTTTCAAATATATTTATTGTTTAACAAAAAAGCAAGAATGTTAAACAAAATTAACTTAAAATTCTTTGTTGCAAAAGTAATTTATAGAAAAGTATAGGCATGACAATTGACTTTCAACTGAATTGTTTGTAGTTGAAAATGTTGTGAGAGCTGACAATCTGAGTTATATCAGTTGTTTTAGCTCTGTTTCATTTTTGAAAAGGTGGATGTGTTTTGGTAATTTTTGAGGGTTTTCGACAAGCATTCTACCCGATAGTAATATTTTTCTGTTTTTCGAAAGTTGCTGCAGTTCCCCCATGAGCGTAGCGAAATCTTTTTCTTTGAGTTCGCTGGTAATAACGCAAATGATGGTTTTGGCTGCCGTGATTTTTAAAATGCGTTTCAAATCGGAAGTGGGAACGGTTTGGCCAAAATAAAAGGTTTGATATCCTTTTGATTTTAATATGTAGTTGTACAAGAGCAAACTGTTTTCGTGCAATTCTTTTTCGGGCAAAAAAAGTATTGCTTTGGGCGCTTTTTCATCATATGTTTTAGGCAAACTGTCAATAGCGACGATTAGTTTTTGCCGAATCAGATTGCTGGTAAAATGCTCTTGGGCTGGATTTATTGAGCCAGTTTGCCACATTAATCCGATGCGCTGAAGAAAGGGAAAAATAACTTCAGTGATGGCTTTTTCAAACCCAATTCGAAAGAGTGCCGATGAAAATATTTTCTCAAAATATGCTTCGTTCAAATCAATCATTGAAACGATGAGGTTGTCAATATAGTCGTCGCTACTCGATTTCACGATATTTATAGAGCTGACTTTTTCGGAAATCTCTTGTGGATTCATTTCCGCTATTTTTGAAATTTTAAAGTCGTTTTTGTTTAAAAAACTTATGTTTAGCAAGAGTTTTAAATCATCATTAGAGTAGAATCTAATGTTGGTGTTGCTGCGCGAGGGACTGATGATGTGGTATCTTTTTTCCCATATTCGAATGGTGTGTGCTTTGATTCCGCTCAAAGTTTCCAGATCGCTGATGGTGTAGTTTGCTTCACTCATTGTTGTTTAATTATTCTTGGTTGTTCATTAAACAAAGTAAACTTTATTTTTTTGAATTGTAAAATATATTATTTGAATTTCTTTGTAAATCGACGCCAGAAAAATGTTTATTGTGTAGCGAATTCTCTTTTTTAAATTAGGGTGTAATGAATTTTTTGAAGTTGTTTTTTGTGGATTCTGCTCTTGAATGAGGTTGGTGCATCATTCAAATTATTTTGAGCAATTGTAAATTGTTGGGCGAAGTTTACGCTGACTTGTCAGCACATTAACTGTGAGCCTGCGTCGTCATTTGTATGACAAGCGGCCGCAGTCGATGCGTTAGCAGAAAGTACTTGTAGAGAAGATGAAAAGAAATAATCACGGTTTAAAAGCGCAAGTGTTTCACGCTTAACCCGTAATTCATGATTTCTTTAACTGCGTCAATGCCTATTTTAATGTGGTCTTCCACAAAATTGTCGGTTACCTTTTGATCGCTTTTTGCAGTTTTAATTCCTGTTGAAATCATGGGTTGATCGGATACTAGCAATAGGGCGCCGCAAGGGATTTTATTTGCAAAACCAACAGTGAATAAAGTTGCTGTTTCCATGTCGATGGCCATGCAACGCATCATGCGCAGTTTTTCTTTGAACACTTCATCGTGTTCCCATACCCTTCTGTTGGTGGTGTATACGGTGCCAGTCCAATAGTCTCGTCCGGCTGACCGAATGACAGAAGATACAGCGCGTTGCAAACTGAAAGCAGGAAGGGCAGGTACTTCTTTGGCGATATAGTCGTCTGATGTTCCCTCTCCTCTGATTGCAGCGATGGGAAGTATGAAGTCGCCTAGGTTATTTTTCTTTTTGAGACCACCACATTTTCCTAAAAACAAACATGCTTGTGGTTTAATGGCCGACAGCAAGTCCATGATCAATGCCGCATTGGCGCTACCTATGCCGAAGTTAATCATTGTGATGCCGTCGTGGGTTGCGGTGGGCATTGCCTTGTCGCTGCCTTTGATTTCACAGCCAGTTAATTGCGCAAAACCTTTGAGATATCCGCTAAAATTTGTGAGCAATATGTGTTTGCCGAATTCTTCTAAAGGTGTTCCTGTGTATCTCGGCAACCAGTTTTCTACAATATCTTTTTTTGTATCCATACAGTTCTGTTGTATTTTTATCAACCAATACGTAAAGTTTGTGATAAGGTTAAGTCTTCCCGAATATCAATTTAAGATAGAACGATCCGCTGATGGAAAGTTGTATGTTTTCGATGTTATTCGAAAAAAAAATATTTTGTTGACACCAGAAGAATGGGTACGGCAAAATTTTATCCGTTTTATGAACGAGGCTCACAATATTCCATATTCACGCATGGTGCTTGAAAAGGATCTGTTGTTGAACGGGCAGAAAAAGCGCATTGATGTTTTGGTGTACAATTCTGCTGGTAAGCCCTTTGCTATTGTTGAGTGCAAAGCAGCCACAGTAAAAATTGCGCAAGGTACTTTTGATCAAGCGGCACGTTACAATATGGTGTTTCAGGTTCCCTACCTTATTGTTACCAATGGTATGGAACATTTTTATAGCCGAATCAACCACGAAGAAAAATCTTTTTCTTTTCTTAAGGATTTTCCTGCTCTGGAAAAGTAGAAGTAACCTCTTTTTGAGATTTCCGTATTGACCCTCTAGTAAGACAAATTGTATTTATGAAAAGACTATTGCCCATTGTTTTGATGTTTTGCGCTGTTAGCCTGTTTGCACAGGAAGCGAAGTATAAAGAACGCACTGTGATTGTGAAGGTTAAGAGCGCGTTTCGCTCATTTTGTTCACCAAAGGCGATTGAATACCCTGGTATGTCGCAATTGTTAGATGGTATTAAGGCGCAGTCTTTGGCTAAAATGCATCCCGAAGAAGAGGAAATGGGCAAGGCCTACTCTCGCAAAGGCATTCCTTTTGTGGACTTGTCGCTCGTTTACGAGTTGCATTACAATGAGTCACTGCCAGTTGGAAAGGTAATTTCCTCTTTATTGGCAATGGGTATTTTTGAATACGCTGAGCCAAGTTATATTTTTGAAACGCTAGGTGTTCCTAATGATCCGAGTGTTGCCAGTCAATGGCATTTGGCTAAAATAAAAGCTTATCAAGCTTGGGACATCACGCAAGGAGATACCAATATTGTGGTGGGTATGGTAGATACTGGAATTGAATTGACACATGGTGATCTTGCTGCAAATATCAAATACAATTACAATGATCCAATTGATGGTGCTGACAATGACAACGATGGCTATATTGATAATTTTATGGGTTGGGATTTGGCAGGAAATGACAACAATCCTTCACATGAAGTTGGTGGTGTAACCCCGCAGCATGGTACTTGGTCGAGCAGTTCAGTGGCAGAAATTGTAAACAATGGCATTCAAGGTGCTGGGGTGGGGTATAAAACAAAAATTTTAGTAGTTAAGGCTGCTGATGCAACGGGAAGTATTTCTTTTGGTTACCAAGGCATCAAGTATGCTGCCGATCATGGTTGTGACATTATTAATGTATCGTGGGGAACGCCAAATTCATGGTCGCAATACGGTCAGGAAGTGATCAACTATGCTACCATTAATAAAGATGCCTTAGTTGTTGCGGCAGCTGGAAACAGCAATGATGCCGGTATATTTTATCCTGCTTCATTCGATTATGTGCTGAGTGTTGGGGGGTCTGATACCTTGGATCACAAATGGATATTTAGTGGCAGCAATGGCAGTAATTACAATGAATTTATTGATTTGCTGGCGCCAAGTATGGCCATTTATGGCTGTCAAAACAACAATGGTTTTGTGAAGATAGGCGGTGGCACTTCTTTTGGAGCGCCTATGGTTGCTGCAGCAGGTGCATTATTGAAGGCTATTCATCCTGAATATTCAGCTTTGAAAATTGGAGAGTTATTAAAAAACACTACTGATGCTATTGATACTATTGCTTTCAACAATACTTACGTGGGTAAATTGGGTTCTGGTCGCCTCAATGTTTTGAGGGCTTTAACTATTAATAATGTGCCTGGTTTTATTGCAAGTAACCTTTCGTTTACGGACAATGCCGACAATATTTTTGTGACTGGCGACACCATCAGAGTTAAAGGGGCTGTTACTAATTATTTGGTGGCGAGCAGTGCTGCGGTTGCTACGGTCACTTGTTCTTCACCATATGTGACTGTGCTGAATGGCACTTTTAATATCGGAGCGCTGGCCAGTGCAGGATCAGCTGGTTTTTCAGCAAGTCCTTTCACTATGAAGGTGGAAGCTGCTGTTCCAAGCAACACTGAAATTATAGTAGTGATGACGTTTACGGATGGATCATTTGTGGAGAAACAGGCATTTAAAATTTTATTGAATCCTGATTACGTAAACATGGATGTGAACAACTTGGTGTTGTCGCTGGGTAGTACTGCTAAGTTAGGTTACATGGCGGCAAACAAGACGAATGGATCGGGCTTGACATACAAGGGTGGCGATTCCTATATTTACGAAATGGGCTTCATGGTGTCAAATACTTCCTCATATGTCTCTTATTCAAGTGATGGTGAGTTTACGCCAATAGGTACTATGTCGGTTTTGAAACCTGGTTTAGAGTCAGACAAAGACATCAATGGCTTGGTCAACGACAACGCTGCTGGTTCCAATAAACTTGGTATTGAAGTGCAGCACAAAACCTTAGGTTGGAACGACACAGGGTTGAAGGATTTTATCATTCAAGAATACAAGTTGAAAAATGTAAGTGGAATTGCAATGAGCAACGTGTATGCTGGTTTATACGTGGATTGGGATTTGTTGAATGCTGCAACGGATGTGGTTTTGTACGACACCGCAAGTAAAATAGCTTATGGTTATGAATACAACACAACAAGCACCTTTGCAGGCACCAAAGCACTCACTAACAAAAATAAAATAAGTCATTATGCATTTGATGGCAATGGTCAGTTTGGAAGTATAAATGCTTGGGATGGATTTTCTGATGCTGAAATGAAAACGGCATTGACCAATGGGAATTCTAGGGTTTTGGCGGGTGTTAGTGATATTGCCGACTTGTTGGGGCAAGGGCCATTTAATCTTGCGAACGGAGATTCTGTGGTGATCGCATTTGCTTTGATTGTAGGCGATAGTTTGCAGGACTTAATTGACAAAGGCAAGGTGGCCGATTCTATTTACACTTCGATTAGAAGTATCACCGCTACAAAATCACCTACAGCAGTGAAGTGCAAAGGACAGTGCAACGGACAAGCTGCTTTAGCGCCTATTTTTGGAGTTCCTCCTTTTACATATTCATGGGATGACGATGGCTCGCAAACCACGGCTACAGCCAGTGCTTTGTGTTCTGGAACGTATGTCTGCACTGTTAAAGATGCAGTGAACAACAGTGCGCAATTTTCCGTAACAATTGCGGAAGCCGATTCATTATTGGCGCTGTCACTAATTGATACCAATGCAGCAAGTGGTTCTTGCAACGGAACGGCTTCAGTACTTGCACTGGGCGGTAAAAAGCCTTTTTCTTATTTGTGGAACGATGGCAATCACCAAACAACTTACCAAGCAAATACGTTGTGTAAAGGTTCTTATTCGATATTGGTTACTGACGCATATGGGTGTACAGATAGTTTGAGTGTTGTGGTTAAAGATCCAACCGGGATTGATGTTTTGAATGTATCAGAGTTTTCATTGTACCCCAATCCTTCAGGAACAGAAGTGATGGTTCAAATCAAGGCTGACTTCAATGGAAATGCTGTTTTCACCTTATTTGATATCGCGGGAAGAAAAATATTGAGTCAGGCCGGACTGCCTTCTTATAGTGGAGGCGTTGCGGCAAGGCTAGATGTTAGCGGTCTTGAATCAGGTGTTTATCTTTTGAGAGTGAGCAGTGATGGTGTTTATCGCGACATGAAACTTAGTGTGAGCAGATAGGGTTTGTAAAGTTTTTCAAACCTTCTGTAAATTACTACGTAGAATACCGTATGTTAATGTGTGTGATATGAGTAGAAGTTTACTAATCGCGATCTTTATTGGATTGTTTGTATTTCCTTCGTCGGCACAAATACCGGGGTTGAAAGGACGGACAGGCTATTTTAAAATGCCCGCAAGTATGGGCGACAGCGACGTTGTATCAAAAACGGTGGTTTTTAAAATTAAGGCCGACTACATTGATTTCATCATCGGCGGTAATATCAATCATTCCGACATTCAGGCCTTGCTCATTGCGATCAATGGAAAAATCAAAAGAAAACATGCTGATGACGACGACGGGGCCCACGGCATGGGCAGTCAATCAGCCACTATTAATCCTCTTTCGCTCATTTTTGAAATAACGTACTTAGACAATTTCACGTTGGAACAAGTTGTCAATCAACTTTATTCTAGCAATATTGTGCAATATGCAGAGCCCTTATATATTCCTAAATTGCTCTATACCCCTAATGATCCAGTGGCAGTCAATCAGTATTATTTGACAAATATTAATGCTTATGGCGCATGGGACATCACTAAAGGAGATACCAATGTCGTTATTGGCATTGTAGATACGGGCGTAGATATTTTGCACCCTGATTTGGCAAACAACATCAAGCACAATTACAATGATCCAATTGATGGAGTTGACAATGATGGCGATGGATATATCGATAATTTTTCAGGTTGGGACTTGGGAGAAAATGACAATAATCCAGCACCGAAAGTAGGTAATCAGCATGGCACTTGGGTTACGGGTTGTGCAGCTGCTACTCCCGACAATGGCAAAGGTGGGGCAGGTGTTGGTTTCAATATTAAGGTTTTACCGGTGAAAATTGCAAACGCTGGTGGCTACTTGGTGAATGCCTACGATGGTGTTTTGTACGCCGTTGCTCATGGCTGTAAAATTATCAATACCTCTTGGGGAACAGATGGAGGTTATTCTCAATACTGTCAAGAAATTGTGAACTACGTGCACAGTAAGGGTTGTATTTGGGTAGCAGCCGCAGGAAATAGCAACAATCAAAATTTATTTTACCCTGCTTCTTACGACAACGTGGTAAGTGTCGGGGGAACCGACCAAAACGATCAGAAATGGCTGTTTAATAGTTCGAATGGATCTAATTACAATGGTTCTGTCGATTTGAGTGCTCCTGCTAAAGCCATTGTTACTGCCTATGGTACAGATCAGTTTATCAATATTGGCGGCGGTACCTCTTTTGCTTCTCCTCAAATAGCTGCAGCGGCAGCATTGGTGCTTTCTGAATTTCCAGCGTATACTGCGGATCAGGTTGTTGCACTTTTGAAAGCAACCACCGACAACATAAACGGCATTGCTTTCAATGCGCCATATGTTGGGAAATTGGGAACTGGCAGATTAAACGTTTACCGCGCTTTAACGGAAAGTGGCTTTCCATATGTGCAACCTTATGCGGTACGTGCCACTTATGGGGCTATTTCTGCTGGACAATCGATTGATCTTTGGGTGGACATGCTGAATGCATTGTCGCCAAGTGCTGCTGTTACAGCGACGATTTCGACGACCAATCCCTATATCAATATTGGCGTGGCAACGGCATCATACGGTGCGATGGCTACTTTAGAAAAGAAGTCGTCAGTTGCACCTTTCAGTATAACTGTTGACAATAACATGGTGTACAATGAATTGGTTTCTTTTTCAGTGCAAATTACCGATGGCACACACACCTGGAATGAGCAATT